>CAYSXZ010000024.1:0-21455 GCA_964435235.1 Microcaldota archaeon
CCGTTATAGCGCTTTGCGATACTGACAACGAAACAAAATTTATTGACTTGATAGTGCCCATCAACAACAAAGGAAGACGCTCGCTTGCACTTGTTTTCTATATACTTGCACGAGAGATAATGATGGCACAGGGAAAAATAAATGCGTATGATGAATTCGAATACAGTTTAGATTATTTTGAGAAAATAAGCGAGATTGAAGAAGAAAAAGCCAAGTTTACAACAGAGACTGAGACAGAGACGGTAAAGAAAGAAGAAGCAAAGGAATCAGAGACTGCTCCTTCTACATCCTCAGCACCACAAAAAGCTTCTGCAGAAGAAAAAATCCAGAAAGAGGCGGAAAGAGTGGAAGAGAAGACAAAAGAAGAAAGCACAGCCAAGAGAGAAACAAAAAAAGAAAAAATTAAGAAGAAAGGTAAGGAAGAAACTGAAAAGACAAACGAATAGAAAAATCTAATAAAAATAGAGTTAGAGAACTTCCTCTTTTTTGAGTTCGCACCTTATATCTATGGATTTTTCGATTCTTTTTTCTATTATCCCGTCCTTGTTAAATACAAATAAAGTGAATATGGCACGGTATATCTGCGGTGCTGTGTAGTTATTTGCAAATATCCTAACTGCTTTTTCTAAGTATTCTTTTTTTGTCACTATACCGAGCCTTAACCTCCCTTTAGAAAGAAGGCCTGCCGGACTTAAGGATATACCATCAGGTACCTTTACTTCGGCTTCGCACCATGCAGCTTCTGCGCCACGATTCTCTAGTCTTACTATTACTTCAACATAATTCTGCGAATAAGCAAAAAGTACGTTGGGATGTAATCGCAGTTTAAAGTCTACCATTTACTCAAGCCTCGTTGCACCTTTAATTTCACTACAATAAGAAATAATTTTAATTGTTCTCATAGAAAACTTAGTATGATTCCGGAGGCAAGGTTTATAAAATCAGAGATTATTATTAGGGAATTAAGTCTTCCAGATGACGTCCTGCTGGCTAGAAAGTCTATAGTAAGATGGCTTGCGCTTTCGCTCGGTCTTATAATGCCAAACGAGAGCAGAACACTTCTCTTAGATACTTTTGACGCCTTGCTCGAATTCCACATAAAAGGCGAGTTTCCTACTACAAAAGAAATAATAGAACGACTGGAAACGCTGAGCGGAAAGAAACAAAACTCTAAGGCTGTGTATTATCATCTTCAACGGCTAACTGAGATAGGTATTCTCACAAGAAACAAAGGAAGGTATTATTTTGGAGACGGTGATGGAAAGGCACTAACTGAGATTTTTAGAGAATTCTATAAAAACAAAACCAATACAGCATTCGCTAATATAGAGAAGGCACTTAGCAGGCTTGAAAGCAATTATAAATAATAAAATATAGGACAGAACAGAACAGATGATTAGATGGATGTTTCTGGATTTTATAAACTTAGCATAGAAGAGAGGCTTAAGAGAATAAAAGAGTTTGCTAAATTGAACGATGATGAGGTAGACATATTAAAAAATACAGGAGCGTTAAGTTTCAATATAGCAGATCGTATGATAGAAAATGTAGTTGGTGCTGTCCATCTTCCGCTCGGTATCGCTACAAATTTCAAGATTAATGGAAAAGAGTATATCATCCCGATGGCTATCGAAGAACCTTCAGTCGTTGCGGCGGCGTGCAAGGCAGCTAAGTTTACCCTACCGGAAGGATTCTTTGCAGAAGCAGACGAATCCGTGATGATCGGTCAGCTTCAAATCGTAAATCCAAAAAGAGGGGCATTAGAAAGACTAACAGAAAAGAAGATAAATCTGCTAGAAGCAGCAAAAAAATACACGGAGGGGCTCGAGAAATATGGTGGTGGAGTGAAGGATGTTTCTTTTCGAGAGATGAGAACTAAAAGAGGAAAGATGCTTATTGTCGAATTCGATGTCAATGTTGCAGATGCGATGGGCGCTAATACGATCAATACACTTATCGAAAATATTGCTCCGTATGTGGTTGAGATAACAGGAGGAGAACATCGTCTTAAGATACTCACAAATCTTGCTGTGAAAAGAAAAGTCAGAGCCGAAGCTGAATGGAGAAATGAAGTTATAGGCATGGACGCTGTTGAAAAGATATTGGATGGTTATGAGATGGCCGCAAATGATGTTTACCGCTGTACAACACATAACAAGGGGATTATGAACGGAATAGACGCCGTTGCTGTTGCAACCGGTCAAGATTGGCGCGCAATAGAAGCAGGGGCACATGCCTACGCATCGCTCGGAGGATATAAACCGCTCACAAGATTCGAAAAAACAAAGAATGGAATAAAGGGAAGAATAGAATTACCGCTTGCGGTTGGTACTGTTGGGGGTGCAGTCAATAGTGTTCCAACAGCAAAGATTGCACTAAAAATTCTCGGTGTAAAAAGCGCGAAGGAACTCGCTATGGTCATGGCATGCGTTGGTCTTGCGAATAACTTTGCAGCGCTTTACGCGCTTGCTACAACTGGAATACAAGCAGGGCATATGAAATTGCACGCTAGGAATATTGCAATACTTGCTGGTGCAAGTAGTCCAGAGGAAATAGACGCAGTGGCAAGAGAAATGAATGAGAAAAAGGATTACTCGGTAGATTTTGCAAAATCTGTTCTTGAAAAAATAAGGCGATGAAATGAATGGACTTATTTATATACTGATATTGCTTTTTTCTTTTATTGTTACGTTTGGATTTTCAAAACTGCTTGTTCCGAGATTAAAGAGAGCCGGCATGACTGGAAATGATGTTAATAAACCAGATAAGCCAGAAGTGGCAGAAATGGGAGGAATAGCGATAATCGCTGGTTTCACCGCAGGCGTTCTTCTTGCTATCATATTCAACACGTTTTTTGGTTTTCAATTTGAACTTGTTCCTGTTCTAGCTGGCATATTAACGATTCATTCTCTTGCATTTATAGGCATAGTAGACGACTTGATAGCCATCCCTCAATATGTAAAGGCCTTTCTTCCTCTTTTTGCAGCTG
The DNA here is from genome assembly GCA_964435235.1 of Microcaldota archaeon. Classification (GTDB taxonomy): domain Archaea; phylum Micrarchaeota; class Micrarchaeia; order Anstonellales; family Bilamarchaeaceae; genus JAVZJR01. The sequence goes on from CAYSXZ010000024.1 coordinate 2,990, forward strand.
TACCGCTTGTAGCACTAAGAGCTGCTGGAAGCACCATGCTGATGTTTCCATTCATCGGCATGGTGGATCTTGGTTTGTTTTATCTCATTGTTCTTATTCCGATAGGGATAGCAGTAGCATCAAACTTAACTAACATGCTTGCAGGGTTCAATGGGATGGAAGCCGGCATGGGCGTTGTCATATTTTTTGCAGCAAGCCTAATTGCGTTGTCACATGGTAGAACCGAGACCTTGCTGCTCTTCCTTCCGTATCTAGGAGCGCTCCTCGCATTTTTATTTTTCAACTGGTATCCGTCCAAGGTTTTTCCAGGAGATATTGGAAATCTTACGATAGGTGCCACACTTGCCACAGGAGTTATAATAGGGAACATGGAAACGGCTGGTGCACTTTTGCTTGTACCTTATGTTGTTGATTTCTTCATCAAAGCATATAATAGATTTCCGAGTACCAAATGGTGGGGGGAATACAAAGACGGAAAGCTCTATCCTGTAGAAGGAAAGGTGCGCGGATTTGCTCAGTTTATAATGAAGCTTTTCAACGGAATTTCAGAGAGAGATTTGGTTCTGTTTTTTATAGGCATGGAAGTAGTTATAGCGGTGGTTGTGCTGATGCTATATTTATGATATTAATCCCCGAATATCTCCTTCATTTTTAGTTCTTTGTTTAATCTTTCGTAATCAACAACACGACCAATATCGTACCAAACTTCCTTCTCGAAAATGTAGGCATTTATTTTTTCTTTAGCTTTAAGAAGCCTAGGAAAAACATCCTTTGCAAAATCCTCTTTTTCTTTAATATAATTGAAAATTTCTGGCTCAAAAACATAGATGGCAGTATTATACAGATTTTCGATAAGTGGTTTTTCTTTGAATTCAACAATACAGCCATTCTCTACCTTTGCAACTCCATATTCTATTGGAATCTTTCCCTTCAGAAGAGCGATTGTTGCTATGCAACCGCTTTTTTTGTGCTGTTCTATCATTTCCTTGAGGTTGATGTTAGTAATGTGATCGCCCATAACAACAACAAATGTTTCATTAACCTTGTCCTTTAAAGGAAGAATCGAACCTGCAGTGTTCATCTTTTCTTTTTCTATGACATACTCTATCTTCACACCAAATTTTTTTCCATCGCCAAAGTATTCCTCTATCTTTTCATGCATGTATCCGGCGGTAATTATATAATCGGTTAAACCGTTTCTTTTCAGATTTTTTATTACGTAATACAATATCGGTTTTTCTTCCTCCCCTATGGGAAGCATCGGTTTTGGTAATTTATAGGTATAAGGTCTCAGCCGTGTTCCTTCGCCACCCGCAAGTATGAATACCTTCATGTCTTTTCACCTCAGATGAAAAATCCTAATAAACCTCCGGCAACCGAACATATAAAGTTTGTTGTTCCTTTTGTTCCTATTCCCTTTTCCTCAAAAATTCCAAATATTGTATCTACAAAAGAACCAACAAATCCGGCGATCGACACGAGGAATGCTTGATTTGGATTTATTTTAAAGAGAAGAATCGCGATCGTCCCTATCAGCGCTGCGCCTAGCAGAGATGCAACAATACCCATAATGCTTACGGCCCCATTCGTACCTGGCTTTACTGTTTTCAACGTTCCTAAATATATTGGTTTATCTTTCGAAAGCACTCCTATCTCAGAAGCAAACGTATCCGAGGTCGTTGCAGCAAGCGATGCGATAAAAGGAAATGCTCCTATCGATGGAGAAAGTACAGCGAAAATCGTCGGCGCAAGACCATTTGAGAGGACATTTTCCCATCCCCTCTCATGCTCGTATACGCCCATCTCCCTTTTAACATCGTTTTCGTAGCGAGTAGCGACCACGCCAAGTATAAGAAATGAGAGCATTAGTGCTAGATAATTCCATCCTGCACAGAACCACACGAGGATGCCCATTAGCATAGCTAACGTTATGCCCCATCTATCAAGTATCTTCATGAGATACCCTCACAAAAAAGAAAAAAAGAAGAGGTTATTTTGAAAGAGTTATCTCTATCGCAGAAACCTTGCTCTTCGAGCCATCCTCGGAAGTTAGTTCTTCTGTTGAAATAGAGATGTTTTTAATTTTGGCATCTGGCATAAATCTACTTCTTACTATCTCTGCTACGTCAACAGCTCTTGAAATTAGTTTTCCTCTCGCTTTGATGGAAACCTCATTCGCGCCGTTGTTAAACTGTGTTACCACGGCTAGAACGTATCCCATCGTGCCTTTCTTTCCTATAAAGACAGTGTTGTCTTCTTTACCCTTCGCTTCGGTCTGTAATCCTACCGATCCCTCTTTTTTCTCTTCTGCCATGTGTTTCACCTCTGTAGTTGTTAGCATGTTTCAAGCAGTTATTGAATACGCGCTTTTTCTAATATGCATACGAACCTAAAGAATTTAAATCTTCTGAACATGACTTCTGCGATATTTGTGAATCATTTGGTGTGTAATCAACATTTAAAAAACGCACTATCGTAGTGTATTTATGAGCAGTGAATTCGGAAGGGTATTTGGATACGCTTTGGATTTTTATCTTCAAAAGGTTGCTATAATTGCGCTTTTCTCAGTACCATTCTTAATCGCTGTATTGATAGCATGGTTTGCGGCAGCACCAACATACATCGCGGCTGGTGGGCTCTTTCTTAGGACCGGCAGCATACCAGAGCTTTCTTTATTCGACATTCTACTTACAATCATAGGCTACGCTATAATAATGTTCATGATCTCGGATACCATAGTGAATATAAACATTCTCGTGCGCTCTAAAAGGACGCTTAATGAAACTACAAATGAGATGCTACTTGCGATGAGAACGCATGCGATTAGAATATTCTACATACTTACCCTGGCGCTTTTATTCGAATGCATCGTTCAACTCATCCTCTATGATAATCCGTTGAAAACATGGGTGTATCCTATTGTTATGCTGGTTTTCTTTTTCTTTATATCTTTCAGTATTCCAGCAGTAGTGATAGATAATGCAGACGCTCCGAACGCAATAGTTTATTCGATAAGATTTGCGCTAAGAAAACCGATGTTGGTTCTATTATGGATGATTACCCTTACAATTGCTTTATTAGGTTCTATGCTACTTTCTTCTCTTCTTCTCTCGTCACCATTCTGGGGTTATTTAGTTCTATTGCTAAATTCGATCATCCTCTTACCATTTATGCTTATACTTCAGACACAACTTTACATGGAAAAATACCCGCTGGCGAGGTAAGGTTAGGTGAATAATTTGAAAGAGATATCAGTAAGAAAAAAAGAACACATAGAGCTCTCCCTTAAAGCTGCAAGCCAATATACTATAAGCCCTGGCTTTGAAAGAATACTTCTTCTCCACAGCGCATTGCCTGAGATTAGCCTTGATGATGTAGATCTCTCTACGCAATTTCTTGGGAAAAAAATAAGTCATCCATTTATGATAAGTGCGATGACGGGCGGGTATCAGAATGCAAAAAAAATAAATAAGGCATTCGCTGAGGCCGCAGAAAGATTTAACATAGCGTTTGGTCTTGGCTCTCAGAGAGCAATGATAGAAAACCCTTCTCTTTCTGATACATTTAAGGTAAGGGCGTACGCACCTTCTATTCCCATAATTGCGAATATCGGTGCAGCTCAACTTAAAAAATATCGTTTAGAGGATGTAGAGAGAATTATCTCCGCAGTTGATGCAAATGGGCTTGCTATTCATCTAAATCCACTTCAAGAAGTGATACAACCAGAAGGCGACAAGGACTATAGCGGTGTTTTAAAAGCAATAGAAAGAGTATGCGAGAATATAAGTATTCCAGTGATCGTAAAAGAAACAGGAGCGGGCATAAGTAGAGATGTTGCAGAAAAACTTAAGGGCGCAGGTGTTGCATGGATAGACGTTTCCGGTTCTGGTGGAACTTCATGGAGCAGAATAGAATATCTACGCACAAAAAATGCCATACCTGGATTTGAAGAATGGGGAATACCTACTGTTGATTGCTTGTTGATGTGCCGGGGGATTCTTCCGTTGATAGCGAGTGGAGGGGTTAGAAATGGTATAGATGTTGCAAAAGCAATAGCTCTCGGCGCAGATATGGTCGGTGCTGCTCAGCCATTTTTAGTTGCTTTTATGAAAAAGCGATTAGATAAAGAACTACAAACATGGAAAGACCAGCTTAGGATAGCTGCCTTTCTGACAGGAAGCAAAAACATAAAAGAACTAAAAATTGCGAAGTATATGACTCTAAGATAAATACCTATTCTCTTATGCTCTGTAAATACACGTACGCACTGTAGGCGGCAATGACTCCTTCTGCGGCTGCTGTTATTGCTTGCTTGAATTTAGAATTGGTTATATCCCCAGCAGCAAAGATGCCTTGAGCATTTGTTCTTCCTTCTTTATCCGTAATAACTTCTCCTTTTTCATTGAGTTCAACACCAGTATCTTTAACCAGCACGGTAGCCGGAACTCGCCCTATTTCTACAAAAACACCGTCGATCTGGAGTTCTTTGTTTCCCTTATATGGTTTATCCAGTACTAGATATTCAAGCGTTTCTTTTCCTTTTATTTCAACAACGTTAGTATTGTTTATGACCTCGATTTTATCCGAGCTTTTAATTTTATCTAAGTTTATCGGTTCTGCTCTTAGTTTTTCTCCTCGATAGATTATGTAAACCTTCTTTGCCCAGCGTGTAAGCAGAAGCGCTTCTTTTGCTGCAGAATCGCTTCCTCCAATCACCGCAACAGTTTTGTCTTTATAAAAAAAACCGTCGCACAGAGCACAATAGTGCACACCATTCCCAGCATACTTTTCTTCTCCAGGAATGCCAAGCTTTCGTACTTCCGTACCAGCTGCTAGGATTATCGATCTCGCTTCGTATTCTCCATTTTGAGTAATCACAACAAAATCGTTGTTTTTCTTTTTGATTCCCGTAACAATCACGTCTTTTATTTCAACATTAGAATAATCAAGCGCATGCTCCTCGAGTTGTTTTGCAAGAAGCGCTCCTTCTATTTTCTTTATTCCAGGCCAATTCATAACCTCTGTTGCATTTACTATCGTACCTCCGCGTTCCTTTGTAAGAATTACTGTTTTCAGTTTTAGCCTGCCTGCGTACATTGCTGCGGATAAACCAGCCGGTCCACCACCGATTATAGCAACATCGTACATAAATTCACCATTCAAGTTAGAGTAGTTTTAATTTTCCAAAAATCTTATCTATTTCCCTTTCATCCCACGGTCCCGCACCAAAGCAAGTCACTGTACCAGATGGAATCTGCGTCAGGCCCATGTCACGAATGAGCTCGCAGGGGATGCCCGCTTCTTTAGCCCTCTGAAAATATTCCATCAGCTCCGCTTCATTCTTAACTTTCAATATGATTTTCTTTTGACCTTCATTTTCCCATCTTTCAGCGATTTCTGGGTATCTCTTTCTAACTAGGTTGTATGCAGTGAGCGATGCATGGCTGGATTGAGCGGCTATTTTTCCTTTTCCCATTTCAAGGTCGGTACGGATGAGAATTGCTTGTTTGTACATAACAAGCTTGATTTAGCGATGTAAGTACTTAAAAAACCTATGGCCCGTTTAGATTACGCAGGGGCCATTGGAGTGAACGACGATTCGTTCACTGCTGTCCCCTCACTTCGTTCGGGGCCATGGGCTAACCTGGTTTTTGTGCGATAGGCACAACCAGAAAGACTGCCGGCTTCGGGAGCCGGTGATCTGAGTTCAAATCTCAGTGGCCCCATTTGTGAAGGTCTTGAAGGTGGTCTTGGAAGGGTCTTGAATGGTCCTGGAGGTCTTGGAGGAAGACTTTATTATCTTCTTATTGTTTAACATCACAACTGCCAGTTAAACTTTTAAGACTTGAAATATCTTACTTGTGGGAGACATGGTTCAAAACCCTAAGAAATTGGTCGTTTACCAAAAGGCACTTCAGTTAGCTATAGATGTAGGAAATAACCTCAAGAAGAAGAAAGCAGATTATAGATTAAAGCAACAGCTTAAGAGCGCTCTTTAATGAAGCCGAAGCAAGACTTGAGTATTTTGAAGGAACTGGAGTATTTTCTAGTGATGAAGCAAAGGTATTTAGAGAGAGGATTATACAAATCAGAAGGATGCTAATAAATTTTAAACAGTCCATCGAAAATAATATAAAACAAAAGAAGGTAAGTAGATATGAAAATAGAAGAAATAGGACCCAAGACCTTCAATACTCAAGACCCAGGACCCAAGACTCAAATCTCAGTAGTCCCATAACATGATTATTCAAGATGATAAATATGGCAGAAGAAAAAGATGAAGAAAAAAAGGCGGAGAAAATTCCGGAGGATAGCAAAAGCATAGATGAAGTAGTGAAAGAACTGGATAAAAGCATCTTCTCTATTAAATTTTATCCTGTTGCGGTTGACGAACGAACAAAGGATGAAGCCGTTATATACATTCAGAAGGTGTACAACGAAAGCAACGAAACAGTAAGGCAGATCGTCCTTTTCATGCTTCATGAAGCAATAGCTGAATTTTTAGAATTCAGAACAGTACATACCTTTGAGTATATGAGAACGAAAAATCCAACCGCAGAACCAGCACAGGCAAGGATAGAGGTATACAAGAAGATGTTCAACTACAATACATCGATAGAAGGTATCATGGAGCTGATAATCCTACTCGGAAGATTTAACGGTAATGACGCAGCCAAACTATTAACATATCACTACGCTCGGCTTTGTACTTGGGAGAACGAAGGAAGCATACTCCTCAGAAACGCAGTTATAACAGCGCTTGGAGAATCAAGGTCTCCATACGCACTCAACGCGCTAATACAGTACGCAAAAAATACAGACAACGAAAAAACATTTGGAAGACTATTACAGGCGCTGGAAAAATGGGAAGAAAAATTACCAAGAGTGGCGATGGCAGATTCTAAGAAGAAAAAATTTGCCAAGGAACTTAGAAACATTTTAGCGATGGGATTTAAAGGAGGACATTATGGTTAAACCAAGCAAATAATTTATAAATCTCATCTTTGAACTACATGCGGTGACAACCCATGAACAGATATTATATTTTTGGTATGTTGTTGTTGATTTTTATTGCCGGGTGCATACAAACAACCGCACCGCCGACTGAGGAGAAGCCCCCTACTACCATTACCCCGCCTATAAAAGAATGTAGAACACTTCCTACCGAAGAACCGTATATCGAAGAAGAGTGCATCAACGTAACTTATGTAGAAGAAGAATGTATACTGAAGGAGCTTGAATATACAGTTAGCCCAGTAACAAAAATAGATTTATGTACTTCAGGGACATGCACTGGAAAACCAATTTCCGAATGCTTCTATTCCTGTACGAGTGCGATGACAAGATGCCAAATGAATATAACAAACAAAGACGAAAAACATAGTGGAACGTGGGTTGTTGGTGCAAACTTTGGCTATATGTCGGCATCTTTTGTAAAGAATCCGCAAACGGCCGAAATACCACCTGGTGGCACTCATACATTTGACTTTGAACAGATGTACAACATGGGAGAATTGCCAACTATTGCCTCATGTACGCTTACTGTGCTTTATCCTGCAATAGTTCGAGATTGTGTACAAGTAGAAAAGACACGAGTAGACTGCAAAAACGTTTCGAAGGTTAGAATAGTCCAACGAGAAGTATGCGATTAAAGTGATTTTTTGTCCGTGGAACAGATATTCAATATCCACTTCGGAGAGATAGCGCTAAAGGGAAAGAACAGAAGAATATTCGTGCAGAAGCTTATTGATAATATAAAAAGCACAACTGGTAGCAAAAAGATAAAGAGCATTCAGGGAAGACTTCTTCTTTATCCAGAAAAGAAAGACAGCGAAGCGATTGCAAAGGCCTTAGAAAAAACATTTGGAATAGAGTGGTTTTCCGAATCTTTCTATACTGGCAATTCACTAGAGGAGTTATCTAAGGTGATAATAAAAAGATGCAAAGATTTGAAAGAGAGTATAATAAAACTCGAAACGAAAAGATCAGACAAAACATATCCGCTGACGTCTCCGGAGATAAATCAAAAGGTTGGATTAGCACTGGAGAAAGCTGGATTTAAGATAGATATAAAGAATCCGCAAAAGATAATCTACATAGAAATATTAAAGGGCTCTGCTATTATTTCTATCGATAAAAAACGTGGTCTTGGTGGTCTGCCAGTTGGAAGCAGTGGAAGGGTGCTTTCCCTTCTTTCTGGAGGAATAGACTCCCCTGTTGCGTCATGGTTGATGATGAAAAGGGGTTGCACCGTTGATTTTCTTCATCTTCATGCATTTCCAACAAATGAAAAGGTGATGGAGTCTAAGATAATCCGTCTTGTTAAAAAACTAAAAGAATACCACCCTCAAAAGATAAAATTATTTCTAGTTCCGTATGGAGCCTTCTATGAAAAATCATTCGAAATAAATCCAAGGAACGAGCTGGTTGTTTTTAGAAGATTTATTCTACATATTGCGAATATACTCGCAGAAAAGAACGGTTATCTCGGATTCGTGATGGGAGATAGTATAGGACAGGTTGCATCGCAGACCATAGAGAATTTATATACTACTAGCAAGGCTGCTGATTATCCAATTTATCGACCACTTATTGGTTATGATAAAAAAGAGATAATTAACCTTGCAGAGAAAGTAGGGACATATAAAATCTCGATAGAAAAATATAAGGATTGTTGCTCTCTTGTTGCGGAGAAGCACCCTTCAACAAGAGTAAAACTTGAAACAGCAAGAATAATTGAAAAAAACATACAGATAGAAGACATTGTAAATAAGGCTATGCGAAATATGAGTATTGTAGAGTTCTGAGTATTCTTTTACTCCTCGTAGCTTTCATACGATAAATCACTAAATGAGTATAACGGCGGGTCTGTTTCGAAGAGCTTCGATATGTCTTCGTTCTTAAGCAGAGAACCGGTTGAGGGTACGAATAGATAGCTATCTCCGCCCCATTCGAATCTTGCATAAGATTTTCCACTTTTTGTTATTACAACCTTTACATTTTCTGAACCAAATGAACGTAGAAGAGCAGCAAAGAAAATTGCCATGTTGCGTGCATCTGTTATCTTTAATTCATCTATTTCAGCAAAAGCCATCCAAAAAGGAATTGTAAATTCACAGATTCTTATCTGCGCCATGTAACGGAGTGCTTTGACAACTGCTGCATAAAAGTTTTTCTCGTAACTGTAATTAGGCATATCCGCTAGTAGTTTCTTTTTTAACTCTTGCAAGAATTCGTTATTATATGGGGAGACAAGCTGCCTTATCTCAGATACAGATTTCGTCTCCTTCTCCCTTATAACTTCTCTGTAGCGATTAAGAAGGAGAAGGTACAACCTAAGTCGAGTATCCGCATCTATGATGCCATATTTCTCCTTTTCCATTAAAGATATCTAGATGTCAACAATTTTAATATTTCCTATCAAAGAATTTCCATGGACCTTCAAACATATGTGTTGTTAGTCGCAGTTATAGCACTGGCTTATTCTTGTCTTACTCGATATATCCAGCAAAAAATGATCGATAAAAACGAGGTAGAGGCTGTACAGAAGGAATCAAAGGCATTAAACGAGGAATATAAGAAAGCCGCAGCGCGCAATGACAAGAAAGAGATGGATAGAATAATGCAGAAGCAATTAGAACTACTGCCAAGAATAAATAGAATGATGCTCATGCAACTTAAACCGATGATCGTAATCCTTGTCTTTTTCGCTGGGTTTATGTACATAGTAAATCATCTTAACCCATTAGTATCTGATGACATTGTTGTGATATTAACAGATGACGGAAATAGTTGCGACGAGGTCTCACGAGACGGCATCTTTTCTGGTTGCTATGAAATAAAGGATGGGAATCCTGGAAAATGGACTTATACCGCTGTAGCATTTAGCGGTCAAAACAAGATAGCTTCGAATCAAACGTATTTTTACTATATTAGAGAAGACGATGACAAATATATTGAAATCGGAACAGGTTTATCTATGGGTATTAGTACTGATAAGAAGACCTATATGCCTGGAGAGACGGTAAAGCTTTATGCTACAGCACCTCCAGATGTTACAAGTGTAAACGCAGTGCTCGATAATGGTACGTGGTTCTATGTAGACCTTCCATTCAGGTTGCCATTATTCAACGTTCAGCGCATTTACCAACCTTATTGGTGGTTCATATTAATGTCTTTTATATTTAGCATCATCCTTTCATTCATTCTAGGAAGAATTAAGAAATAGGTGATTTTATGATAATCGCAGTGTGGGGATACACTGGTTCTGGAAAAAACACGCTTGGCAAACTCATTGCAGAAAGACTAGGATATAAGCTTGTCTGCCCCACTTTCAAAGATCTCGCGAAACAGCGGGGCATCTCACTTATGGAATTGCAGAAAATGGCTGAAAGGGACCACAATATAGATAAAAAATTTGATGAGCTTCTCAAGAAAGAAACTGCGGGTGGAAATTGCGTCGTGACGACATGGCTTGGTCCATGGATGGTAAACGCTGATGTAAGGATAAAGCTAGCTGTATCTGATAGAACAAGGGCTGAAAGAGTTGCCAAAAGAGATGGCATAAGTTTTGATGAGGCCTTGAAACATGTCAGAGAGCGAGACCACAATAATATAGAACGTTATAAAGCGATATATGGGATAGATATAAATGATGAGAAGATCTTTGATGCTATTCTAGATGGCGAACATAGCACCCCAAAAGAACTTCTTGAGATGGCTATGAAAGTAATCGAAAAAAAGATGGGCAGTGGTAGAAGTGAAAAACATAGATGAATTGCTTGACAACAGTATTGTAATAATAAACAAACCACCTGGCCAGACGAGTCATGAAATAACTTCCTTTGTTAAAAAAATAACAGGTGCAAAACGCGCTGGACATGCAGGAACGCTGGATCCAGAGGTAAGTGGAGTATTGCCGATTGCATTAGGAAGGGCGACTAAGCTACTCGAATATATTGCTGGAAAAAATAAAACATACATCGGGATAATCAAATTTAAGAATGAGAAAATAACGGATGACGAGATAAAGAAACTATTCGAAGAATTTACTGGCGAGATAAAACAAACACCGCCAAAGATGAGCGCTGTTAAAAAAGTTCCGCGCAAACGGCATATCCATTACATAAAATTTCTTGAGAGGAAAGGAAGGCTTGTTTTGTTTGAAACAAAGGTCGATGCTGGAACATACATTCGGACGCTTTGCGAGGATATCGGAAAGAGATGCGGAGGCGCTCGGATGGAGGAACTTCGCAGGATCGCAGTAGGAAGGATAAATGAAAGCGAAGCTGTGACAGTGCAAGACCTTATAGATGCTGTGTGGAGTTGGAAGGAAGAGAGGAACGATAAAGAATTGTTAAGGATGCTAAAAAAACCTGAATATTATATTGACGCTAAAAAAATTTTTGTAAAGGACAGCGCTGTTCCAACACTTCTTTCGGGTGCTCAACTGATGGCACCCGGAGTGAAGGAGGTAGATAAAGGGATAACAAAGGGCGAGATTGTTGCGCTTTATTCGGAAGGGAGAGAATTCATCGGTATGGGGAGAGCTCTTTTCGATGGAAAGGAGATAGCATCCAAAAAGCATGGGCAGGTAGTAAAGATAGAGAGAATTCAAATGAGTAGATCCCTGCATTAATATTGATAATAAGCGCAGATACCTCTTATTTTACATTCTTTGCATTTTGGATTTCTTGGCAAGCAAACAGTCTGACCATAAGCGACCATTGCGCGGTTTACCTTATGCCAAAGGCTAGGCGACACGAGCTTCATCAGCGCCTCTTCTGTCTGCTCAGGCTTTTTTGTTTTCACCCAACCAAGTCGATTGCTTATGCGATGAACATGTGTGTCTACCGGTATCCTATTCTTACCAAAAACATGAAGGAGAACAACGTTTGCTACCTTCCTACCCACACCAGGAATTTTCATCAAGCTGTCGTAATCGCTCGGCACCTTTCCATCAAATTCTTCAACAATCATTCTCGCTGCGTTAACAATATACCTTGCTTTCTGCCTGTAGAATCCAACTCCGTAGATTATCTTCTCAACTTCTTTTACATCTGCCTTCGCAAGTCTATGAACGGTTGGGTATTTTTTGAAGAGTTTTTTACATATCGCAATAGTTGTAGCGTCCTTTGTTCTTGCTGAGAGTATAGAAAAAATCAGCGAGCGATAAGGATTGCCGTGTACAAGCTCTCCGACAGAAAATACCTCTGCACCTCTATCTTTCGCTTCTCTAAGCATGAGGTTTAAGACCTTTGATACAAATTTGCGTTTCATCATAATGCTACTCAGTTTATCTTACCCAGCTGTCGCACCAACCATCGTGGCAGGTGCCGAGACAATTTATGCTTTCATTATTTACATCGTATCCTGTACAATAATATTCTATTAAAGTCGAGTTACCACCAACGCAGTGATCTTTATAACTACGTCCTCCCTTTCCAACACTTCCTTTAATTCCTGGGTAGTTTCCGAGATCAGTGTCTTCGCACCCTTCGACACATGCTCCACTCGAACAGACGTAACCAAAACCGCACTCCCACGTGTGAGATGTAGCAATGTTACCGGAGCAGTAGTATTCCACCACATGGTCAGAATCAGAGCAGCGATCGTTGTAAGCAGTATCACCGACCCATACCGAACCGTAGGTGCCTGGATTCTCTCCGCCATCTGTATCAGAGCAGCTTGCGACGCATTTTCCACCAGAACAACTATAACCAGTTGGACAATCATATGTGGTAGACTTAACATCGCTGCCGTCGCACCAATACTCCACCACTCGCGTTCCGCTGCAATAATCGTAATAAGTAGAGGAATCACGCGTAACATGACCATATGTATATATATCCCCGCCATCTGAATCAGAACATGTGGTCACTGAGACGCATCTTCCATCGCTGCATGTATAGCCTGATGGGCATGTAAGACGATCGTGGAAAATCTCGTCGTCACTACAGTAATACTCCCCGACTGTACTGCTATCTGCACAATAATCAGTATATGTTAATCCATCTTTTGTCGTCGTTCCTTTTGTATATCTGTCTCTTCCATCATCAGAATCTTGGCATTCTGGACCTGTATATATGCATCTTCCGTCTCTGCACATATAGTTAGACGGACAGTCAAGATAACTCCAATATACCGAATTATCGCTACAATAGTACTCATAAACTTGACGTGCATTCACACAGTAATCATTATATGATACAGTTCCTTTTCTCACTGTTCCGCGTGTATATCTATCCTGACCAGCATCAGTGTCACTACATGAAAGGGCAACGCAGACCCCTCCATTGCAAGTATAGCCAGAAGCACATGGAATTGTTGTAGAAGCCAACTCTGTATCATTCTTGCAGTAATATTCAAACACGGTATTAATATCAAAGCAGTAATCGGTATAGGACTTATTATCCTTCGTAACAGTCCCTGCGATCGATACGTCCCTTCCGCTTTCGGTATCTTCACACGGAGAAACGACGCAGATGCCATCCCTGCAGACAGTACCTGAGGGACATGGAACCACTACGGAATTTATCTCATTATTTGCGCAATAATATTCAACAACATTCTTGTCGATGCAGTAATCTGTGTAGGATATGTTTCCTTTTGTTGTCGTTCCTTTCTGAGAGAGATTATTTCCATTATCCGAATCCTCGCATGGAACAACAACGCAGGCTCCTTCTCTACAAACATAACCAGTTGGACAATCGTACACCGCACTCTTTAGTTCGTCCTTATCGCAGTAATATTCCGTCAATCGAGACGTTCCTTGACAGGAATCAACGTATGTAAGGCGATTATATGTGACATAACCGTAATTGTATATGTTAACGCCTTTCTCGCTATCATTGCATTTTATTACTTCTTCTCGAGATTCGGATGGCGTCACGGTAATACAGCCTAAACCAAACAGCAAAATCAGCATAGAAAACAATAATATTACTCTCATATTGCTTTTTTGGTGGCAAAATTAATAAAAACATTTCTAACCATATGTTATTACATGAAATTTAATAAAATAAAACTTTATCTCGAAAAACTGCTAAGAGTCATCGCTATGGGTCTTGCGCAGGTGATTGCTTGAAGAAGAAAGTAGGAGTCGAGAAAGAAAGGTGTGGTAAAACGGCGTCTAAACCATCAAAATGTGAGATGGCTAGGTTGAAACTGCTTCCCGAAGGGATGGCACGTAACCAAGAGGAAAAATTCACGTTGCTTGGGTTATTAAGGGCGGAAGGAAAACTCGAGTTGCTAACAGAACCTATCTATGTGGTACCTGATAAACTAAATAGCCTATACGAGAGCTTGCGAAACTTAAGCGATAGAGAATATGCAATTCTAATAGAAAATAACATAATCAAGAATCCTTCCATAAAGGCAGAACTTCTCGCAGAGTTTGCTTATGCACATGTAGTAGTTGGAAACGAACAAAAAGAGAACTCGGTGATTCAAGAGGGCGACAGTATTTACAAAGAAGCATTAAGGCTAGCCAAAAGCATAGGAGATAAACAATTAATATCTTCGATAGAAACTTTAATGAAGAAAAAATATATACCAAACGACGAAGAAGCGCAAAAACCTAGAGCGATGGTATGCGATGTTGTGGAATTAATAGGTGGATTTGATGATTTTTATGATGGGTGCATCGATGATGTCCTAAACGGCATGCCGCCATCAAGAAGCGACTCCTCTAAGATATCAAATTACATATCAAATATTCGTAGTGAAATAAATAAATTGGAAAATAAAACAACAAGGGCTGAGCTTCTTTTAGAGCTCGCAAAATTATGCGCAAAACTTGGAAAATCCTACAGCAGCGAATACATAAAAATTGCGGAAGATTTACGCTCAGAGGCATTGTCGCTTGCCAAGGAGAGCGGGAATGAACGTTTCCTCTCGTCGTTATCAGAATCATGCGCTGAGGAAGAAGAAGGATCATGTGCAATGAACTAAAGGTCGATCTATGGATTTCTTATTGTATAAAACGCGTAAAGACGCCTTTAACAACAAATGTTTTATAAACCTATGCACCGAATTATTAGTTCATGAAATTTAATAAAATAAAACTTTATGCCGAGAAGCCGTTGGGGGTCATCACTATAGCCCTTGCACTTAAGTTCTCAGGCTGTGGGTCGGTACTGAACGAAGGACTTTGTAACACCAAAGCAACAGAGATTGTGTATTGCGATCTGTGCGGAGTTCAAAGCATACACAACAAACACCAGCAGAACGAACTTTTTTCTGTAGAGAAAGGAGATGCAGAATTTACAAATAGCAATGGAGACGTTGTTTGGGGCGTGATGAATTTTAAAATAAAGAAAAAGGATGTTTTTCTTGATTTCCTGAAAAGAAATTATAAGAGGCTTCCTAAGAAACTTTTTGCAGCTGATGAAATAATCGTAAGAGGAAACGTTGCCCAAGCTGCAGTTAATGGCGAGGCTACCGAGAACCAATTGACAGCCAGAAAAAAATTTATTCCTTTAGGAGGGGAGCACATTGTTTTTATTAAGTATAGAATAGGAAAGAAATGGAAAGAAACGAGCATTCCGATTTCTACATGTATTAATCAGTTTTTCCTTGGGAAAGAGGTGTCAGAAGCGAGGAAGAAATTGATTGAAGATGGAGTAATTGATCCAAAGAGTGATTGCGGAACAACATCAAAATAACACAAGATTACATTTTTTAATTTTCTATTTGTATGCTTCTACTAACACATTCAAAAAATAATGATGGGGTGGGAATAATGAAATTAAAAAAGAATGCAGAAGATTTAAGAAAGGATTGGGTGGGAAAGGAAGGTGTAAAAGAGAAAAACTCTCTTAAGATAATAGGGGAAAAGTATAAGCAAGGGCTTTTAGAAGAAAAACCTTTAGAAAAAACAGAAAAAGAAGGCGACGATAAAAAAACAAAGATTGAGGAAAAGAAAAAGAAGCTCGGACTTGTAAAGGCGCTCGTTCTGTCAACAGGATTTGCACTCAGCAGTGCAAGCGGCTGCGGGGACGAAATTTATAACTACTACTATAATTGTCCTGATGCACAAACACAACAAGATGCCGTTCACGAGGAAGATGCTGCTGAAGTTCAAGAAGATGCTGAGATGGAAACGGATATTCCTGAAGAAGTATCTGATGTCGTTGGAGAAGACGCAATGGAAGAGGAAGTCGAATGCGTTCCAGACTTATCTCCTCCAACATGCGATCCAAGCGAGCCGGTTGCAGAAGGAGTTATAAGTCGTGAGAAGTCACTTGAAGTAGGTGGTATTATTTTTGAATTATTTGGCACGGAATCACAAGGCGAGGAAGCAGCAGCAATAATTGAAGCTGTGGATGAATGCGGCAATGTTTTGAAAAGAAATAAATATTCTGAAGGAAATATAACAGAAGTGACTATCGAGGGCGCAACTTATATAGTGACAGTGAATACTGTACATGTGTCCGAAACCAATCCGTGGGCAGATGTCTCTATAAAAGTAAAATGCGATAACATGTGCGAAGTAGCGAGCGGAATACTGAACATGGGAGAATCACTGAGCTTCGGTGAATATAATATGCGACTTGATGACATAGATATAACAGAAGGGAGGCCGGCAGCAGTTGTTTCTATTTTGGATAGGAATGCGACATTCATCTATACAAGACTTAAAATACCAAAATGGGACTATGTTTACTTCGAGGGCTACAGAATACGTGCTGATGAGGTAACTGCAGGATACACATTTGGTGCAAAATGGGCCCAATTCACAATCTCTGGGAAGTGCAAAGAGTAATTTCTTTTAAGTTTATTTTTTCCTTTCTATTCTTCGTCCGCTGAAGTATCGCCTGTATAAATAATATACTAGCATGACGCCTATCAAAATTAATATCAACAGCCACCAGTACCAACATATCCCAAACAGCTCGTAGCATATTCCAAACAAGCAACATTTCGGTCCTGGAGCTGATGGTTGCTCCGGCAAGGGCTTTTCTGGTTGGGTCGGGATTTGTGGAATTGGAACTTCTAAAGCGTGCGCATACGCAGAGATTCTAGCAAAAGGTGCTTTTTTTACATAAAACAGATACCGCCCTTCATTTTCAGCAGTAATAATTATTCTTCCATTTTCATCAGAGACAAAAACGTACTCTGACCCATTTGGATAAACTGCTCCGATTTCTACTCCTTCTGCTAATAACTCATTTTCAAAAACAGTTAATGTGAAATTCTCGCCAACAGTAACGTTTTCCGTTTCTATTTCTAAAGTGTAGTTTATTTCTATTGGGATGCATCTATGATTAACACATCTGCTAGTTTCGTTGCAATCAGAATCGCTACAACATTCATAGCGGATGCACGAATGGTCTATTATCTCCCCACAGTCGCATTCTACTGGTTTGCATATACCATTATCGCAATATTCGTTCTCTGGACATTTATCGTTTGAATCACACAGTGGATAGCAGGACTGGAATGTAAACTCTTCTTCTTGCATGCAATACTGTCCTTGCGTTGGGAATCTTATGGTGTAGTTCACAGATTCGAATGAAGATGGCAACGTATACGTAGCTATCCCTCTTTCATTCGTTGTTAAGCGTACGTTTATGTCTCTTCCCAATAACTGTACTTCTTTATTTTTCACTGGTTCACCGTACGTTGTTGAAACGTTTATTACGAGCTCATTTGTTGAGCAATTTGTAGTCACGGTTATTACAACGTTTTTGCTACAACCACCTCCGCCACCTCCACCACCTCCACCGGTTGGTGCCTGCAGCTGCAAAATTCCAAATATACTGAAGTTATCTAAGTTATTCACTGTTATCGTTCTTGCTCCAGTATTAAGTGTTTGAGAAGGTACAGCAGAAACCCAATCTGTTCCGTTATTTTTCCATAATACAAAATATGACTGAGAGTATCCGCTTCCCTCTGCAACTGTCCAATGGAACACAATGCTTGATATATTTACATTGCTATAGTTCTCTATTCTTAAATGCTTCCCGAAAACTGTCGAATAATTGGCTGGCAGTGCTCCAGGTGGTTGATTCGACCAACTAAGACCATACTGCTCAGAAGTTGAGACCGTATCAGTAAGCGAGATTTCCGAATAATTCCTCGGTGCTCTGTCTCCCTGCGGTCTATCGAACACAGCGTTAACAATGGTGAGCTGAGCACCTTCTAAGGTTGTGCTTACATTTAGGTCCAGCGCATTGTTGTAGTAGTGATCTCCTCTAATAATTGTGTTATTATGGTTCTCGCTAAGTGTGAGGCCAAACGAATTCTTATGTACCGTGTTGTTTGTGAAGTTATTATTGTATGAATCACCAGAGATAAGTATTCCGTCTGTACTGTTGTAGACCATATTTCTGACAAAGCTGTTATTTGATGATGAGTATAAGTAAATACCTATTTCTTCGTTATCATTCACAGTATTGTCTGTCAATGTATTTTCCGAAGAGGAATACAACCAAACACCGCTCTCCCAATATGTATATTTGAT
>CAYSXZ010000025.1:0-4117 GCA_964435235.1 Microcaldota archaeon
TTTTAGAGCAGTGCTTACTAATGAGATCTTTTTTTTCAGTTTATTGAACTCATCTACCTGTAGCAAATAAAATCTACTGGAAACTTCAAGTTCCATTCCTTATAAAATGGAAGCGGCCTTTTTAATCTGCTTTTACCTTCAAAAATATCACTAACTATGATAAGGTCGACATCGCTGTTTTCTGTGTAATCCCCTCTAGCAACTGAACCAAACATCACCAATTTTTTTATCTTGTACTTTTTTTCCATTCTTCTCTTAAAGTCTCTTATCTCATCTATTGTTGGAGGTTTTTTTCTACCCAACCGATCACCTCTTTCGCGCAATTCATTAAGTGTTTTATTTCTGCCTTCTCGTAATCTTCATCGAACTCTGGGTATCGTGCAATCAGATAAGCAGGAGTAAGCTCAGTCGCAAACTCAATGATTCTAGATGGTGCACCAACTTCTTCTGCAAGTATCTTTAGATCGTGCGTCTTCCATAATTAGGCCAGGAGGCGTGCTTTCTTAAATCCCTTTTCGATTACCTTTGCAGTCATGGCTGTCTTCTTTGCAACATCCTTAAGGTAATTCTTATAATCGTGAAGGTATCCTGCCCTGTAAGCATCCCTTTCTTCCTTAGTTGTGAAATCTGATACGTCGAGCTTCAGGATTTTCGCTAGTATGTCGATATCTATATCATAAGCTGGTCTTACATTTTCTGGTTGCAAAACAAGCGCCTCGTATCTTCGTTGTACCTCTGATACAATCTCATGCTTTTTCCCATTGTTTATGGGTACGGTCCTTTTATCATCGTCCTTTTTAACAATAAGCACCTCTCTCTTCTCCTCGTCTTCTGATGCAAGCCTCGATGCCTCAGCTATCTCTTGAAGGTGTTTCTCCTCAGTTACAGACCTAGCATGTATAAGTTGTGCTCCAGTACCAGAAAATAGCACTGCACATGCCTTTTCAACGTTTTCTTTCGATGGAGATTCGTATACTATCTCAACATTTTTCATACTCTCGAGCACTCGTATTACCCGATCTCGCGTTGTGCCTGGAAGAGGACCGTCTTTAACAGGGGGAATAAATACTCTGTACCTCCCATCTTCCTTTTCTTCGAAAACATAGATATTTTCAGCCGAGCCCTCTACTACCTTTCCATTTTTGAGCGCAAGAATCTCGCCATAGCCAAATCGTTTTGCAAGGTTTATGTTCAAAGCAGAGTTTACATAGTTGCCAGCGATTTTCTTATCAGTTGGCATGTCCCTATCAATCCTTGGATATGGTGCATATACAACATCAAGGCCCACTTCGTAGTGCTTTTCATCTAGATAGGTGCCCCATGGCAATGTGGCTATCGCAAAATAGAAAGGCTTTCCCTCAGTCGGTACCTTAAGCCCGCCTTCGCTCGAAACCCAGAAGAATGGTCTGTAATATCCTGACATTACCATCTCGAGTGCGTTTGGGAAATAATCCTTTGAAACGAGCTTGTTCGCATAGGCAAGGGTTTTCATTATTGTTTCTATTTCTTTCATTCCCAAATCTTTTATCTCATTTTCAAAAACAGCCCTCATCCTTAACCTTATTATTTTTTGTTCAGTACTTCCGTCCTTTCTCGTAAGCTCTATGGGGTACACTTCAGGCTCCTTTTCATTTATATAACATTCATGTCCCTTTTCAAAAAGTTCTTTGGCAGTTAATCTTTTCATTCTAATACTGATAACATCCTCGTTCTTTAGTGCCTCAACGATTTCCTTTTGGATGATATCATCAAAGGCAAGGGTGGAGAACATAAGTCGTATGATGTTGCTCTCCAATTCAGGGAAAACAGCTCCAAACTGCGTATAGTATAGCCGTACGCCTTCAAATCCGCCAGCGCCATAGTGAGGAGGATTCGATAATGGCGTATCGACAAAACGCTCCGGTGATATAAACCCACCAGCCTTGCTGTAATAAACATACCTTGCATCTTTGTCAAGTGGATATTCGACACCAAATCCATCGCGTAGGCAGACCTTTCCCATCTCAAGCTTTTTTGGTCCACTAATTAGAAATTCATCCATATTATCCCACCCTCATTTGTTATGTATTCTTATTATTTATACAAAAATATTTAAAACCATAACTTTACACAAAGTAACCGCCATATTTTAAAATACTATGAACCATAAAATATAACATGGCCGAAGACAGTTCTACTGGGAAAGAAGATGAGAAGCGTGAACAGACTAGAAAAAAATTGCTCAGAAATTGCCTAGTGTATCCTCCGATAAACTTCTTCAACCCACCTGAGGGCAAACCGGCCGATATAATAGCAAAGGTGCTTAAAAAGTGCCAACAGCTTGAGGAAGTACCTGGAAGATTCTTGAGTTGGATATCGCCCCTACTGAAAGAAGCCAAGAAGGGCCTCTCTCTGATCTTCTTCGGAAGAACTATATACGGAAAAGATGATGATGCAATTAGCGATGTGGATATAATCCTCTTTTATCCGAATAGTAAAATAGAACTCAGCAAAGATGCAGCCAATGCGTTGAGCATGTCGAACAAACCAGAGTTTGTTCACGTTCAATCCCTCTGGGCGAGGTCGGTAATTCCATTCGAAACCACGCTCGGTCATCCGAGGTTTTATGTTGCAAACAGCCTTGTTATATATCCAAAGGAAACGGCCCCGGTTGTATGCAAAAGCATCGAGAAGGGACGAAAGGCGATCATGGAAAGCAAATTCTTCAATGGTGGAATCGGTGATCTTATAACCTATGCAGCATACAATGTAATGAAGAATAAGGAGAAGGAATATTTTGCTTCTTCGGAGGAGGCAGAGAAAATATTGAGTAAAGAGTTGATGATATTCGAATACTCTTTTGACATGAGGGCTGCGATGCCATCCGAGATAAACGAGCAGGTCAGAGGAGAGCTTGCAAAAAATTTCAGCAAGGATGAGCTCACAACGCTTGCGATAGCGGCTATGAGAAGGCTTAATGTAAAGGAGGAGAGGTATAAAGAGCTTTCGAGCAGATTCGTGAAGAACATTCTTAAGAAAAGATGAGTAAACAACCAGCAGAAACTTTTCGTATTTAAAGACCAACCGAAGTCAAATAACTAACGCACTGTTAGCTGACTGCAATGTAGTTTTATTCCTTGTTGAACCCACATTTTCCTATAAGAGGAACGAACATGACTGGAAGAATCTTCTTGTATTCCCCACGTAAGTAAAGGATTAAATCTTGCCAGAATCTTCCTCCAACTGGAGCGATAAGTTTCCCATCTGGCTTCAGTTGCTTTATAAGAGGATGATTTTCTATATAAGGCATCCCAGCCGTCACTATTATTCTGTCGTAGGGCGCTTCCTCTTCATATCCACAACTTCCATCCCTGGCGAGAAGGATGACGTTCTTCGCCTTTCCATACCTGGCGAGATTTTTCTTTGCAAATTCAACGAGCTCTGGAACAATATCGATGGATATCACTTTTCCTTTTGGGCCGGCGAGATAAGAAAGAAGTGCAGCGTTATAACCAGAACCAGTACCAAGCTCGAGAACCTTTCCGCCCTCTTTTACATCGAGCTCTTCGAGCATGAATGCGACAACGCTCGGTGCAGAAATTGTTTGACCATAGCCGATTGGAATGGGATAGTCCCCGTAAGCATATCCGCAGGCATCCTGTGGAACGAAAATGGCACGGTCAACAGCCAAGAATGCTCTTTTCACTCGCTCTGAACGTATCCAACCAGTCTCGACAAGATAATCGATAAGTTCGGCATTCGAATTCATGATTAAATTTAAGTATATCTATTTCTAAATCTTTATATATGGCAAAATTGCTTCAGGCAATTTTGACAGTTCAAAAACGAGGTTTTTGAAACATGGGAAAGCAAACATACGGTGGGGACGATGAGGAGACACCATCAGAAGAGGTAAAGAGGCCAAGGCTTTCGAAATTCGAGTTGGCGCCAGATACAAATATCAGGGATTTGTTTTGGAAGATAATAGCATCTTATGCGGCAACAAAAGGGCCAGGCGTAGAGCTTTCCGAAGTATACAATCAAAGATTTGCCTTGGAAAAGGTATCAGTAGCAATTATGGAGGGCGAAAGAAGTAATCTTTACGGAATAAGCCCACGATTTGTAGCTCAGTATACGC
>CAYSXZ010000026.1:0-21512 GCA_964435235.1 Microcaldota archaeon
TCTATAGTCTAATAGCTTTCCTTTCCAACCTTTTGATTTTGCTATGTGCATAAGAGTGATGATACCCACCTTTCCGCATGCCTCTACATATTCCATTTTTTTGAAATCCAAATTCGGTATCGCTTCATTTGCGACTGCATCTAATCTCCGCGCCTGCTCGTATGGATAATAGTGACTGAGGTCTGAGCTAATTATAAAAAGAGTGCTATCATCAACTAATGGTTCGAGAGCGTTTGCTAGGAGCGCAGGATTCGCTTCTCCAGTAAGAAGCGGATGTATTGTGAATTTTTCCTTTAGGACTGTTTGAAGGAATGGTAATTGGACTTCGATGGAATGCTCCGGGGCATGGGCTTGGGGGTAAATCCTGAGGATGGAACGATCTGCTATCCTCGAAGCAATGCTCTCTGCTGGCACTAAACCTAAGGGCGTCCGCCAAATACGCGCACCTCCCTCTGCTATGCCTATAAACATAGCATAGTGAGAAGGGCCTATAAGAACAATCCTTTCTGGTTTATGCTCCTGCTTCATAAGCAGTTTATAACCATAAGCCGCAACTGGGCCAGAGTAGATATAACCAGCATGCGGAACAACGAGCCCGCGGAGTCTCTTACTTATCTTCACCTCTTCTGCGTTCTTAAGAAATTTTTCAATCATCTCTCTTAATTCGAATTCATCTTCCGGATAAAAAGAACCTGCGACAGCAGGCTCGCGCACCTCTTCTATCATTGCCATAAGTTGAGATAGTGAGCAAAATATTTAAAACTAAAGATAGATGAGTAGAATGTGATCGTATGGTAGAAACAATAGACGAGTTTAAGGATGAGATACGAGCTATAAGAGCGGAACTTGTTGAGAAAGGAGAAGTTGCGGATGTAAAGCTTGTTGCAAGCTGGCTTGATAAATTACTTGTATCGCTTGAAAAGATAGCACCAACACTTGACATGGTGGCAGTTGAACTCGAGGAGTTAAACAAGGCTGTAGATGCCTTAACAGCTAAGAAAGCAAAGGTAGTAAAAAAGAAAAAACAGATAAAAAAGAAAAAGATGAAGAAGAGGAAATAATGCGATTAGAGCTCCTTTACTATCTCTTTTATTTCCCTTCTTTCTCTTAGGGAAGGTTGCTCTGCTGGATAACCTATTGGGATTATCGCAACAGGAACGGTGTAGGATCCTGCATTTACAATTCTAGAGACCTCTAGAGGATCGAACGCACCTACCCATACAGAGCCCAACCCTTCTGCTGTGGCTGCAAGCTGTGCATAGGCTGCTGCGATTGTTGCATCCTGGACGGAATAGAGTTGAAAGCCACGTTCACCGTATCTTATCTCAGAACGTTTTTGATCAGCGCAGAAGACTAGCACTATTGGTGCCTCTGCTATGAATGATTGGTCTAATGCTGCGGATGCAAGCTCTTCTTTCATCCTTTTGTCCTTAACAATGAAAACAATGTAAGCCTGAAGATTTCCTGCTGAAGGAGCCAGTGCAAAGGCACTTGTTATTTTCTTTAATTTTTCTTCTTCTATTTCCCTATCTTGAAATGCCCTAACAGAATGTCTCCTTTTCAAAACATCGTAAAAATCCATAAAATTACCCTGCTACATTCTCGCTTATCATCGCATTTATTGTTTCTGTTTTATTTTTATAATAAGTTACAAGATTGTAGTAGTCCTTGTATCCGATCCACTGCCAGTTGTATCTGAAATTGTATATATCATCATCTGTTATTATTATCCATATATCGTTATAGTCGCATTTTTCTTCGGAGCAGATGTCTGGAGAAGACGCCTCCCCTATTGTAAATACGTACTCGCCGGTCTGCGGCTCTATGGCTGGTTCCCCATTTAACTTATAAACATCGCTGCTGTTTTCTATCTTAAATTTGCTTACTGCTACCACGCAGTGCGAATCGTAGCATATTACGTAAATATTATCCTCTGTTGTACCGACTGGTTTTTCCACCATACTTGCATAATAATAATTTCCATAAATTTTGAAATCGCCCATACCTGATACTGCTGAAACGATTGTGCGTTCTGGTCTGTCTTGCTCTTTAAGATAGTTGTAAGCTGCTTTGAAATACAAAGACCAATCTTCGCAGTCTCCCCCTTTGTTCTCTGCAAATTCTTTTATTGATAGTAACCTATCCTCTTCCTCTCTCTTATAATCCCATCCATTTTCTATTCTAACAGCGACAGGGATACACGCCGCGTTTATCTTCCTATTTGTTGTGCATTTATCCGCAAGATACCTTAGCCTTGGAGACATGTTCGCAAGATTTGAGTTTTCTGTAAACCAGGACATGGATTTATTTATCTGTTCCTGGAAGGCTGAAAGTTCGCTGCTCAGATTTTGCAATTCGTGCTTAGTTTCCAGAAGAAATGATATGAGTTCTGTGTTCCTAGACATGCAACCTTCTAATGATTCTTCTTTTTTCGATAATTCCGATGTACAGTTTCCAAGCGAGATGGTTGTATCGTTCAGTATTCGCTCGGTATCTGCTAATTCTAAGCGAAGTGCCGCGGATGACGACTTTTCCTCTTCAAGTCTCTGCTGTGTAAAGATAAGCGTTTCATTGAGTTGAGCGTTTTTTGTTTCGAGTAATTTTGAATAGTTGTACCATTTACTGCTTTCTAAAAAGAAATAGATCGTCAGAACAAACAAAAGAAGAATGAGCAACGAGAAGAGAATAATAGTTGTTTTTTTCATTCTTGATCAATTCTTAATGAAATCTTAAGAATATTTCGGAGAATTGGGTGTCAGCAGCAGTCTGCTTTCCCGGTCATGGACCAGTACAAGCAAGACCGTGGAGGAGCTTAACTTCCGTGTTCGGGATGGGAACGGGTGTTTCCTCCCCCCTATGACCGCTGACATTTTTATTATGCTGATTTGGTTTTAAATATCTTATTGTTTGGCGGGAGATCCATCAATCGGTATATTTCTCTCTGATTTTCTTCCAGTAAATATACGCAGGTGGCACAAGAATAGTTGTTTCGAGTGCCTTGAAGAATATGAAAATAATGGATAAAAGTAAGGCGCCAATAACCACAAGCAAAAAGATTGCGCCTGGGATGGAAGATGCTGCAATCAGCAATGGGACAAAAATAAATAATCCTCCAATGAAGAGAATTATCAATGGAATAAACAACAGCGAACCTATCACCCCTTCGATTATAACGAAGGTAATGGTCTCAATGAAATTATTCTTTACTAGATTTATAGAGCGCAAAAGCGAGGGGAAAAGGCCTTGACGGGCGATAATAAGTTCGTAAAAGCCGAACATTATGAAAAAGTTGATTATAATAGATATCAAACTTACGATGCTTTCAACAAGTTTCCCCAACAAGTTGAGTTTGTTGTACCCTATGCCGCTGACTACAGATATCTCAAATCTATAATAGTAAATAAGAACAAAATATGGCAAGGAAAGAAGCACGAAAAGAATAACATGGAATACTGACCATTTCAGCATGGGAATGAGATTATCCATAAACTTGGCTTTTATACCGACTTCTCTTTTCTGGAACATTCCGTCAATAACGTTAAGCGAAACTGAGGAAATGGTAGAGCTGAGAAAGGTGCCGAGAATAACAGTTGCAACTAAGAATATCAATAGTAGTATAAAGGTGGCACTCCCTACCGCTATAGTGCGGTCGTACACAAAAAACATAAAAAGTGGAACAAAAGCAATAAGAAGAAATAAAATCATCACGAGGTATGAAAGGGTAGTTATCTTCAGAAGTTTGGTGAAGGTGGCCCTGCCGGATACTTCCAGAAATTCCCATGCCTCTCTAAAACAATCTATAACCATTCTTAGTCTTACCATCCTATCAGCTCATTTCTTCCAATTTCTTCCAGAAAATGTATATGAAAGGGTAGGTAATTGTATAAACAATAGCACTGTACACTACAAGGAAAAGTATTTGTAAAAATATGTTTATGACAGTGCCTATTAGTATATTGGCCATCATAAATAACGATGAGATTACAGACGCAAATAATACTAATAATTGATAAATGATACCAAGTCCAAATACTACAACGAAGATACAAATATCGAAAAGTAATGTTTTTGCAATGTTGCCGTTTGTGATAAGCTCATAAGACCTTTTTAGGCTTGCGAGCGGCCCTCTCCTGTTTATGACCAGCTCCCACAATCCGAACTGTATCAGAAAAAAGATTACTATCAAAGCAAGAAGGCTGAAGAAGGTTAGACCAAGGCCAATAAGCAAAAGATTGGTATCTCCAGAAAGAAAAGCTAGGATTAACGGTAAAAACACAATAAGAATTATAGCGCCTAACAAGATCGAATATAAGGCTACTGGGATAAAATTCTCTTTTGCTTTAGATAGGATTCCGACTGCACCGCCTTTTGCGCGTTCGTCTACTGCATTGTATATAACTGAGTTTATTGCATGAGAAAGAATGAAGGTAAGAACTGCGATCATTGCCGCGACACCGAGCTGGATGGCACCAGGTGTGAGAAAACTAAATAGCGCGGCAGCAATAACAAATCCAATGCAGAAGACAAAAATGTTCAATAGATTTATTTTTAGTAAGTCTTTGAATAGCGGAAATAGATTTTTTTCTAGGTATTTTGTTCCTTCGTTTAATGTTTCACTAAGTATCTGGCCAGTACCTTTCTTAGTTATCTTCTCTTCTTTGACTGTTTTCTTAATCGTCTTTTCAGCTACCATTGTTGATGGTATACTAGAAGGCATTTAAAAATCTATTGAAGGACTTTGAGGACTTTTCATAAGAGCACTTTCCTTCCGCTCGCATCCCTTTTCCAATTTCCAAAATCTGGTTGTTTGAGTAGCACCTCTCCTGGGAATACGGGCCCATCTGCGCAAACGCGATATTTTCCAATCATGCAAGAGCCACAGATACCAATGCCACATTTCATATACCTCTCCAAACTAGCTTCGCACGGAATGTTTTTTTCTGCGGTCCATTTTACAACAGCAGCCATCATTTTTTCAGGGCCGCATGTGTAGACCCTATCTACTTTTTTGACTGTTTTTGTTCCTTCCATCACAGTACCCTTTAGTCCAGAACTTCCATCGTCTGTAGTAATAATGAGCTTATCTGAAATCTTCCTTAGTTTATCCTGATAGAACAAGAATGGTTTGCTCTTTGCCCCAAAAATAATAGTAACCTTCGCGCCATTTGTTTTCGCTGTCTTTGCAAGAAAGAAAAGTGGGACGATACCAGTTCCGCCACCAATCATGAGAACATTTTCATCTCTTCTCGGTTCAGAGAAACCATTTCCAAAAGGCCCGCGGAATGATAGAGGGTCACCTTTTTTTAGTTTCCGCATCGCGTTTGTAAATTCACCAAGATGAGCGACAGTAATAGTTAATGGAGATGCTTCTGCAATACCCATCGGCCTTTCTCCTACGCCAGGAATCCATACCATAACAAATTGCCCTGCTATTGCTTTAATAGCGCATTCAAGTTGGTATGTGGTTATATAATCGTTCTCTTTTATCACTTCAGTAATCTTTGTTGTTATCATTGGTACGCTAACCATGCGCCGCACCCCTTATCTCTTTAAGGCTTTTAAAGCCGTGAGCGATAAGCCATTCCCTTATTTCATTTGAGACTCGTTTGAAAACGCTTGGTGTTCTATAAAAAACTCCTGTTCCTATACCTACCGCGCTCGCACCTGCCATTATGTATTCTATTGCGTCCTCTCCGCTTACTATTCCACCTGTTCCGATTATCGGTATTTTCACTGCTTTGTAGATATCATAAACGCACCTGAGCGCTATTGGCTTAATTGCTGGGCCGCTTAAACCGCCCCTTCCAAAACCAAGTATTGGTTTCATGCGCTCGATGTCTATCTTCATTCCAGGACCGATTGTGTTTCCCATATTTATTGCTGCCGCGCCAGCCTGTTCTGCTGCTTTTGCGGCCGCGATCTCAGCTGGGATTGTGGGGGAGAGTTTTGCGATGATTGGTATGTTCGTCTTTTTTTTCATTTCTTTTATTATTATTGAAACAGAATCTGGATCACCTTGACCTGCCATCAGTCCGTAGCCGGGTGTGTGCGGGCATGAAAGAGCAGCCTCTATCGCTGCGCATTTTATTTTTGATTTCTCGATTGTTTCTGCTAGTGTTGCAAACTCGTTTTCATCTTTTCCAGTTATGCTAATAATCAGCGGTTCGACCCTCTTCCACTCTGCAAATTCCTTTAGTCCTTCATCTATTCCCGGATTTGGGTAACCCATTGCATTGAGCAGGCCACAGTCTACCTCCACTATGTTTGGGCCGATATGACCGCTGCGCGGTTCTAAGGTAAGAGACTTTGTTGTTACTGCACCAGCCCCTTCTTCTGCAATACGTTCCAAGCTTTCCAGAGTAACCCCAAGCACCCCTGATGCTAGAATTGTTGGGTTTTTCATTTTCCTTCCAAAAAGTTCTATTTCAATCATCGCTCTATATTTCCTGCAGCAGTATATAAAACTTATGCGGAGGAAGATTGTAAAAGATTTAAAAATATTAATTTGAATTTAAGGGACATACATAAATATAGTATGTTATACTAAAGGGGGTCTCACCACCCACCCATCACCCCTCCTTCTCAGGTGGGGCCCCCGATATTATAGTGGTCTGTTATGAGGATAAAACTTATCTATAACCCTATGAAAGATTGGGCGTCTGAAGTTAGAAGGGCGCTTCGAAAAAAGCTTATCTCAGCCGGGCATAAGATAGTGAATAAAAATGCAGATGCAACAATATGCATAGGCGGAGATGGAACGATCCTCTATGCGAACTATAAAGGATGGCTTGAGGGAAAGATCCTTGGTATAGGGAGCGAAAAAAGTTTTATATGCCAGCTGAGGCGGGATAATTGGAGAAAAAGGATAGAGAGAAAACTTAATGAAAGAATCATAGAAATACAAATGCTTGAAGCAAAGATACGGAAAAAATGCATACGCGCAATAAATGATATAGTAGCGCATACGACAGACTATCGTGTTATTGAAATATCAGTTGATGTAGGAAAAGCAAGCTACAGATTTCGCGGGGATGGAATAATTGTTTCGAGTGCGATCGGCTCCAGCTCATATGCATATTCTGCTGGAGGGAAGAGACTTAATCCAGAGGATAAAAGGATTGTTGTTGTGCCGATAGCTCCTTATAGAAGGATGTTTAAACCGACGATTGTAAGAAATAACGAAATAAAAATAAGATGTGATAGAAAGGCAGCTCTCATAATAGATGGTATTTTTATAAAGGATTTAAAACCTCAAGAGACGATTAGAATAAAAAGGGGTGGGCTGCTTAAATTCTATAAAGGAGTTGGTTTCTTTGATTAGCAAGGAAGACATTCTAAAGAATGGTTATGTTATTGTAAAAGTAACTGTCGGTGGGATAAGACAAACCCATAGGCTCAACGTTGTGCGCGAGAGAGAATCTAGAGGTGATTTTTACTATTTGACAGGGAGACATCCAATTCCTGAAAGTGAGATGATAAGGCTTGCAGAGGAACTCCAGCTACCAATAAAATCTAGGGACACGATAGTCTTTCCGAAAGGAAAAAGCAGAAGGGACTTTATGGAAGTAAGGGTCGAACCTGAAACAGTGGAAGCAGAGATAGAATAATTAAAGCGATTCCTTTAGCAGTTTTATCAGCTCTTCTCCTATCCTTCCTTGTGCCTCTTTTGTTGCTGCACCAAGATGCGGTGTAAAGAAGACGTTATCCAGTTCGAGCAGCTTTCCTGTGTATGGTTCTTTCTCATAAACATCAAGTGCTGCAGCCGCTATCTTACCAGATTTGCACGCCTTATAGAGCGCCTCCTCGTCTATGACATCGCCACGTGCAGTATTGATTATGAAAACTCCTTTCTTCATCTTCTCTATAGTTTTCTCGTTTATCATTCCTTTTGTCTCCGGGGTTGATGGAACATGAATTGTTATTACATCTGATTCTTGGAGCAATTCCTCGAGTTCAACGAATCTCGCTATCCCATCTTCCCTTCTCGGCGGAGGGTTGTATGCAATGACCCTCATACCGAGTGCGCTTGCCTTCTTTCCAACAAGAGAACCTATTCTTCCATATCCGATTATGCCAAGCGTTTTTCCTTCGAGTTCCTGACCAGTAAGATTTTTCTTATCCCAGATTTTATTTTTCATCTGATGATGGGCCTTTGCTATAAAGCGCATGGCTGAGATGATGTGTCCTATTGTAAGTTCTGCAACGGCGTTTGCAGATGCACCTGGTGTATTTATTACCCTTATGCCTCTTTCCTCGCACGCCTTTGTATCTATGTTGTCCAAGCCCACGCCAGCACGCGCCACTATCTTGAGATTTGGTGCTTGCGCAAGCAGCTCTGCTGTCACCTTCGTTTTACTTCGCACTATGAGGACATCTGCGCTCGAAAGCGCTTCTTTGAGATTCGCAGGAAGATAGATAACGTTGCCGAGCTGTTTTATTTTCTCTACAACCTCTTTTTCCATCTCGTCAGAAATGACTATCTTCATGCTAACCCTTGCGAATTTTCTAGTTCCTGAAGGTCTCGATCATTATTCATGCTTTTTGAATACGTTCTTGTATATCTTTGTTGTCTCAGCAACCGCCAGCAACTGAAAGGCCTTATCGTAAACCGTCTCGCCTGCCTTGGTGAGAACCACGGGTTCTTTTACAACGCCTCCATTTTGTTCGGTTACTACACAATGTTTTTCAGCATACTCTCTGTACGCCATCCTCCATGCTTCTCTTGCTTTGCGTTCTTTACTCATTTTCTCTTTCTTAAGCGTTTCCAAGGCTTTGTCAAAGTATTCTCTCATTTTTTCCAATATCTCTGCTGGTTCTGTTTCCTTTGGCTTGATTACGTACACTTTCGTATCTATAGTTATGGAGATTTTTTCCAATTTGAACTTCTTTTCTTCTTCCTTCTTTGGGGTTACCACGATGGGCTCGGGCATCTTCTCACCTTTTTATCTTTTCAAATACTGATATTTATATTCCTTACCAAAGGTTTTAATTACTTTCCCATCAAAACATAAAACACAACAGGTGTAGTGATGGGGAAAAAAATTATATACACTATGCTGCTCGCAACTTCGCTGCTTCAGCCGAGATTTTCGTTTGCGCCCACGGATAAGCCTTATATCTCCAAAATACAACCGAAAGAGGAAAAACCATTATCTACAAGGATTACTAAAGAAAAGTCAGTATTTTTCGAAAAGGTAAGGTGCGAGCTTGATGGTGAGGGGTTTATTTACTTTATTAAAAATGAAAAGGTTGGTCCTTATTGGGTGGGCAAGGAGATCAAGCCAGATGTCTACAAGTGCAATGAAATGGCGTTCGTCTATGTAAGCGACGATAATAAGCTCAATATGTATGTTAGGGAGCCTTACTTTTTAGGTCCTGACAGCGCCTCTACTTTTTCGACTTTACTTGCTCAACTCACCCTTCAATTTGATAAAAAGATAAGGTCATGGGACCTACTAAGCGACTTTGTCATTCTTTTTACGAAGGGAAATGGGGCCGCAGAGATAGCTGCGGCTGATATGGCAACGTATACCACAGCCTCATATAAACTGAACGGAGTGCTAGATGGGAAGATAAAAACATTTGGAAAGCTTTCATTTCTTTTTTCGACGGCAAAGGCTGGTGGTCCACTGATAACAGCAATTGGCATAAGCGAGCAAAATGAACTTCTTCTCTTGCCATTGAAAGTAGCAGAAAATACAGTAAAGGGCAAGATAATGGTTAGGGAAGAAAACGATGGATTGCAAGTAAAGATAGGATGTAGTTCCTATTTCATTCAAACGAGCGAGGGTTGCAAAAATGGCCAAAACTGTATTAAGACAAAATATGGTACTTTTGAAGTGAGTTTCTCATCGAGCAAAGAAAGATAGTGATGATCGAGTTGTATCGAGCCGCACTGGTTTACATTATGTTTGGTTTGAGTTTCTGTCTTTTAGACTCCAGAACTCTCTAACATATCTTTCAGGCTGGGAGGTAACAAGAACAGTTTCCTTCCTGTCAAAGATCCAGTTGTATTTTTTCCACTTAAACCTCTCGTCCATGTAAACAACTGCAACGCGGTCTGTTTCTTTTCGCCTTCCCCTGCCAGCAGCCTGAAGCGCCTTTATTGCGCCAGGATAGAGATAACCGTATTCCCATCCCTTCCCAAATTTTTTCTCGTAATATTCTATCAATGCCTCTGTTTCAAGATTCATCTCATCAAGCGCAACGCCAACAATCACTATTGTCTTTAATTCTCCTCTGCAATAATCTATCCCTTCAGCAAGAGAGCCACCCTGCACACCACAAAGCATCCCTCCATTTTCTGTAAAATCATTAAGCAACCTGCGTACCTCCTTTGGTTTCATATTCGGTGTCTGGACATAGGTTCTTTCTCCCTTGATGAGAGGTATAACCCCATCCATGACATTGTATGAAGGAAAGAAAACTGCGACCCCGCCGGGCGTTACTGCGGTGATGCTATTTATCCTCTCAGCAATCTTTGCGTAATTCTCTTCTGTCCTTTCAGGATACCGAGTCGTGACACCTGTGCATATTAAATTCAATATGCTGTCCTTGCTAAACGGAGATGGGTATGCTTTCATTATTGTTCTTCCTTTGTCCAAACCGAGAACGTCGCGATGCATCTCAAGCGGAAGAAGGGTTCCGCTCATAAGAATCGATGAGTGCGTCTCGTTCAATATGCTAGTAAGCACTGAAGGGTCGAGCATCCTTTTTGATAGGGAAAAGGAAGAACGATCCATTTTTAGAATTCGAACGGATTCGAAAGAATCGTCCCATGAATCTATAAAATAAACAAGTTTCAACGATGCGCTCCGCTTTCCATCTGCCGCGGCAAAGGCTGTGCCTACTTCCTCCAGGGATGAAAACAAATCCGGTTCGAATATGGAAAGGAATTCGTAGAAGTCTTCCTTCTTTATGCTCTGCTCCTCTTTTTCGCCAAGCGTTTCACTAGCCCACCTATTGAATTCTTCTTCGATATTGGGAGGCTTAAAGCCCGCAAGACGCAGTTCCTTCTCAACACCTCTAAGCAAGAATGTATTGATGGTGGAAGAGAGATACTCGCGCACCCTGTTTGCAAGATTATGCGCCTCATCAACTATCACTATCGAGGTATCGACTCGCTTCCTGGTTTTGCTCAGTATGGTCTCGCGTATTGCTGGAATGAGCAGATGGTAATAATCCCCTATTATGATATTTGATGCAGCGCCAATCCTTAGCATCAACTCATAAGGGCAGAAATTTTTTTCCCTCCCCTTTTCGATTATCTCCCCATACATTTTCCCATAACCATATTCCCTGATTACTTCGTTCAACTCGTTTTCTGTCTCTTCCTTTCCATAGAGTCCTTTGCCTAGGATGTTATTATAAAAAGCGCATTCTCCTTTCTTTCGTTTCAATTCACAAAGATGGTAGAAACCCTCCCCTTCGAGTTTCGCTATCTCTTTGTTGATACACGCATGCTTCCGGCCAATAATATCAACAGCACGTAATGGAAGCTCATGTTTACTGCTCAGTTCTGTTGCGACTTCGATTGCAATCTTGTGTTGTGATATTTTCGGCGTGAGAAAGAAGATGTCTCCTTTGGTCTCAAGCGCAAACGAGAGAGCCGCTGATAGCGCGGCATCGGTCTTTCCACTACCAGTTGGGGCGTGTGCCATGAAATTCTGCTGCTTTGTCAAGGCTGAATAAATGTCTGCTATAAACTGCTTTTGGAATGGCCTTGGCTTCTCATGTCTGAAGTAGATTCTTACCACGAAATATATCTGCACGGAATTGATTATAAAGGATAGATGAGATCATACCGTATGCAATTCCTCTACAATAAATCTGCAATACTGCATAGAAACGCGATCATTATCGGGGATGTTCATTTTGGGATGGAAGAGAGGCTGCGCGAAGAAGGTATATATGATGAGAAACTTAGCGAGCGAATTTTTAATGATATAAAAAAATTAATTGCGAAGACGCGTGCAAAAAAACTAATTATTGCTGGTGATGTTAAGGACAACATTCTTCAACTCGATTGGAAAACATTAGACATCTTGAGAAGATTATCACGATTAGTTCGTACCACTATAATCAAAGGAAACCATGACGGTGGAATAGAAAAATGCGAACCACTAGGTATTAACATAGCGCCGGCTGACGGAATCGTTTACGAAAAACTCGGAATAATGCACGGCCATTCTTGGCCAAATGAAAATCTTATGAAATGTAATTATTTGATATCCGCGCATCAACACCCGCAGGTTGTTTTTGTAGACAGGTCTGGGAGGACACATAAGGAAGCAGTATGGTTGGTTGCTGAGCCTAATCGCAAGAACATAAAGAAACATTACAAAATGTTTAATGAAAAGATAAAATTGATTCTAATGCCGGCTTTCAATCCGCTAGTTGGTTCAACTATTAATATACGAAAAGAGAAACAACTTGGACCTGTTTTTAACAACAAGTTATTTAAATTAAACGATGCATTAGTAATCAGGTTGGATGGATGCCTTGTAGGAAAACTAAAAGATATCAATATTAAAGAGTGATTTGATGGGGAGCAGAAGAGGAAGGGACCGATTAGTAAATTGTGCGAATTGTGGCAGGGCTGTGCCTCGAGCCAAGGCGATGTTTTATCAAAGAAGAACTAGGTTTTCTACCGATTTAAGAGGAGAAGAGAACGTTTCTTATATTGGTAACGTGGATGTTTATTATTGTATAAGCTGCGCAAAGCATCTTGGAATAGGTGAAAAGAAAAAGAAGATGCTGCAGCAAAGGAGAGAGGGAGAATACCGTGCGTAAAGGAGGAGATTGTGTAGTATTCGAAGGCAGAAAGTATATCACATTTAAACAAAATATTGGCAACTTACCATTGATTGTTGTAAAAGCGAAAAATGGATATGTGGCTTGCAGTTATATAGACAAGGAAACTGCAGAAAAGGTCGGAGACGTAGCTGCATTTGTTTCTAATGTGAAAGATATAGATGATTTGATGAAAGCAAAAATAAGAGCAGTTACTACATGGGCTGAAAACATAGGAGTACGTGAAGGCATGAGTGTAAAAAAGGCATTGGAATTGATGGACGAATTCTCAGAGTAGACAACTACGATCTAAATCGATGCGAACCCTAGCGCTTTTTGGAAACGGCACTTATGAGAATAAGCGGTAGTATTAATACTAGCACGCAGATGCCATGCTCGTGATAGTTTTCTGGGTTCAAATTTGATAGCCTTTCCACTTGGTTTTTACACATAGCGTTTGTTGTAGCCGCTCCGCTGTCGCCTGCATCAAAAAATCCCCAACCTGTTTTTTTTCCTTCTATGTCATCACATATTCCAATCGCATCGCTATAGCTCCACCCAACAAGTGCGGCCCCCCTAGCAACATCATATAAACAATTGTTTCTTTCAATATAAGCCCTTCTTTCAATATCTGTACCTGGATACCTGTTGCCAACTTCATCGACTATTCTATGGCAGGTTATGACTGCGAAATCTCTTAGTGCTATGTTTTTTCTGCTGCTGTATATAAGGCTGATTGCTGCATAATGATAGCAGGTTATTTTTTCAGAATCAGATTTGCTTTCGCATTCTCCTATATTGCTAGGAAGCCCGAATGAACCTACGAGAAGGAAAAAGACAACCAAGACGGCAATAAGAGTAGCCCGCACAAAACCTACCTTTATTTTTTCTCAGAATAATCCTTCAGGAGGAGTTTTGCTTTTCTTAAGACATTTCTTATCTCTGTTTCATTCTTAGCACCGGCGCATATGACCTTTCCGTTTTTGAAGAGAAGGAGGGAGACCTTTGGTTCTTTAAATTTTAATATAGCACCTGGGAACTGCTCTGGTTCATACTCCACATCGCTTACCTTATAGGCAATTCTATAAAGGTCGAGTTCAAGACCGAGATCCGCAGAAGCGACCATGTTTGTTATTTCTATCTTTGGTTTCTTGTCCTTGATTATTTTCTTTGCATATGGAAGAAGCATCTTTCGTGTTCTTTCTATTGTTTTCTCAACAAGAGAGCGTTTTTTACAACCAACACAGACGACCTTTCCGTTTTTGAAGAGAAGGAGGGAGACCTTTGGTTCTTTAAATTTTAATATAGCACCTGGGAACTGCTCTGGTTCATATTCTATCTCTTTTATTTTGCTGGCTAATTGGAATAGATCTAATTCCAAGCCGAGCGACGCGGACGCAACTATGTTTGTTATAACAAATTCTGGTTTTTTTTCCTTCGCCAAAGGATCACCCAAACACAGATTTATAAATAGAATTCGCCCCAACCATTTATAAATACTTCTTCTTAAAATGGTATAACGATCGCCAATTTTATGATGTGGTTAGATGGTAAAAAGGTCGAAAGGTTTTCTTAGCAAAAAAACAAAGAGGCTGGTTCGGAAGAAAAGAGTGACCGTTTCGGCAGCTGTTAGAAGGTTTAATGTAGGAGACGTTGTTGTTTTTCATCCACAGACGATGGCTGAGGGAAGACCTCATCTCAGGTACATAGATAGGCGTGGAATAGTAAAAGAAGTTAGAGGAAGAAACAGCTATGTTGTTGAAATAAGAGATGGTGGTAAAACAAAATATCTTATTGCTAATTCTATTCATCTCAAGGCCGGTTAGGTGAGCGTATGGAGGTTAAAAAGATAGAACCAATAACAGAGGTAGAAGCTAAAAGCATTCTAGCAAAGAGAAAGACAGAATCCGAACTCCCATACGAGCAGGCACAGGCACTGGAGCATGCAGAAAAATTCGCTGACATTTCGCCAGCAAAAGCAAAAAAATTAGTTGAAGAAATAAGAAAGAATGAGAAGGTTCCTCTTGAGACTGCAGTGAAGATAGTTGATATAATGCCAGAATACCCTTCAACCCTCAGGGCAATCTTAATAAAAGATAAAGTAGAATTAAGCGATGAGGAGATTGAGGAAATAATGAAAATTATAAAGAAGTAGGCGCGGGGTGCGAAATAAGATGGAAGATTATGCTTGGGTTATAGAGTATCTACCTTTAGGCCATGCCTCACAGATAAAAAAGGAGCCTGTCGCCCAGCTTCTTGGAACAAAATTTTTTACTCTTCTTGAAGCAACGGTTAAACCAAATGTAAATATAGTACTCGGGCAAAAGGTTTATGTAGGAAAGGAGGGGAGGCAGGAGATAGATCACATAAAAGGTAGAATAACATACGATAAACTTACAAATGCAGCCAAGGAGGCCTTACCAAACATTCTTAGAAAGGCTGTTGAAGAAAGGGAAGCTGATTTTATTAACTTCCTAAACAATGCGAAACCGATATCGATACGTGTTCACACCCTTGACCTTCTTCCAGGTATAGGAAAGAAGAATATGGAAGCGCTTCTCCGTGAAAGAGAAAAGGCTAAATTCCAATCCTTTGAAGACCTTAGAAAAAGAGTTCCGAGCCTCGTCGACCCGATAGGAATCTTCGCGAATAGAATACTTAGTGAGTTGGAAGGTAAGGAAAGACAATATTTGTTCGTAAAACCACCGTTTGGCAGCGAAGGTGGAAGAAGATATTAAGCTACCCGGGCCCGTAGTCGAGTCCTGCGCGATAATGATCTAATTGGTGGTACCAACAGACCGATGATGGTTAAGACGTCGCTCTTACACAGCGAAGATCTGCGGTTCGATCCCGCACGGGCCCATCAATAGTTCGCTTTTCTGGGAGGGAACTAAGGTATGGAAAAAGCAACCTGTGAGATATGCGGCAAGAAAGGTATAAGAGCAGTTATATTTGTCGAGGGCGCTAAGCTTGCAGTGTGCGGCGGATGCGCTTTTGGTAAGAAGATACTTTATTTGCTTGATGAAGAAGGTAAGGAAAAGAAAGTGGAGACGCAGCGCGCAAAAACAGAAGAGGTTGAAGAGATAGTCGAAGGATACGGGAAGATAATAAAAAAAGCGAGGGAGGGATTAGGACTTCCAATTTCCGTGATTGCTGAGAGGATAAATGAGAAGGAGAGTTATCTTGAAAGAATAGAACGCGAGGACGTTATTCCTACATTTTCGGTTGCTAAAAAACTTGAAAAAGAACTTGGGATAAAACTTATCGAGAAGGTCGGGGCTTCTGTTGCGCCGAGCAGTTCGCTGCAAAAAAGATTTTCTGAGCCGACCCTTGGCGAATTCGC
This sequence comes from Microcaldota archaeon, assembly GCA_964435235.1. GTDB lineage: Archaea > Micrarchaeota > Micrarchaeia > Anstonellales > Bilamarchaeaceae > JAVZJR01. Next base: position 16,136 of record CAYSXZ010000026.1, read on the forward strand.
TGAGGAAGGTGAGTAGGTGGGCGTGGATTTAGGAGAGCTGGCACCGAGGCAGGTTATCTCGCTTGAAGCCCTTTCTGGTAAGATAATAGCCGTAGATGCGTTTAATGTTCTTTATCAATTTCTCGCATCCATCAGGCAGGAAGACGGCACACCGCTAATGGATTTTAAAGGGAACATAACAGCGCATCTTTCTGGTCTGTTCTATAGAAGCGCAAAGCTTCTTGAGAATGGAATAAAGCCTGTTTATGTATTCGATGGAAAACCACATGAATTGAAGGAGGCAACCCATCTTGAGCGAGCGAGCGCGAAGAAGGAGGCGTTTGAGAAATGGCAAAGGGCGCTTGCGGAGGAAAGAATTGAAGAAGCCAAGATGTACGCTCAGGCGACATCAAGACTTACTCAAGAGATGGTAGAAGAATCAAAAGAGCTTTTGGAAGCGATGGGAATACCTTGGGTGCAAGCTCTGAGTGAGGGGGAGGCGCAGGCAGCAATAATGGTAAGGGAGGGCCGCGCGTATGCAGTTGCATCTCAAGATTACGACGCACTTCTTTTTGGAGCTCCTGTGCTAGTACGAAATATATCTATAACTGGAAGAAGAAAGGTCCCAAGGCAAGACAGGTATGTAATGATAGAACCAGAGGAGATAATTTTGAAAGAAATGCTTTCAAATCTAGGGATAGCACAAGAGCAGTTGATAATTATTGGTATTTTAATAGGTACGGACTTTAATGAAGGGGTCAAGGGTATTGGGCCGAAAACGGCGTTGAAGATTGTTAAGGAGAAAAGAACATTAGAGGACGTCATCGATCATGTGAAAAAGAAATATAATTATGATTTTGAAGTGAACCCGCAAGATGTTATGGAAATCTTCCTAAACCCAAAAGGGAACCCACTTCCAGAAAGATTCGAGTGGGGAGGAATTGATGAAGAGAGGGTTATTGAGATACTTGTTGAGAGGCATGATTTTTCTGATGAGAGAGTAAGAAAAATCATAGAAGAATTAAAGAAAACATTCAAAGAAAAAGGAGAACAAAAGAGCCTTGGGCAATGGTTTTAGTTTCTTTGATTTATTTTTTTACAATTTTTTCTATAATTGTTTGGTGAACCTCGCGAGCAGCATTTTTTATCTCTTCTGGATTTTTATTGTTTTTTGTTATTTTTTGGAGGGAGGCAAGCACCCTCTCAGAGTCTTCGAAAGCAAGATTGGCATTTTTGATGGTTTCAAATGCCCTGAGCCTTAAGTCGTTTGGCGCGTTTATGTCTTTAACTACACTAAGCATCGGTTTGATATTCCTGCTGTTTAGGATGTTCATTGGTGTTTCTACAAGATTTTTATATCCCTCGAACGACTGTTTTGGTGAGGCAGATTTATCTGCGCTCGAGCTAGAGATTTGTCTAGCTGATAAGAAACTTTTTTCTCTCATAAGTAAATCTCCTCTTTTTATTTTTGTCGGTTATATTAAATAAAAATAATTTAAAATGCACTGTTAAAGAATAGAACATGGAAAAAAGAGAGGAATGCGGAATAGTTGGGGTCTATTCGAAGACTGGGAAGAATGTAGCGGCGCTGCTTTACCGTGCTTTGATAGCCCTTCAGCATAGGGGACAGGATGCGGCTGGTTTTGCTGTTTTTGATGGTAAAAAAATAATTGGAAGGCGCGGGCTTGGGCTTGTTGAAGAGGTATTCGCTGAAAAGGACCTGAAGGTTGAGGGCCGAATTGGTATAGGGCATACAAGATACCCAACAATAGGAAATTGCCGCGTTGAGGATGTTCAGCCTTCTATTTACAAGGAGACTGCAGTGGCCCACAACGGCCATCTCGCGAACTATGACGTTGTAAAGAGGAGATTGGAGGGGATGGGGTATCGCTTTAAAGCTACTGTAGATTCGGAACCGCTTACATATTACATCGATAAATTCGGAATAGAAGAGGGAGTGCGAAGGATAATGGGTGAGTGCGAGGGGGCGTATTCTGATGTTGCGATACACAAAGGAAGACTTTACGTATTCAGAGACCCGTTTGGCATAAGGCCGCTCGTTTGGGGAGAGAATAAGGATTTTGTTATGTTCGCATCTGAAAGCGTTGCGCTAGATATAAACGATATAGAATATAAAGGGGATTTTGAAAATGGAGTATTGCTTGATGTAATCGAAGGAAAGAAAATTGAAATCTTGAAGAAAGAGAGAAGAAATTGTATGTTCGAGTATGTTTATTTCTCTAGGCCAGACTCCATCATAAATGATAAGAGTGTTAGGGATGTGCGCATCGCGCTTGGAGAACAGCTTGCGGTAGAAGCGCCAGTTAAATGCGACGTTGTAGTTCCAATCCCAGACACATCACGAACTGCTGCTGCTAGTTATGCGGCAAAATTAGGGGTCCCTTATGATGAGGGACTGATAAAGAACAGGTATATCGGAAGAACATTCATAATGCCGACGCAAGAGAAGAGAAAGGAAGCGGTGAGGTTGAAGCTCAATCCAATGAAGGAGGTAATGGGAGGGAAGCGGATCGTTTTGATTGATGATAGCATAGTCCGCGCGACAACAATGCGCGAGATCGTAAGCATAGTTAGGAACCGAGGGAGGGCAAAGGAGGTACATGTAAGAATAACAAGCCCGCCGATAATAGCGCCATGTTTTTATGGTGTTGACATACCGACATACAAGGAATTAATTGCGAGCTCAAAGAGCGTGGAGGAAATAAGAAAATTTATAGGAGCAGATAGCCTTGCGTACTTATCCGTTGATGGTTTAAAGAAAGTAATAGGGTTGCCGATATGCGAAGGGTGTATCGCAGGAAAGTATTACACACCTTTTGTATCAAAGATGGCGGAGGTTGTTAAACAAAAATGAGAGTAACAAATGCTATAATATTTTTTTGTATATTCTTTTTCCTATTTCAATTAATTGTGCAAGGATTTACAGAGGCAGGGGTTCTGCAGTCTGGCCTTCTTCTAACAGAACCATGGCGAGTAATAACGAGTATGTTTCTTCACGCCAACACCGAGCACTTATTGTTTAATATGTTCGCGCTTTTTATGTTTGGCCATGCGCTTGAACAGCGGGTTGGCAGCGGAGCTTTCTTATTCATATATCTCATGTCTGGATTGCTTGGCTCTGTTGGTTTCATGCTTTTTAGTGAACCTTGGGGAAGTGCTCTTGGCGCGTCTGGCGCGATATACGGAGTCATTGGTGCGCTTGTTGTTGTTGCCCCTAGGATGGTTGTTTATTTCTTCGGTTTATTCCCGTTACCGATGGCTGCTGCTGGTGTTGTTTATGCATTAATAGAGCTGTTTGGTTTTGGGGCTGCGGACAACGTTGCACACTCTGCACATCTTCTTGGTCTTATAGGAGGTTATATTTTTACGCAATGGTATGCCGGGAAGGTAAACGAGGGCGCGTGGGAGATATCTACAAACAAAGCGATAATCTTTGGTATTGTTTTCAGCATCATCGTAGCTTTATTTTTTGGTTATATAAATTATAATGATGGAATTTATGCAAAAACACACATGTGCCTTTACGGAAAGGATAATTATGAAGTTATTGGATGTTTTGAAAACCTTGTTAGAGAGTATGAGGGGAGTGCAAGATTAAAGGATGTTTGCTCAGAATATTTAATGATTTATAGATATGTGAACGCGAGCGGTTTCGTAGAATGTACGAGGGTTTACTATGGTCGTAGTTGAGTTTGATTACGAGGAATTTAAGGATATTCTAAGCATTCCAAAAGAAAAGGTTGTTAGCGGGCTTACTGAGATAGGGGCGCCGGCCGAGGTTGAAGAAGAAACTGGAAAGATATGTGTAGAATTAACGCCGAATAGGCCGGATTGGTATTCTATGGAAGGGTTGGCAAGGGCGCTCTGTTCTTATTATAAAAAAAAGAACAAGAAATATCTTGCAAGGAAATCTGATTATCGAGTTAAAGTGGACAGAAATGTTAAGGGGATAAGACCGTATACTGCATGCGCTGTAGTAAAAAATTTGAGGTTTGATGATAAGAGGATAAGGGACATTGTCCTGCTGCAGGAGAAACTTTTAGCTACACTGGGCAGGCGAGTTAAGAGGTTCGGGGTAGGGATTTACCCGCTTCACGCAATAACGTTTCCTGTTAGATACACTACTATGAAACCTGAGGAGATAGTGTACACGCCGCTCAATTATCCAAAGGAAGCGAATGCTAGAGAGATATTGAAGGAGCATCCAAAAGGAAAGGAGTATGGATATATAATTGATAAATATGAAAGATATCCTGTTTTCGTGGATAGTAAAGATAAGATAATGGCGCTCATACCGATAGTAAATTCCGCGGAGACAGGAAAGGTTGATACGAAAACAAAAGAAGTTTTTGTAGAGGTTACAGGTATAGACAAGACCGGCATAAATCAAGCACTGAATATAATTGTTTGCACACTTGCGGATATGGGTGGAGAAATTTATGAGGTTGTTGTGGAATATGAAGACACGGTAGAAAGAACGCCGTGTTTGGATTATGTTAAAATGAGATTCGACAGAAGGAATATGGAAAAAATTCTTGGTGTGAAGATTGAAAAGGAGAAGGTGAAAGAATTTTTGAAGAGGATGGGTTATGAGTATAATGGAAGGGAGGTTTTAGTACCACCATATCGCGCAGATGTTATGGGCGAGATTGATATTATAGAGGATATTGCGATTGTTTACGGATATAATAACTTCGAGCCTACCCTACCAAACTTTTTTACCCCTGGGGGTGTGATAAGGAAATATGAATTATTACATGACATAATGCGCGGAATGGGTTTTTCTGAAATTGCAACGTTTACAATTACTAATAAAGAAAAACTTGAGAAAATAGGGTGGAAAGCAGATAAGGAGATAATAAACCCTGCTGCTGAGGATTATAATGTTATAAGATCCACAGTGCTCGTTTCTCTGCTCGATGCGTTTGCAGTAAATAAAACACGTGGTCTCCCCCAGAAGTTTTATGAGATTGGAATAGTTTATGAAAAGGGGGAAACAAAGAAGAAATTGTGTTTTGGTGTATGCGATAAAAATGGGAGTTTTGAAGAAGCACGCGGCTATCTCCAAACTTTTTTGAAGGAACTTGGTTTTGCCTATAAACTTGAAGAGAGGGAGAGTAAGATCTTTGAACCACCATTTTCAGCGGCTGTTTTCATTAATAATAAAGAAGCTGGGCTTATTGGTAAGGTAAAACAAGATGTATTAAAAGAATTTGGAGTAGAATTTTCTGTTTTTATGTGTGAAATTGATATAGAATGTATGGAATGAAGACGCTGCGGGTGGGACCCTATACTTCTACTATTTCATTAGAGTTCTTCTAAAGAGTGCACGAACGTTTTAAAAACAACGATATTTTTTGTTTTTTGTTTGAAATTT
>CAYSXZ010000027.1:0-7113 GCA_964435235.1 Microcaldota archaeon
CAATACAAAAAGACTGCAAAACAAATAGCTATCGCTACAAGAGCGATTGTAACAGATGAAAGAGGAAATGAGGGTGTCGTCTATTTATTCGATGGCAGGGGCCAATGGCTGAAACCTCAAATGAAGATAAAGATAGTAAAGGGGTATGCGAAGACATTCAATTTCTCAGGTGAAACAGGATTGACGGTCGGAAAGAAGGGAAATGTTTATATTGTTTTATAAAGAATTATATTTTTCCTGATCGTTTAGCAATAGGGGAATTTTATGGAGCTTACAAAATACGAGCTTGCACGAATAATAGGCGCTAGGGCACTTCAGCTTGCGCATGGCGCCCCTCCGCTCCTAAAGGTAGAGAAAGACGCAGATGTAATGACGATAGCTGAGCAAGAGCTTGAGAAGAAGGTAATACCGCTTGTTGTTCTTAAGAAGGAATCTAAGTAAGTCCTTCGATCAATTCTATAATCGTCTCTCCAGTCATTTCCTTAACAAGTACTCTCTTTTCTGCATCAACCCATTCGTACGAAGATAATTCATCACCAATTTTTATCTCAACAACATACGTTTTCCTTCCCTTTATCACATCAATTCTAACTATCCTGTATGTTATATCAAAGGCATGCGTCTCTGTTTTGTTTATAACTGCATAAACAGTAACGTTCCATTTCCAAGTATCATTAAGCGCCAACATCCAAGGTTTAAACATAAAAATATATCCGTTTCCTACACTTACGTTTGAGCCCTTCTTATCAGTGCCATCCAATCCAAGGCATACCCCAGCTCCTTCTATCTCTTTTGGGGTTATGCTAGTGCACGTTTTTTTCTTCTCCACAAGAAACGTTATATTGCCGGTTTCATAGCCATTAGAAAAATTATAGACATAGCGTTCTCCATCTTTAAGGGTTAAATTTGTATTCTTGTATAACGAAGATTCCTTCTGCTCGAAATGGGTTTCTCCACCTTCATACGGACTATACAGATTTACCAGAGGATAGACGGATACAATCATAAAAATGATCAAAACAATTGCAAGCGCAAGGAGCCACGCGGAAATATTTTCTTTTTTCACCTATTGCACCCTCGCTATTTTACCATATTTTGCATACGGTTTTGAAGTTGGAGTTTTCAATTCTTCGAATATTATCTGCGATATCCTCATACCGCTATGAAGTGTTATAGTAAAAGGTGCGAGATTAACTATCTCAAGAACTTGTCGGTTGTCGCTTCCTGGCTGCACTATAGATGATGTGATATGTATAGACAGGCCCATCCTCGCGTATCTGCTTCTTCCTTCAAGTTTTCCAATTATATTCGAAGAGAGTGTTATTCTCTCTACCGTTTTTCCTAAGCACATCTCCCCAGGCTCAAGGGTGATGCTCTTAGCCTTGATCCTTTTATGCACCTTTTTGTAATTGATTTTTTTCAGATCAACAATCCCCTCGCGGTATTTATTTTTGAAGATGTACCATTCATCACTGAGTGTTAGGTCAATGCTCGCCGGGCCTATCTGATCCTTTTTTAGTGGTCTTATCCTTATCTTACCATCTCTAATGAACCTTTCTATATCAATATTTGAGAACACAGCCATGCTATGTTCTTGAATATAGATATTTAAAAACATACAACAAAATTTTTTCTATGGCAGAGCTCTCAGAGATTGCTTATGCAATTAAATCTAGCGAAGAGAAAATAAAAAACATAGCAAGAAAACTCAGAGAATCTAATAAGCATTCGATAAATGGCGCATTTGAAAAAGACCTTTACCTTACTACCAATGCAAGTGATATAAATTACTCCGTATGTGCCATAGACGGCGGTCTTCTTGCTGAGAGGCTTCATGGTGTCGATATACTAATCGGAAAGGCACTTGCAGTAAATTTTAAGTATTCAAATTCCAAACTCTTGTCATATACTTATTTTCCACAGAAATTTCCACCTCCAACCTTGGATGCAAGATTTGGGCTCGATGAACACGAATCCCAAGTGCACGCCTCACTCTTTCGACTTAAAATGGAGATAAAAACCGCCATAGATGCGATTGAAAATTTCTTACCGGACGTCCTCCTTTTCGATGGCTCGCTGTTGCCGCTGCCAAATGACATACCAAAAAAGGATAGCATAATCTATCCAGAGTATGCTGAAGTTCTCGCTCTCTACGCAAAGCTCTATGAAGGATGCAAGAATAACTGTGCGCTTATAGGAGTGATAAAAGACACGAGAAGCAAGAGGCTTGTGAATGCCCTTGGCATAAACGAACCAGACTTATCCGATAGCCGCTTTGCAAATTTCCTCCTTAAAAAAGGGGAGCGAACATGCATCTTTCCATACGCAGAGGAAGACACCCCTACCATCGCTGAGCTAAAAAAACATGGCGAGGTATATTGCTTCTACATAAAGTCCTCGGAACGCGACCTTCCGCTTCGTATAGAATTTTTGAATGGCAACAACGCTAAAGAGATACCAGAAATTATCCGCTCCCTTTCTTCTATAAGTGAGAATTATGCTTACCCTGCGGCACTGATAGAAGCAGATCTCTGCGCTGCCATGGATCCAAAAGAAATGGAAAACATAAAGAGTAAACTTTCAATTTTGCTCGGCAGCTCCCTAAGACCGCTCAGAAGGGATGCACGACCGTTCAGATAAATCATACCTTTATTAAGTCCTTGAAGAATTTCGGCAAAGCAAAAGCAGCGCGATGGATTTCCGGAGTGTAGTACTGTAGCCCTTTCAGCTGAGCGGCGCGCTTCTCATCGAATTTCATTGGGTCGTATTTCTTTGAACAGAACGAAAATCCTATCACACCACTCGGATATGTCGGCACATTTGCGTGATAGTACTTGTAGATGGGGAAAAGCCGTCTGTTGAATTCTGACATCTCTTTCAGCAGTTCCCTATGATAGAACATAGACTCTGATTGTGTTACTATTATGCCGTCGTCCGTTGTCGCGTCCTTCAAATCCCTGTAAAAATTCTCTTTAAATAGAGGAACAGCAGGACCTACTGGGTCTGAAGAATCTACTATTATTACATCGTAATACCCTTTGCGCTCCTTTATGAATTTCGAACCATCTTCGTAAAATATCTTCACACGTTTATCTGAAAGCGCAGAGCTTACCTTCGGGAAGTGCTTTTTGCACATATCAACTACTACCTTATCTATCTCGCACAAGTGAATCTCTTCAACAGTTTTATGCTTTGCCACTTCTCGAACAACACCACCGTCTCCACCACCGATTATAAGCACATGTTTTGGATTTGGGTGAACGAGCAGTGGGACATGCGCTATCATTTCATGGTAGATAAATTCATCGTAATCAGTTAGCATTATCGCGCCATCAAGGACAAGCATCTTCCCAAAATAAACAGTATCAAAAATCTGAAGATGCTGGTATGGAGTTTTGACATCTTCCAGTAGTTTCTTTATTCCAATAGATATCGCTCTACCCTTTTCTGTTTCGCTTTCCTCCTGGAAAGAAGCCTTTCGATATATAGTATTTATCTTGTAATCCTTTGCGTCGAAGCATTTCTTTGTAAATTCCGCGGCCTTATAGGGGTCGAAGTGCTTGCAACTGAATATGTCGATATATGCGTACCCTTTCTTTCCTGTCGGTCCAATACCGAAATGCCCTGTTATAGCGGAGGTTTCTATAAGCTGAAATGCTGAATATCCGCTTACCCTCGGATCCTCTCCAAAATAGACGATATGCGGCTCGCCATATCTTTTCATGTCAATAAGCTCGCAGAGGTCTATTATCCATTTTTCTATTGTCTCTTTACTCTCAACCTTTTTCGGGTCGCATTCGATAAGGTCCAAACTTGTGAGCATTCCCCATGCCTTAAATCGTTCGTATTCTTCCTTCGTGTGTTCGTACATTTATCTTACCTCCCATTCACTTCACTTTAATTCTATTTCAATTTCAAATTATTAAAACGCTAATATTTTAAACTTCATTCTCCATTGCTCAGCATGACGCGTTCGATGCTTGCAATATTTCTTGCAATTTTATTATTCACATCCTTTGGCTGTATTACGGAAAATAGAATAGCACCAGTAAAGAAAGAGATCATTCAGTCGAGAGAACTTGTGGATATAGATGGCGATGGAATATTTGATTATGGTGTTTACGAATTTTCTGAGATAAACGAACAGAATGTAAAGATAAAGAGAAGGCTTTCAGTTAGCACGGTTACATCAGCGCGTTATACCTCATACGAATTTCTGACAGACTTATCTCTCCTTGAAACTGATGGTTATCTAGAAACATTTTCACGTGAAAAAAAGATAGATGAAAATTTCTGCGCGAACAAAATAGGAATACCAAGCATCAGTTGCATAGATGTAAGGACGTGCGCAAATTTATGTTCTGCAAATTCTATGACCTGCAAAAAAATAGCTTCCGAATATCAAGATGTCCTTGGAGGAAGCATGTTGTACTTTATACAGGATGCACATGATATCGACAACGCTGTTTTTGAAGCGAGAAATCTTGTTTTAAGATTGCGAACTGCATCAGAGGATGAGAAAAACGTTTATCTTGGAAAACTAAGGGAGATAACAGCAAAGATCGCATCGATAAATGCAAACCCATTAATATTCCACCCAAAACTAAACTTGTGCCCGCATGCGAACTATGGAATAGGAAACATAGTAAACGCAAGCAAGAAGGTAGGTAATTTCAGTACAGAGGTGACTGGCTATAACTACATAGTCACCCTAGAAGTTGAACCATTACTCAAAGAAGATTTAGGAAGCAATATGAACGGGATAGCTGTGGAAGATGTTATTCCTGTTAATGTTGTTTCTAATCCAAACATTCTTTCGTCCCATCAAAGTATAACCTCAGCAGTAAATGGCGGCAAGGTGATAGTTGGATGGTCTTCATCAAAAGCATCCGATGCAGGTTATATCCTATATTATAAATTTTCATCTGATAAACCTCCTGAAGAAGTTGCAGACAGTTTTGTCGCCCCCGCAATAACTATAAAAACCCTGGATCTTTCTGTGCTAGGACCAACCAACTCTCTCTTTGTTTTATTCTATGGGATTACAAACAACTATCCTATTTCTCTTGGTTTTGCTATTGGTTTTACTTTTATTTTCATATTTTTCATCTATACAATATTAGTTCTTGCTGTAAACCTAATAATCGCTTCTATTTCCGGCGCCGGGGTTGCGCACGGCATAAAGGTAGCATTCGGCAAGGTGCGGGTAAGATGGCAGATAGACGGAGCTGCAGCGCTTTTCCTGCTCATTGTAGGTTTTTATATCTCGCTGTTCCTTACACCTCCTCCACTCCAACACCTCACCTTCATCAATTCCTTCTATTACATTATTTCAGAACCATGGGCGTTCGCAGGGTTTGCACTCATCCTTTTAGGTAGTGTTATCGGATATTCAGCTGTTGAAAATCTCATTAAGATAATAATATTGGAAAGAATATATGGAGTTTCTGTAAGAGCTGAGAGAGCAGCGTATCTGAAGGACATAGCAATCCTTAAAGAAAAAATAAACCTCTTGAAAAAGATGGTGAAGGATTACGCTGCCGAGGATTTTGATGTAAGCGAAGGATATGATGCTATTTCTTCCATACCAGCAGAAAAGATTAAAGAACTGGAAAAAAAGATGACTGTTTATTCAAGGGCGATGCTTGACGATTACCTATCGAGAATAGATATAGCAATAGAAAAACTCGAGCAGAAAAAGAAACTCGCAGATGAAAATTGGCCCGCGTGGAAGGCGGCTATCGTGAAAATGCTTACGGAGCACAACGAAGTTCATGCATCCGCCCTGATTGCTATACCGGAAAGCCTCCGCGCATGGGCGCTTACAAAATACATGAAGGAAAATATTGAAGAAGGGCTCGTGCTCGAAGGAATGGCCATAAAACGAAGAAAGATTTCTCCGATTATGCTGATAAAAGAGATGGTGTCCGCTGGCCTGATAAAGGGTGGAATTATATTAAAGAAGGAGAATATTATCGGTGCGTGGCTCGAAGGTGACCAGAGCCCCACAGTGGCAACGGCACTTACCCTAAAGTTGAGGCTTTATCTAACCTCCCTCGCGAAAGAGATGAAATTTGGCGAACTTGCGAGCTTCGTATCGGTTGGGGACCAATTTGTATATGTTACGATGAAAGTCGATTCCTACGATACGGCAATTTTTGTGAATAAGGAGAAATTTAAGGATGCTATAGAAGCGTGGAAGAAAAAGGTAAGGATGCTTAGCGAGGAAGGCTGATTTCAATCAAAAAAACATACTAATTTAAAGGCTTTGAACCAATATATTTTTGGCGTATCTATCGACGAAAAGAGCAACCGAAAATAACATAGTTTTAGTGGTTATTCTATGACACCAGAAGAAGAATATACAGCAGAACAGATTCAGATTCTAGAGGGTCTAGAGGCAGTGCGAAAAAGACCTGCGATGTATATAGGAGACACTGGAAAAAATGGCTTCCATCACTTGCTATGGGAGGTGGTAGATAACAGCATCGATGAAGCGCTCGCTGGATACTGCAAGAATATAGAAGTGATATTAAATAAAGATGGTTCTGCTTCTGTGACTGACGACGGCAGAGGTATTCCAACAGAGATGCATTCGAGCGGAAAGTCTGCTTTAGAAGTTGTTACCACTATACTACACGCAGGTGGAAAATTCGAGAAAAAAGCGTACAAGGTAAGTGGGGGGCTTCATGGGGTAGGTATCTCGGTGGTAAACGCGCTAAGCGAGAGGATGGAAGTTGAGGTTCATCGCGGCGGGAAGATTTATCTTCAAGGATACAGAAAAGGGGTTCCTATATCTCCAGTGAGAGAGGTTGGAACAACAACCAGGAGAGGAACAGTTGTTCGTTTCAAACCAGATCCAGAAATATTTGGAGAATTGGAGTTTGATTATGATTATCTGAAGGAACATTTAATGGAACTTGCCTTCTTAAATCCAGGGTTAACTATATCAATAGCAGATGAGAGAAATGGAAAATCAGAGAAATTCTGCTACGAAGGCGGAATAAAGCAATTTGTGGAACATCTGAACAAGGCGAAAGCGAAGCTCCACCCAATAATCTACTATTCTAAAAAGATGGATAATACGGAAATTGAGTACGCACTTCAATATAC
>CAYSXZ010000028.1:0-19927 GCA_964435235.1 Microcaldota archaeon
CTTATAGGGAAGGATCTGACTATTAAACAAATGGCGGATAAGATAACAACCGATTATAAGAAAGTAATAGATATGTTCTTATTCATACACGAAGTGCTTGGTATAGAATTACCTATAGATAGAAACGTCTTAGCAAAGCAACTAGGAATAAGTTAGTAAACCAATCTTCTTTTCAATTACTCCTTATCCTACTCAAAGAGATTCTTTCAAGATCTAATGGTTTAGCTCTTCTTTTCAGCTTTGACGGTTTTCTTATCGCATTTAGTTTTTTTAGAAGGTTTTTTTGAGCGATGATTTTTTCTCCGGAATTCAATATTACAAGAAGCATCTCTCTGCTCTTTGGCAATAGAAACTCTAACGCACTTTTTATGTCGGTCTTACCAGCCAACCACAGCAGAAATTCATATCTAAATTTTTTTGCTATATTACGATGTCTTCCAAATGCGTCCTTTGCCAATATCTCCGCAAGCTCTAATTCTTCCATAGAACGCACTTTCTTAGCATCAAGAATTACAGCGTCCTCTGGAAGAAGTTGGAGAAGCCTTTTAGGTTTAACATAAGAAAAAATTCGTATAACTTTCACATAGAAGATAGGGAGGGGTAATCATTTAAAAATCCATCTCATTGAATTAATTTTAATCAAATATCTTCTTTGAGATGTGTAAATATGAAGCAGTATCATAAACCATACAACAAAAAAGTAAGGAAAGGCACAGGTGGAAAAAGAGAGAAATTTCGAGACAAAAAACTAGCTCATATAGGAGGAGAGTTTAGCGCTACGAAGGTTTCTAGCAAGGATGTTAGAACTAAAAGAAGGAAGCGTGGTGGAAGCTTTGGGCTCAAGCTTAAGAAAGCAGCAACTGCTAACGTGGTTACAAAAGAGGGAACAAAAAAAGTAAAGATACTGCGCGTCCTTGAAAGCCACAACCCAGAATATGTACGTATGAACATAATAACAAAAGGTGCGGTTATAGAAACAGACATTGGAAAGGTTAGGGTAACAAATCGTGTAGGACAGGACGGAATCGTGAATGGGGTTCTTATTTCCTGATCTTATTAACTAAAAACTTTTTTCTTAACAAACCCTACCTTCTTTTATTCTCTCTGTTCTTATCGGATTATTGCTAACTAATAGTAATTTTCCATCCGCAAAAACGCTGTAGTCTTTAATTTCAAATTTTATTTTTGTAAATTCATCGAATGTTACACACTGTTTTGATTTTTGTTGCAGGTCTTTCGCATAAACCTTATCACCTATATTCCAGCTCGTGTCTGTAAGAATCTCTACGTTTCCCTGCTCGTCCTCTGCTACCAGTAGCATCCCTTTTGATTCTACTCCGCGAAGCTTTGCAGGCGCAAGGTTTTTCACGATAATTACTTTCTTTCCAAGAAGTTCGGCTTCGCTGAAGTGCTGCACGAGACCGGAAACGATCTGCCTTTCGCCATCAATCATCCTCACCCTCTCTATATACAATTTCTCTGCATTTGGATGTTTTTTTACTTCTATGATTTCTCCTATTTCAAGGTCTAAATCAGCAAATTTTGTTTCCGGCTGCAGTTGGGCTGTAGTACCTCCTTCTTCTATCTTTTTGAATAATATTTCTGGAGTACCAAGCCTATGCCCAGCTTTTACGGAAAGTTTACCAATATCACTCCATTTTTTTACTGTTAAGTTAAATTGTTTGAAGATTTTCTCACTTGCATTCGGCATAAACGGCCAGATCATTATGGCGATATCTTTTACTTGGTTTGTTAGTACGTAGAGCACTGTAGATGCGCGTTCGCGATCTTCTCTTATGGATTTCCACGGTGCGTTATCTTGAAAGTATTTGTTTGCATTCCTTGAGAATTCCATTACAGCATCGAGCGATTCTTTAAGCCTATTCTCATTTAACAAGTCTGTTATTTTTTCACTCTGTCTTTTCTGTTCTTCAATAAATGCTTCATCAGCATCATTTAGTTTCCCTCCTGGAACTTCGGAATTGAAATTTTTCGTAATGAAGAGAATTGTGCGATTAACAAGGTTACCCACATTTGCAACGAGCTCACTGTTATTCTTCTCGATGAGTATCCTCTCAGAAAAATCTCCATCGTCAAATGTAGGTATTTCACTAAGAAGACAGTACCGCAAAGAATCGGCCCCGTATTTTTCGATGAGCACAAACGGGTCTACTATATTGCCAATAGATTTACTCATCTTATGCCCTTCTACAGTTATATAACCATGGACAAAAATTGTTTTTGGCAGTTTCAGACCGGCTGAAATAAGGATTGCCGGCCAGTAGACTGCATGGAATCTCAAGATGCCCTTCCCTATTACGTGAATATCTGCGGGCCAGTATTTTTGGAACTGCTTCTCATCAATCCCATATCCAATACCTGTAATGTATGTCCCTAATGCATCAAACCATACATACATCATTTGCTCCGGATCGTTTGGGATAGGAACTCCCCATCCCTTTGCGCGCTTAACGGATCTTGAGATGCTAAAATCTTGAAGACCGCTCCTTATAAAACTGAGAACCTCATTCTTTCTAGTCTCTGGTAATATCTTCAACTCATCGCTTTCTATCAACGCTTCAAGTTTGTCTTGATATTTCGACAATCTGAAAAAATAATTTTCCTCTTCAACAATTTCCGGTTTGGTCTTATGTTCTGGGCATACGCCATCTGGCAATTCGCTTTCTTCATAAAATGATTCGCAACCAACGCAATACAATCCACGATATTTCTTTTTGTAAATGTCTCCTACTTTGTTGCATAGAGTCCATAGCGTCTGAACCCCGGGCCAGTGTCTTTCCTTATCAGATGTTCGCTGAAAATTAGTGAAGGAAAGACCAATTTCCAAGGCCATTTTTTTAAAGACCTCCGCGTTTCTAGTGCAGAGTTGTATTGGCGCTATTCCTTCCTTCTCAGCCGCATGGACGTTTTTAAGACTATTCTCGTCGGATCCTGTCACAAGTGCTACATCCTTTCCAAGCAACTTTTGATAACGTGCAATTGCGTCAGTCTGCACAAATTCAAGCGCATGACCGAGATGCGGAGCTGCGTTAACATATGGAATTGCTGTTGTAAGATAAAATTTTTTTGATTTTGATTTGGTAGTTATTCTGATCACCCATAATAAAAGTTTGTTTTATATTAGCAGATATTAACTTGTCTTAAGTCTTAATTCTTCTTTTAAACATTTCGCTTTAGTTATATGTAAGGTGTTTTTATGTCAGGTGAGAGGATAACGAACAGAGAGAAGCTTAAGCCGCTTGGAACGCACACCGCGATTGGGTGTCTTAACGAACTAAAAAAATGGAAGGACATCCCATATCTTAGGGAGAACAAAGGAATGCTTCCTCCATTTATAATAGCAGTTGGAAGTAGAGTCCGGGTGAAAAAGGCTCCTGACGTGTTGGGTATGAAGGATCCAGTTTTTATAGACGAAGAAGCGTTTAATAAATTTGGATTGAACGCGTACGGAAGAGTTTCCATGCTCATAGGTACGATCGAGCATGATCAGTTATCCGTACCGATTGCAGTGGTTGAAACACAAATGGGTTGCCCCGCAACCCAAATAAATTTGAAGGAGATGCTTTATTTTGCTAGAGACGATGGCTATAAGAACCAAAATGGCGCGGAGATTAAGAGCGACGGGATATATGTTGTGCGCGCAGGAACGTGCGCAGGCGTAAATAGCTTCTCTCCATCAGAAGTAAAAATCTCCATAGGAGACTTAGTGATAACAAATGAAAATTACGGTTCGATAGGAGCGATCATACAATCTACCGTCTCAGCATTGGATTTTGTTGGAATAAAAATATCAGAAAAGGTAGATGCGCTAAGAAAGATACTAGGCAAACATCGTACCATCTTCATAAGTCATGACGAACAGAATCTGAGAACAGTTTGCTCAGTAAGGCTTCTTCTCCATCTTCAGAGAGCTGCAGATACATTAGGGTTGAAAAATATAGTCGGACCAAATTTTACAAAAGACTCCCTTTATGCCGAGATAGGAGAAGAAGGCTTTGCCGAGCTGAGGAATAATTACGGTATAATAAGCACTGAAATGGAGGAGGCAGTAATAGATGTTCTTGCATCAGAGTTTAGAAGGGAAGGGGTTGAAGTTCATAGTGGCCTCATTTCAGCGGTAATAGGCGCTATACCTGGGAAATCATTTCCTGAAACTGAAGAAGAAAAAAGATTAGCGCACGAAGCTGAGAATAACACTTTAAGGGTTGCAGCAATGGCGTTTGGTGAGATAGCAAAATCCCTTAACAATGCTTAGAAGGTTTTTCTAAATATCTTCATCTCCTCCTTTATCTCAGAAATCATTCTTTTGATTTCTTCCTTTGCCTTTTCATCAGCAGCAGGATTTTTCATAATCCCATCTGCAAATTCCAAGAATTCTGTATAGTGCTTTTTTGGGTTTTTGCATCTTGTTCCCCAATCGAATACAGCGCATTTCATTTCCCTACCGAGAAATTCCCCATATCTTTCAAGAGTAAATACTCTCGTTTCATCAGGCATCAAGCTATCTTCCCTAAGGAATCGCAGGTCTGTCCCATCTGGCATGAGATGGAAGAATTGTTCTGCAACGATCAGAAAAAGTTCAAAATCCTTGTTTGTTTCTTTTATTCGATCTTCTAATTTTCTTACTCTTCTTGCCCCTTCTGTTGAACATGCGAGAGAGCATATTATTAGTTTGTTTAATCCTCCTTCCTTTTCTTCTATGGCTCTCTCGAGATCTCCAACCGCGCGGATTATAGTAGCCCCTGTTGCAATAGTGTCACCGATTATGACAGTTGCATTTTTTGGAAGTGATTCAAAATTTTCATATGTCGAAACAGCTCGAAACTGGCCCTCACTTCCTTCTACTCTCTGGCGTTTTATCCCTAAGAAACATTGCGGCGGTGCGTAATCGTGTACCTTTCTAAATCCATCTGCTATGTTGTAGTATAGTCCTCCAGCAAGGAGAACAAATTCTACGACATCTTCGAAAGGCGTTCCTTTAAGCGCCTTTTCTGTTGCTATCTTCACAAAAATAGGACTTAATCTTTCCATTCTCTCCTGTAGAGTTTTTCCAGTAATATGTGGATTGTAAAGAATTGCTCGTGAAAGGTCAGAGCATAGGATATACGAATTATCCGGCAGTTCTGGACTTTTTACTCTATAAAGTCTATAGTTCGTCTTCACATCTTCAAGAACAATCATCCGTATCTACCGAAAAGGTGAAGACGCGCAAACCTTTATATATGTTTTCTGTTAGCAAGTCTACGACAAATGATCGCTGAATGAAAATTATAGTATAATCTCAGTGCATATTGTTCTTTTTCCTTTTAGTAACGCCTTAAGTCTTTCCGGATATCTCCCATTTACTATGTATGCTCTTTTTCCTGCAGAGATGATCTCATGCAATTTACCGCGCATCCCGCCAGTAACGTCTGTTGCACTCGACGCTCCAACGTGCTTCAAAACGTCATCTAAATTATCCTTTGTTATTTTATTAACCAATTTTTTTGCGACTAATATTCCATCTACATCTGTTGCATAGATAATCTCATCAGCATATTTTGATAGGTAGGATACTATTTGGTCCCCTGAACACACCGAGCCACCCAACCTTTCGTCAAGTAGCATATCTCCATACAACACTGGAAGAAATTCGCTTTTTATAAGACATAAAATAATATCAGAATTAAACGAAAGCAATTTTTTATCCCTTTGGAACCCTAGTGAAATAGGAGGAATTGATATGGCTGGAACATTTTTTTCTATAAGTGCGTCTACAAAAATTTGCGAGAGTTGTGAGCACATCATATGTGTTATTGCGAAGGCTCTTTTTTCCTCGGGTGTTTTTATACCGTTATTTATTTTGAAATTTGCAACCATAGGATGGCCAAATGATCCAGCACCGTGAACAACGATAAGTTCGTGTATTCCTTCTTTCCACACATCGGCAATTACATTAGATATGCTCAGAATCGTTTCTCTGTCTGCTTCAGCAAAACCTGATTTTTTGGTGATTAGGCTGCCGCCTATTTTTATAATTTTCATATATGCGTTTGTAAGAAGTAGGTTTTTTAAGTGAATCCTAAAAAAAGTGTAACAGGTTGAAAAATGCCAACGCGAATAGCAGTTATAGATAGAAATCTTTGCACAAACCAAGAGTGCGGTTATCTATGCATAAAGGTATGCCCAGTGAACAGAATGGGTCAAGAATGTATAGTGAAGGAAAAGAAAACAGAAGCACCAATCTTCCCGGTTATATCGGAAGAATTGTGCATAGGTTGCGGTATTTGTGTTAAAAAGTGTCCAGTATCCGCTATTTCCGTAATAAATCTAGCAAAGGAACTAGAACGGCCAATTTATCAATATGGAGTTAACATGTTCAGGCTTTACGGCCTGCCGCTTCCTAGAGAGGGCGCTATTTCGCTTATAGGAAAAAATGGAATAGGAAAAACGACTGCTATAAACTTACTCGGAAGGCAGATAAAACCAAATTTTGGAGACGTCAACAAAGAATTTAGCGATAAAGAAATATTGGAACAGTTATCTATAGAACAACGAAGATATTTCGAGCAGGTCGGAAAAGAGATTAGGGTCGGTATAAAACCCCAGTATGTAAATAGAATACAAGAGGTATTTGATGGGACTGTCAAGGATCTTTTGGCACAGACTGTGGAAAAAGAAAAACTAAATACTATTGCAGAAAAATTCGGAATTGTCGAAATATTAAGCAGAAAAGTGAAGCATCTTAGCGGTGGTGAGTTACAGAAAGTTGCGATCGCTGCCGTATATGGTAAGGATGCTGACATCTATTATTTCGATGAAGTTACGAATTATCTTGATATAGAAGAACGCTTAAAAATCGGGGTTTTACTTAGAGGGCTTGCAGAAGTAAAAAGAATTCTTATGGCAGAGCACGATCTTACGATTCTAGATTATATCAGTAGTTACGTCTATATTTTGTACGGCACGGAGAATGTCTATGGGGTTGTTTCTGGAATAAAAAATGTACGGGCCGGCGTAAATGAATACCTGAAGGGATTTTTAAAGGACGAGAACGTAAGATTTAGAGATTACGAAATAGGATTTTTTACACATAGCGAGAGAGAGACTAAAGCCCAGATAAAAATAGAATACAAAAAATTCAGCAAAAGATATGATGGGTTTAGATTTTCGAGCGAAGGAGGGGAGATAATGAAGGGTGAGATTATTGGGTTGGTTGGAAAAAATGCATTAGGCAAATCCCTTTTCGTAAAAATGCTGGCCGGTGTTGAAAAACCGGATGAGGGCGAGACCCTTAATTTGAAAGTTTCGTATAAGCCGCAATACATAACGCCAGAGGAAGTAGCTGTTAACAAGATTTTTGAGGGGAAAGAAATCAATAGCATAATTTTTGAAGAATGTAAAAGAAAACTTAATTTGATACCACTAATGGACAAAAATCTTACCGAACTCTCTGGAGGAGAGTTGCAAAGAGTGGCATTGACGCTTGCGTTAAGTAGAGAAGCAGACATTTACCTTTTTGACGAACCAACTGCCTTTCTTGATATCGAACAGAGATTTGAGTTTGCATCTCTTTTGAGAAGGGTAATAAGCGAGAGTGAAAAGAGTGCGTTCGTTGTTGACCATGATATCGTTTTTATAGACGCAGTTGCAAATAGATTGATTGTATTTGATGGTAAATGCTCACTGGTTGGTCATGCGTCCAAGCCACAGAGCAAGCGCGATGGGATGAATGCATTTCTGAAGATGGCTGGTATAACAATGAGAAGAGATAAAGATACAAAAAGGCCAAGAATAAACAAGCCCGGCAGTGCACTGGACAGAGAACAGAAAGAAAAAAACGAATATTACTATACAGACTAGTTAGCGACCAGAGGAAGGTTGATTTCCGATAGCTTTAAATAATGTTTTAATTGGTATATTATCATGGAATTAAGGAATAAGCCTCCGAGTTTGCTAAGCAGCATTCACAGTGCTAGAAATTTTTATCTAAGACATAAAGCAATGCAGCAATATGAACATTGCATGAGAGTATTAAAAAAGGCAGAAAAACACAAGATAGTGGAGGGCAAATTTATAAAACATTACATAAAAGATCCAAATAGGGCTTGGGTTAATAGCATTCTCGCAGAAACTATTCTGTACCATATCATAGACCATAAAAGAATAGAGAAGAACAAATACATTCTTCCAGCTTCCGTCAATGACCCTGCAGTAAAAAAGGAGATAGTATTATTCGGTAAATTGATAGAATTGGATAGGAAGGGTGCAGTGTTATCCGAGTACATACCACTTCTTAACAACGGCGAAGCCCCGCTTGCCATACTTGCAAAATTAGCTGATTATGCAGTTACACACAACGGAGAAAACAATCTGGAAAGTTTTATAAGCAAGGAAGGACATCCAATCTTCCGAACATATTCTTCGATGGCAGAAGCATACGAAGCCCTTAGAATGGATGCCAATGCAGGAGAACGTATTTATGCGCCAATAGCAGAACTCTTTGGGCATCCGGAACTTGCAGGCAGCATACTAAAGCACGCCTTTGATGTAAACCATCATGATATTTACAATTTTGTAATGGAAAGGATTAAAGATGCAGAATTGCAAGAAAAACTTTCGCACACCAGAATCGTGGTAAAGGAACTTGCAAAACGAATACGCAAAACTCTCGCTGGAGCTGGTTTTGATGTTGCTGTCATTCCAAGACTTATGAAACACGAAGGAAAGATAATGAGAAAAGTACGCAGAAAAATTGCAGAAAGATACAACGAATCGGAAGAAAGTAAGAGTATACCTTTTGAAGATTACATCTCGAGAACTATTGAGAGATTTGATATAACTTCTTTGAATGACCTTGTAGCACTCAGAGTTGTAATAAACAAAGTAGGTAAGAGAGAAATAGATAGCATGGAAGAAAGCGAAAAAAGGATGGTTATGAATAACGCGGTTGCTTTGATAAAAGCAAATATTGAAATGCTCGAAAGCATATCTAGTAGCAAATATAGGTACCAAATCGAAGAATGGAATAAAGAAAGCGGGTATAGAGCGATACATTTTGACTGTTATCCCATCAAAAATGATATGTTAAAATTCGAAATTCAACTAAAAACATTTAAGGAACATTGGGTTGCTGAAGAGGGCGGTGCTGCGCACTGGATATACGTTGGAGGAGATAGCAAGTTTGGGAGAGTGCTCAAAGAGATATACCTAAGCATAATTCATAAATTTAATGGTAAAAACGAAATAAAAGAAAAGGAAGGCCAACTCGAACTCCCGATATCTATAGTAAGCGAAGATTAAACCTCCTTTACTTTCATTGATTATGCTAAAAAACATAGCGCTTTTCTATATTTACGAATTTTTTTATGTCCCATACAACATCGATCATGTTTAGAATATTAGTAAAGACTATATAACTAAACGCGATACCAGAAGCGAAAAGAAGCCTTTCGAAGGTCGTTATTGGTATAAGCAATAAATACTGCTCTGATGTCATTGGCACAGCCCATATCCAAAGTGCACCGCCAACTGCATGAGCGGTAAAGGTAGCTCCAAGACTCCTGAGGAAAAGGTTATCTGGAAGGAATTTCGCAATTATAGGTATGGTCCAAAAAAGCGCATAAAACCATGCTTCTTGCCCCACAGGATGAGACCAAAAGAGAAGCATCGCAAGTATGGGAACGATTAAATTGAATTTATCGCTAAAACCTGCTTTCTTGTTGCTACCGAAATAGTATGCCGCAAAAAGCATTGGAGTAAGTCTGAGAAGATTTATTATGGTGATCTCTTTTCCTGTAATAAAGAAATTTATAAGTTGAGCAAAAAGAATAGTAATAACCCCAAATACGCCAAGAAACCCTCCTGCGATTGGACCGAAGAATTGGAAGAAAGTAAAATATTGATTATTGGAACCTACCACCTGCGAAAAGTTTATTTGCATACCAACTAATGCAAGCATAGTAAACAGAATCAAAAACACAACCCCGCGCTTTGAGATTAAATTGCTCATTTTTCACCACCTCTCATATTTTGCTCCTTCACTTCTTTCCCGTTTTTTAACAAAAACGGGCCTGTTGTGAAGTTCGCTTTGCTCCTTCACTTCTTTCCCGTTTTTTAACAAAAACGGGCCTGGCGAGATTTGAACTCGCGACCTGCGGATTTCTTCTTGAACGACGTTAATTTGCTATTTCAACCCGGAGTTTGAATAGCATAAAAGTCCGTCGCTCTACCAAGTTGCTCCAAACAAAGGTTTGACTGAGCTACAGGCCCGGCCAATGACTTAAATGAATTTCTTATCGCTTATATTTATATTACTATTCTTGCAAATTCACTCAGATGATTTTTTACACTTAGGTGATTTTGATGGACTATGAAAAAGGTATTCCCACTGCTGCAAAAAAAAGGAGATTAATTCTCGGCACTGCACTTTTGCTTGCGCTATTTTTTATAATCCTCATAGTATTTTTTGTAATCCTTGCAAAATTTCTCCCTTATCTCGGAGGAAAATGCGTTGCAGTGGTTGACATCAATATGCCGCTTTCAGTTGAGGGAAGCCCCATGACGCTTGTTAACCCTGGTTACCCAAGTTCGGAACAACTTGCAAATTCGATAAGAGAACTGAACGAAAGAGACGATGTAGCGGCTGTGCTTTTTGTTTTCGATTCCGGAGGGGGGTCTGTAGTCGCAACGCACGAAATTTATAATGCTGTAAAGGAACTTAAAAAGCCGAAAGTTTCGTATTTTAGAGAAGTCGCAGCTTCTGGCGCGTACTATGTTGCGGCAGGGACAGACTATATTATTTCAGATCCTGCTGCCCTTACAGGAAACATAGGTGCTGTAGCAACCACGGTCAGCATTAGCGGCTTACTAGATAAGCTAGGAATAAATGCAACTTCGATAACCTCTGGTGCTCACAAGGACATCGGTTCTCCTTATCGCAACATGACTGAAGAAGAATATGCAATATTGAAATCGATTGTGGACGAGATATCAGACGAGTTTAAAACGATAATTATCCAGAACAGAAAAGAAAAACTAAACTATGCAAAATTCAACGAAGTAATGGATGGAAGAATAATGACTGGTAGGCAGGCCCTTGCTGTTGGTCTGGTGGATGAGTTGGGTGATAAAAACGATGCCATCATGAAAGCAGCGGAACTCGGTGGGATGACAGTAGAAAAGCCAGAAGATGTTAAGATCTGTTATGTATCCGTCGTCCCGCAAGAAGGAGGTATTCTGAACCTTGAAAGTTTTGTTAATTCAGTTAATGAAAAATTTCATTTTACATCATTAAAATTTCAGTGATGCTTCATGAAAATATTATTAGCAATAACTGGTGCTTCTGGTCTGCAATACGGAATAAGACTCGCGGAGATTCTCAGAAAAAAGAAACATGATGTGACCATTATAGTTACTGAAGGCGCAAAAAACGTTGCAAAATACGAGGAAGTAAAACTACCGAAAGGAGATTATGGTGAAAGGGATTTCTCCTGTCCTTATGTCTCTGGCTCGAATCCTCCAGATGCGATGGTCGTTATTCCTTGCTCTCTCAAAAGCCTCGGCGAGATAGCAAATGGGATTTCGTCCAACATAGTCGGCAGGTGTGCTGAAGTCGTCCTTAAGGAAAGAAAACAACTAATTCTTCTTGTACGCGAGACCCCACTGTCATTAATTGCTATAGAGAACATGCGAAGAATTACTCTTAGCGGCGGCACCATTATGCCCGCCTGCCCAGGATTTTATCACAAACCAAAAAAGATAGACGATATAATTAATTTTATTGTCGGCAGAGTGCTCGACCATCTCGGAATAGAACACAACCTAATTAAAAGATGGAAGGATTCCACGCGGTAAATTTTTAAGCGCTTACAACTATCTTACCTCTGAGATGGTAATAATGATAGGAATATCGTTTCGTGATTTCATCCAAAAACTTGATAGGGAAGGAAAACTTCTCCACGCCAAAAAGAAACTGTCGCTTAAACTTGAAGCTGCATCTCTTCTGCATTCTGTTGAACCAAGACCGCTTCTCGCAGAGGTGAAGGAGTCAGAGTATAGAATTGTCGGGAATGTATTCGCCACAAAGGATCTTGTTGTAGAATGCCTAGGCTGCAGAAAGGAAGAATTTGTAAAAAGAATGCTTCATGCAATTGAAAATCCGTCCGAGCCAAAGGTTGTCGAAAGAAGTGAAGCACCAGTACTTGAAAACACGATAACGAATGTTGACCTCGCAAAAATACCTATTCCGTTGCATCTTCCAAACGATGGAGGCCCGTATCTAACATCAGGAGTAGTAATTGCGAATGATAGAGAATACGGAAGAAATCTATCATTCCATCGCATGATGGTGATAGGAAAAAACAAGGTGGTAGCAAGGATTCTTCCTAGACATCTGAATGAATTTATAAACCGAATAGAAGCGAATGGAGATAAGCTTGACATCGCTTTTGTGGTCGGCGCACCAATAAACGTCCTTTTAGCCGGAGCAACATCCGTAGATATTGGGATGGATGAGATGAAAATAGCCAACACACTTATGCCAGTAAGAACGGTAAGACTTGACAATGGTATAGAGGTACCAGCAGACGCAGAATTTGTTTATGAGGGGATAGTCACAAAAGAAGAAGCAAACGAAGGCCCGTTTCTTGATTTAACAGGAACGTATGACATAGTAAGAAAGCAAAGGGTAATCGAGATAACGAAAATTCATCATAGAAATAATCCTATCCATCATGTTCTTCTTCCAGGAGGAGCTGAACACAAGATACTTATGGGGATGCCGAGGGAGCCAACGATATTTCGAGAGGTTAATAAGATAACGGAATGCACTGGAGTAAATATAACACCAGGTGGATGCTCTTGGCTTCATGCTGTTGTTGGAATAAAGAAAAAAAATGAGGATGATGGAGCAAAGGCAATTACTGCGGCGTTCGCTGGCCATAAATCATTAAAACATGTTGTTATTGTTGATGAAGATATAGACATCAACAATATGGAAGAAGTGGAATGGGCGATTGCAACGAGAGTGCAGGGAGACAGAGATGTGTTTATATTCAAGGACCAGAAGGGTTCCTCTCTCGATCCATCAGCAAATCCCATGACGCTCGCGACTGCAAAGATAGGAGTTGATGCAACTGTACCGTTTAACGAAAAGAAGAAGTTCAAAAAGGAAGAATATAAAGAGATTAATATCGATGAGTACTTATGAAAACATTCCAGAAATCGAGTCATTCTATAGAAATAGGGTTCGGCTTTGGTGTCACTTCAGGAGTTATTACGACACTCGGCCTAATGATAGGACTTAATGCCGGAACGCATTCCCGTTTAGCAGTAATCGGAGGGATACTAACAATAGCTATAGCAGACGCTTTCTCAGATGCATTTGGCATACACATGTCTGAGGAATCAGAAAGTGTCCATACTGAAAAAGAGATATGGACTACAACGCTTTTTACATTCCTCTTCAAATTCATTTTTGGAGCGACATTCTTGGTACCTGTTTTACTATTCGAACTTGACACTGCAGTGATGGCAAGCATTGCATGGGGTCTTTTTCTGCTCTCGATCTTTAGTTTTTATGTGGCAAGAAAAGAAGGAATAAACCCTATACATGTAGTAGGCGAGCATCTTTTAATTGCCATTCTAGTTATCTACATAACTAATTTCGTAGGAAGTTGGATAGCAGCGACATTTGTATAGATGATCTTATGAACAACCTTGAAGATATCGCAAGAAAGCATGTGCTGAAGAATGCCTACGATTACGGCAAAGCAAACGCTGGTTCTGTAATAGGTAAAGTAATAGCTGAATATCCAGATGCAAAGAAGGACATGAAGACAACGATGGCATTAATTAATAGGATTATTGTAGAGGTCTCGTCGCTGTCCAAAGAAGAAATAGAAGAACGAATGAAACATTATTCCTATATGGAGAAAAAAGAGAAGGAAAAAGAAATAACGCTGCCTGGAGCACAGTATGGCGCAGTTGTTACGAGATTCGCCCCAGAGCCGAACGGTTATCCGCATATAGGACATGCAAAGGCAGTATGGTTAAGTTACGAGGCAGCACGAGCCTATAGCGGAAGGATGATTCTAAGATTCGATGATACAAATCCTGAGAAAGAATCGCAGGAATACGTAGATGCCATAAGAGAGAATTTGAAATGGTTGGGAGTAAAATGGGAGAAGGAAAGCTATACATCGGATAACATACCAAGTATTTATAAGGCAGCAGAAAAACTTTTGAAAATTGGAAAGGCATATATCTGCACATGCGATGTCGAGAAACTCAGAGAGCTGAGAACAAAGGGAAAGGCATGTAACTGCCGCGGTCTTGAAATTCCAGAGCATATCGAGAGATGGAAAAAGATGCTAGATGGCACCTATGCTGAGGGAAATGCCATACTTAGATATAAGGGTGACTTAAACTCGCTCAACACTGCGATGCGAGATCCTACTCTCGCGCGTATAATAGAGGCAAAGCATTACAGACAGGGCGATAAATATCATGTATGGCCTTCATACGATATGAGCATCGTAGTTATGGATTTCTTAGAGGGAATAACACATCCTATGCGCTCAAAGGAATATGAATTACGCGATGAACTTTATTACTCCTTATTCGATGATCTTGGATGGAAGAGGCCTACGATGGTTGAATTTTCAAGGCTTTCCATAAAGAACGCGCCAGTGAGTAAAAGACTTCTAAAACCTCTTGTTGAAGAAAAAAAAGTAAGCGGATGGGACGACCCAAGGCTTCCTACAATTGCAGGGCTCCGACGCAGAGGAATCCTTCCAACCACTGTAAAAAATTTCGTTCTCTCATTTGGCATTTCAAAGGTGGAGAGCGAACCTAGTTTAGAACTTCTACTCGCAGAAAATAGAAAACTCCTGGATCCGATAGCGAAGCATTATTTCTTCGTAAAAGACCCTGTTCTATTGAGAGTAAAAAATCTCAGAAAAAAAGTAAAGATTCGATTACATCCAAAGGAAGGTTTAGGAGTGAGAGAACTCGAAGTGGAAGAGGATGTGCTCATAAGCGGAGACGATGCGAAGGGTCTTAAAGAAGGAGAAGTTTTTCGGCTAAAAGACCTGTGTAATGTCAAACTACTCAAAAAATACAGGAACAGGCTTGACGGCGAGCTTATGGAAGATGAGATTGTACCAAAGAAAATACAATGGGTACCGGATAAATATAAAATAAAATGTAAGGTGGCTATTCCGTATGAATTGCTTAATGAAAAAGGAGAGTATAATCCAAAAAGCCTGGAGATCGCAGAAGGCTATTGTGAAAATGGCTGCGAGGATCTTAGGCAAGGGGAGATGGTCCAGTTCGAAAGGTTTGGATTCTGCAGACTTGATAAAATAAAAGAAAAAGAATTAGAATTTATATTTAGTTGTTGATGAGTACTACTCTTTCTTTGTTCCTTCTTTTTTCGCAGCAAACGTTCCGAATCCTCAATGGCTTTTAGCATCTCGATCGGAAGAAGGATAACTATTTCTCTCACGTTCTGCTTCTGCCTGCCTTGCCATCGCACGCTTCATGTCAGCAGGTAGCTCTATATCCTGTATCTTTATTGCAGTAATATCAACACCCCATCTGCTGGTCTCCTTATCGACTATCGCTTTAATCTCATCTGCGATCTGGTCTCTTTCAGTGAGAACAAAATCAAGCTCCTTGTTTCCTATAACATCCCTTAATGCAGTCTGACCATACTGAGAAACAGCATAGGTATAATCTTCGATTTCCAGAACAGCAGCCTTTGGATCTTCTATTCTAAAGTACACAACTGCGTTTACGCTGACTGGAACATTGTCTTTCGTCATAACTTCCTGCTTTGGGATATCAACCGTTTTTATACGCATATCAACAGTTCTGCTGCTCTGGATGATTGGTATAACGTAATTTAATCCGGGGTTAAGCACACCTAAAAATACTCCAGAGTCCATGATTACACCTGTAGCATCATATAAACTTTTTAATCCTAATCCTTTTTAATCCTAATTTGAGAAGGATAGTCGTATGTTCTACATCTCCCATCTTAAGATGAAAAATTTCAAATCATTCAAGGCACTTAACATAGAGCTCCCTCCATCCTTTATCTGTTTTGCAGGACCAAATGGAGCTGGAAAAAGCAACATCCTAGATGCCATAAGGTTTGTTCTAGGAGAAACTTCCCTGAAATCATTGCGAGCAAGAAGGGTAAATGACCTCATCCATCATGGCGCAAAGGCAGCCGAAGTAATGATTACGTTTGATGGTGATGGCAAGTACGAAATTAGAAGAGCAATACGGGAAGACGGGAAGGTTATTTATAGGCTTAATGGCAAAAGGGCGACGAAGGGAGCTATCCTTGAGGCTTTAAAAAAGTTCGATCTCGATGATTCGGGAAGGAACATAATAGCGCAGGGAGAGGTTCAACGTATAGTAAACATGAGTGGGAAAGAACGACGAACAATAATAGATGCAGTTGCCGGCATCTCTGATTTTGAAGAAAAGAAAAAGGAAGCGCTCAAGGATTTAGAGGTTGTAGACACGCGAATAAAAGAAGCAAACATAGTACTTGGAGAAAGAAAGGCATTTCTTGAAGAGCTGGAAAAAGAAAGGGAATTGGCGCTTAAATATATAGAAAAAAGAGATCTTCTTAACAACTCAAAGGGAACCCTGCTAAAACTTGAACTCGATAGACTTCAGAAGGAGTGCAGTCAATTTGGGGATGTCGAAAAAAAACTTAACAAAAGCAAAGAGGAAGCGGAAAAAGAATATGCAGAACTGGATAGAAAAATATCAGAAGTGGACAAAAGAAGGATGGAGCTCAGCAAGGAGTTGCAGGGTAAGCAGCAAACTGGAGATATGATAAGGAGGATAGAAGAATTAAAGGCATCGCTTAATCTACGCCAGCAAACAATAAGAGATAAAGAAGAGGAGATAAAAAAGCTCGAAGAGGAGCAGAAAAATCTAAAAACAAAAATCACAGATGAAAAAAAAGAGATCGATGAGATAGAAAGAGCAGTAGAAGAACTTAGAAAAAAACTGAAGATTCTGGAAGAAGAGGCTGTAAATGAGAAGATTACTCAAGATGAGGAAGCACTTGAAACACTAAGGAATGAAATTTCAAAAGCGGAGAAAAACTTAAATAAGAAAAGAGAGGAGCTCGCAGCTCTCCGCTTTGAGATAAATTCGAAAAGAGAAGTACTCTTCTCGAAAAAAGAAGACCTGAAGTCATTCAGTATTGAAGAGAAGGAAGAAGGAAAAAAACAGGATTTTGAAAAGAGGGCTTTGGAGCTCGTGGAAGAAAAGAAAACAATAGATGATGAAATCGAAGAATTGTTTAAGCGCACGAAGGAAATAAATAAGAAAGTAGCCGAGATAGATAAGGAGCTACTTGAGCTGAAAGAAAAGGCAGCCATATACAAAGTTCGTTCCTCCCCACAACTTATGAACCCGGCGCTTCGATTCATAGCCGATTTGAAAAAGAATGGCGAAGATGGTATATATGGTACGGTAGCCGATTTAATAGAATTTGAACAAAAATACATTCATGCGATAGAAGCAGCGGGCGGTCCTAGGCTTATGTATGTTGTTGTAGACAATTCCTTTACCGCTGTAGAAATTATAGAAAAATTGAAGAAAGTTGGGGTTGGAAGGGCGACATTCATTCCGCTAGATGTAATAAAAGTACCAGAAGAGGTTTCGGCAGGTGGTTTTTCATCAATTCTAAAAAAGGTAAAATACAAAGAAGAAGTAAGAAAAGCAATCGAATATGTTTTTGGAGATACTCTTCTTATAGAGGGTTCTGGAGACGCGCGAAAGGTGGGGATAGGAAACTATCGAATGGTTACGCTATCTGGAGAGATATTCGAGCGATCTGGCGTAATAAGTGGTGGAAAGGTCCAGAGCAGCATATTGAGCGGTAACGAAGCAAAAAAGATAGAGGATGCAATTACAAAGCTTAAAGACGACAAAAATGCATGCGTAGAAGAACTTTATTCCATAAGAGAAAAAGAATCCCTACTGAGAGCAAAGAGGTCGCAGGTAGAGATAGAGATAAAAACATTAGAGATGGAGAGCAAGGCCCTAATAGAGAAAGAAAAAGAAAGAGCCGCACTTCTGGAAAAGAGAAGGAACCTTGAAAATGAAATAAAGAAACTTGAGGTTGCAATAGAGGATAATGAAAGATTGTTCGAACAGCTCAAAAGTGAAATAGGGAAGGAGACGGAAGAGCTTGAAAAGTTTCGCACAAGATTTGCAGAAGCCGAGGCAAAACTTAGAAAAGAAAGCGACGAGCAAAATAAGATTAAGATAGATATAGCATCACAACTCTCTTCTACAAAAGCAACGATAGAGGGAAAACTAAATGAAATTAAAATTAGAAATAAAAACATCGCAGGCGCAGAACAGCGAATTATTGCAATAATGAAAGAAATTGACAGAATACGCGAGGAGATGAGAGAAACAAAAGCGAAATACGCAAAGGAAAACGAAGAATTGATGCTTGAAGAAAAAAAGATAGCAGAAACAGGAAAGAAGATAGAGAAGCTATTCGATGAAATAAAACAGCACGAAAACGAAATTCAGGAATTGAGTAAGGGGAGGGAAAAGAAAAGAATGGAAATAGACAGAATCCTAAGAGAATTGAACCAACTTAATGTAAAAAAAGCAACCGCGGAAACTAGGCTTGAAGATATAAAGATAGAATACGAACGCTATAAAGATGCACAATTCCTTGAAGGAGTCCCAAAAGCAAAACTTATGGAGAATATAAATGAATGTGAAAAGGCTCTCGCCGAAGCTGGAAACGTGAATATAGCAGCTATAGAGATGTATGAAAAAAAGAAGACCGAAATAGAAGAAATTACAAAGAAGATAGAGCAACTTTCTGAAGAGCGAAAAGCAATTCTAAAGATGATAGATAAAATCGAAGAAAGAAAAAAAGAAGCATTCTTTGATGCTTTTTATGCTGTAAACGATAACTTCAAAAAAATGTTTCAGCATGTGAATATTGGAGAAGGATACCTTATATTAGACAATCCAAATGAACCATTTGAAAGCGGACTCTTTATAAAAATAAAAAAGGGAAATCATGAATTTTCCATAGATTCCCTTTCTGGCGGAGAATTGACTCTTGTTACTTTGATGTTCATATTTGCACTTCAATTCTTCAAACCATCACCGTTCTATATCCTAGACGAAGTTGATGCTGCTCTTGATAAACCGAATAGTAAGAATCTTGCTCAATTGATAAAAAGCATGTCTGAGAAAAGCCAGTTTATTCTTGCATCGCACAACGATATGGTCGTGTCTCTTGCAAATGCGGTCTTCGGTGTGACACGAACCGATAGGGTTTCAAAGGTAGTCGGACTTAGGCTAAAAGAGATGACTGCCGCAGCATGAATTCTTTCTGTTGTAGCCATCCATAGGAGTTTATCAATATCTGTTCTTCATCCTCATGTTTTTTTCTCTGTGGTTATTAGATGTCAGTCTTCTGTTCCATGTTGGACCTTCATATCTGTTGCCATTTATATTTATTTTATTTCCCTCTTCTTTAAGTTTGTCCATAAAGGTTTCGACATAAAATCTCTGTTTGGGATTATGTATCGCCCCTCTGAAAATCCGTTCTATTTTTTTAATCGTTTCAGAATCTCCCTTACCTAATTTCTTGTTTCCCATCTTATTTAGCAATTCTTTAGCAACATCTTTCTTATTCGAATCCTGAAGAGCAGCAATCAGAGGTCCAACAAAATAAATCAACTCATTTTCTCCTTCATCAATAACCTTTCCCAGGAACGTTCTTACATATTTCTTTCTGTTCTCATCCTTCATCGTAGCAGTTCCTACGCTTATTAAATTTTTCAATGTTTCAGAATCTCCCTTACCTAATTTCTTGTTTCCCATCTTATTTAGCAGTTTTCTAGCAACATCTTTC
>CAYSXZ010000029.1:0-6145 GCA_964435235.1 Microcaldota archaeon
CTATCATAGAAACCACGTGTAATAGATTCTAAAGTTTCGTATTTGTACCTTATTGGCAATAACATTTTGTAATGGCATAATTTTTAAATGGCGCTTTTCTAATATCCAACATGGAAAGCATTGAGATTCATAGGATAGTTGATATGAAGAATTTGAAAAAGCCAGTAATAGTTGTTGGATTTCCTGGGACTGGGCTTGTCGGAAGTGTTGCTGCTGCCCACCTTATAGACGCGCTTGGTATGAAGCTCGGCGGTTATATAACAAGCAAGGAATTCGCACCGCTCGCTGCTATTCACGATTATACCCCGATGCCTGCTGCCAGGATACACTTCTCAGAAAAGCATAATATAATTCTCATAATATCTGAGATGACCATACCAATATCGTTATCTAAGGAACTCGCGGATAAGATACTTAGCATGGCGGCTTCTCTCAAAGCGAGTTCTATCGTATCTCTTGGAGGGATAGCACTAAAGCAAGGAGAAAGAGAGGTTTATGTCGTAACCACGGATCTTACTATAGTAAAGGATATGATGAAAAAAAGAATTGCAAAGCCAATAAAAGAGGGAGCGACAACAGGAGTTACAGGAGTCATGCTTGCAAAAGGAACGCTTATTAAATTTCCAGTGATAGCATTCCTCGCTGAGGCGTCGGAGGAGTATTTAGATCCTGCCGCGGCGTCAAATGTCCTAAAGGTGCTTTCAAAATTCCTAAACACGCCAATAGACACATCGCGCTTGGATAGAGAGGCAAGAGAACTTACTAGAGGATTGAAAGAGAGCATAATAAAATCAAAGATTTCTAAAAAAGGACCTGCAGCATCCGAAGGCGGCGGGATGTATGGCTAACATATTTATAAATCTTTTCTAACAAGTAATATATTATGGAAGAAAAACGTATTTCTATCCCAGATACTATATATAGAATAAAATTTGGTTCTACAAGGACTCAGCCGGTGGAAGGTAAAAGACCCTACATATTCAAGCATGCGGCAAAGCCATTAGATGAAAAGAACAAGCTTCTTTTTCTTCTTGATAAAGAAAAACCTCGGAATAACTTGGACTTAAGAGCGGAGTGTAAGAAGGCACATGAAAGGATGATGGAGCACTCCATCCCTATAGAAGAAGGACCGTACGCAGATAAGGATGGAAAACTTATCCAGCTTGCTACTCATATAAGGGAGATCGCCGAATTGAAAGAAAAGGGAGATGACTCCATAATAGATACAATCATAGATGTTATAGGACTTGGAAATGGTCTTCCGCTCAAAGTGAATTACTATCTTTATAGGGAATCGGAAACCCCCTTAACTGCTGGTTCCATTTTAGTAGAAAAGGAAAGAAGAGAGGTAGACGAAACTGATGGTAGCACATCCATACTTCTTTGCAATCCATTTGAATCCCTGATTCTTGCAGCAGGAGTTCTTAGAAGAATGAATCTTAATGCTTATCCAGCTTATTCTGTTTTTACACGACCTGATGGTAAGGAAGGCGTCCTTCCTATAATGGCGCTTTTAGATTTGGATTCGAAATCAGACGCACCGCTTATTACCTTTCCACTACACAGTAAAGAGCATCCTCCAATCGGTGCGATTGATCTCATAAGCGATGAGGCTGTAGAGGGAGTAACATATGCACTCCAAGCCCAAAACGTCATCAAAAAGATAGGAAGGCTAATTGTAGATACCATGGAGAATGAGAATAGGGAGATAAGCGAGGAGGAAGTGAAGATCCTTCTTAAGAGTACGGCTGAATTTCTAATAGAATCCAACAAAAGATGGGAAGGTTCCATATTCATGCTCGACACTGTAGGATTGCTTCCAGTAAGCGAGACGGAGAGACTATTAAGGGATCTGCCGTATATTCCGCTCGAGGTTATTCAACAAGCAGGTAATGACATGTTGGGCGCCTTCACAATAATCTTTAATGCCCATCTACAAATGGAAGTGATAAAAATACAGAAAAATACAGAACCAGAAAATGTCGAACTTGTGCTCTCAGACGCAGGAATAATGAGGGGGAGTTACGAAGATGCATTAAGAAAAGCGTTAACTTACAGAGAATCTGTGTATAAGATGTACACCCAGCAAACGGAAGAAGAATTCAACAGCTTGAACTAATTATTTAGAGAGCATCTGCTCGCATGCAGATATATTGTTTTTAAGTGCCTTCCTTTCTTTTTCGCTTAGTTTCTCTCCGCTATTTAATGCATTCTCAAAATGCTCCTTCGCTGACTTGTAATCTCCTTTTTCGAATGCTTCATACGCTGCCTTTAGCTCTTCGTTATAGATGCTGACCGTTCTATTCTTTTGATAAGTTTTGTTATTAGGATCGTATTCCGCTGCAAGCTCGTAATGTTCCCTTGCGCGTTTCGCAGCCCCCTTCTTTTCATAAAGGTTCCCAAGAGCATTGTGGCAGTACGCATCCTTTGGATTAAATTTAACTGCTTTTTCGAATGCGACTATTGCGTCATCCAGCATCCCTTTTAGCCTAAGATGGTTTCCCAACTCCCTATAATAAATACCTTCAGCCTCTTCGAATGTTAGCTCCATAAGAACTGCGTATTTTCCTTTCGTCTTTCCCAACCCATCGGCCTGAGGGTCAATATAGATTTTTTTGTTGTTGATTAGAGCATATGCAACTAGATGGTCTTTTTCTTTTTCGGAACCTTCAAAATGAATTATTAAAGCGCCTCCTTTTATACCAAGCTGCTTTAGTGCGGAGATAATAACGAATGCAAATTCTGTACAGTCCCCGCCCTTTTCCAAGGTGCTATCAACATCTCTAGGCGCCCTTTCGTCCCATCTTGAATCCTCTAGTCTTAACACTCCGTTGCCGATCTTAAGTATGGAAAAAAGACTCGCTACCTTTTCTTCATCGGTCGAACCTTTTACATCCTTTAGGACCGAAGGAAGCTTTTCTGATGCAAATATCGATTTTTCTTCGGTTTTTTGTTTCTGCATGTTCGGATTTTTCTTTTGAATCTCAACTGTTTTCTCCTTACCCTTTTTCTTTGCAATAGTGTCTGTTATTGGGTGAAACATCACAAAGGTTGCTATTGCTGTAGCAGTGGCGATATATCCTATATCTTTTTTTGTGCTTCCTGAAAAAGATGTTGATTTTGATGTTAGCTTTGCCATGGATTAGATAAGAAGATAAATGTTTTTAAATATAAACTTTTATGAAACTTTCCCAGTTTTTTCCAGTTGCGTATGCTTTTAATTGCTTTCTAGCTATTTATTTCATTTGTCCTTTTCCAAAAATTCTGTTAGGTGTAGCAGGATATGTATGAGCATAAGAAAGTAGAGGAAGAAATATTAAAATTCTGGAAAGAAAAAAAGATATACGAAAAAGCAAAGAAAAAGAATGACGGGAATCCTACATTCTACTTCTGCGATGGCCCGCCCTATGCGACAGGTCAGATTCATCCCGGCACTGGATGGAATAAGATAATAAAGGATGCTATATGCAGATATTGGAGAATGGTTGGGAGGGATGTAAGAACGCAACCAGGATACGATACCCATGGCCTACCAATTGAAGTCAAGGTTGAACAGGAGCTAAAGATAAAACACAAGCATGAGATAGAAAAATACGGAATAGAAAAATTTGTTGAGAAATGCAAATCCTTCGCAACTAAGTATATAGATGTTATGGAGAAGCAATTCGAGCGCCTTGGGATATGGATGGATTGGGATAACCCATACATAACATACCATGACAACTATATAGAATCATCGTGGTTTACGCTAAAAATGGCGTGGGATAAAGGTTTGATGCACGAAGGAATATACGTCCTTCCATATTGCTACAGATGCGAAACGACAATGGCGAATTACGAACTCGAATATGACGAAGAAACAGACCCAAGCATATTCGTTAAGTTCAAACTTTTGGGGAAAGAGAACGAATTCTTGGTGATATGGACTACAACGCCCTGGACACTCATAGCGAATATGGCGGTTATGGCACACCCAACATTCCCTTATGTAAAAGTAAAGGTCGATGATGAGGTATGGTACCTTGCAAAGGAAAGATTAGAATACGTAATGGGGCTTATCGGTAAAAGCGCTACCATATTGGAAGAGATTCCAGGAAGAAAGATAGCTGGCTGGGAGTATGAACACCCACTCCAAGAGCATATTCCAAAAAAGGTTAGCAGAAAGGTTGTGCTCAGTGATGAGTTTGTAACACTCGAAGAAGGGAGTGGCTTCGTTCATACGGCGCCTGGGCACGGTCTCGAGGATTTTATAATAGGAAAGAGATACGAAATAGAAGCCTTCTGCCCTGTTGATTCTGCAGGCAGGTATACAAAAGAAGCTGGAAGGATGTTCGAAGGAAAGAACGTCAGGGAAGCTAATCCGGAAATAATAGAATTGTTAAAAAATAATGGGAGTTTAATCTACGACGAGAGGATAAAACATAGGTATCCACATTGTTGGAGATGCAAGACACCTCTCATATTCATTACAACAAAACAATGGTTCATAACCATATCAAAGATAAAGGAAAGGATGCTAAGTGAGATAGAGAAGATAGAATGGCATCCTGATTTTGCAAGAGATAGATTTAAGGAATTTGTCTCCAACGCCCCGGACTGGTGCATATCACGACAGAGATATTGGGGGATACCACTTCCGATATGGATATGCGAGAGGAAAGAATGCAGAAAAATAAAGGTAATAAGTTCTAGGGATGAAATACCTAACGTAAAGGAGCTGCACAGACCATACATAGATGAGATAACGTTTAGTTGCGAATGCGGCGGGGTGATGAGGAGAGTGCCAGATGTCCTTGATGTATGGTTCGATTCCGGTAACGCAATATGGGCGCCGCTCGATGAAGAGGAGAAGAAGAAATTTGGTGATGTTGCTGATTTGATAGTAGAAGGACAAGATCAGATAAGAGGATGGTTCTATTCCTTGCTTGGTTCCGGTCTCGTGAGATACGATAAGGCACCTTATAAACGCTTGTTGATGCACGGATTTTTTGTTGATGAACATGGCGAAAAGATGAGTAAATCTCTCGGTAATTTTGTACCGCTCGAGGAAATAATAGAAAAATACGGTGCGGATACGTTTAGAATGTGGGGGCTTAGCAATACCATCTGGGATGAACTTAAGTTCAGCTGGGAGGAGATGAAAATCTGTAGTGCTGACCTTAATATAGCGCTCAATCTTACTGTTTTTCTTGAGAGATTCTATCCGAAAAAAAAGATAAAAGAGGCTAAGCTAGAGGAGGAGGATAAATGGATGCTTAGCAGGCTAAACAACGTTATAAAAGAGTATAGAAAAGCGTTCGAAAGCAGCGAGCCCAACCGCGGGGTGAAAATCCTCAGAACATTCATAACCGAAGACCTAAGTAGATTTTACATGAAGATAGCAAAGGATAGGATAACGAAGGAAGACAATCCTGATGGTGCGCTTTGGACCGTATATAACGTTTTGCTAAATTCCCTTAGCATGCTAGCACCAATATCTCCATTCATTTCAGAATATCTCTATAGAAGATTTTTCTCCAAATATGAGGATGCAGAGTCGATTTTTCTCATGGAGATGGTAAAGGAAAGGGAAGAGGAAATAAACAACATGGCAGAAAAACAGATGGAGATTGTAAGGGAGATAGTATCTGCTGCTCTACTTGCGAGGCAGAGCGCTGGGATAAAAACGAGATGGCCAATAAGAATACTTTACGTAGAAAGTAAATCGCACGAAACAATAGATGCCACGACAGCGTTTGAAAAAGTGTTAAGGACGCTAACGAATGCAAAGGAGGTGAAGGTTGTCGAAGAACCACCATCTGGAAATTTCTGTTCATGCGATTTCTCGAACGGTAGGGTGTACGTTGACAAAAAAATAGACGAAGAACTCTACGAAGAAGGGATAGCCAATGAAATAAAGAGAAGGGTGCAAAACCTTCGAAAGATTGAGAATCTTATCGAAAGGAATGTGATAATCGTTTATATAGATACCGAAACAGAGATAGAAGCAATAATAAAAAGGCATATGGATAAGATCGAGGATGCTGTGAATGCAAAAAAGATAGAATTCAAAAAGATAGATAGAATGAAGGAAGACATAATAGATGGCAGAGAGATAAGAATTGCAATCCAAAAAGTTAAATAAATCAAACTAATGGTTATATCC
>CAYSXZ010000030.1:0-8235 GCA_964435235.1 Microcaldota archaeon
GGAGAAAATGAGTTGATTTATTTTGTTGGGCCTCTGATTGCTGTTCTTCAGGATCCAGCTTGTGAAGATGTTGCTAAAAAACTGCTAAATAAGATGGAAAACAAGAAATTAGGTAAGGGAGATTCTGAAACATTGAAGGGTTTAATAAGCGTGGGAACTGCTACGATGAAGAATGAGAACAGAAAAGAATATGTAAGAACGTTCTTGGGAAAGGTTATTAAGGAAGGAGAAAATGAGTTGATTTATTTTGTTGGGCCTCTGATTGCTGCTCTTCAGGATCCAACTTGTGGAGAGATTACTAAAGAATTGCTAGATAATATGAGAAACAAGAAATTAGGTAAGGGGGATTCTGAAACATTGAAGGGTTTAATAAGCGTAGGAACTGCTGCGATGGAAGATGAGAACAGAAAGGAATATGTAAGAACGTTCTTGGGAAAGGTTATTAAGGAAGGAGAAAATGAGTTGATTTATTTTGTTGGACCTCTGATTGCTGCTCTTAAGGATTCAAATAAGAAAGATGTTGCTAAAAAACTGCTAAATAAGATGGAAAACAAGAAATTAGGTAAGGGAGATTCTGAAACGATTAAAAAAATAGAGCAGATTTTCAGGGGGGCGATACATAATTCCAAACAGAGATTTTATGTCGAAACCTTTATGGACAAACTTAAAGAAGAAGGAAATAAAATAGATATAAATGGCAACAGATATGAAGGTCCGACATGGAACAGAAGACCGACATCTAATAACTACAGAGAAAAAAGCATGAGGATGAAGAACAGATATTGATAAACTCCTATGGATGGCTACAACAGAAAGAATTATAGCAAATCCGCAAAGTAATGCAAGCGATTAGTAAACACCTGCCCCATACCGCACGCTTTAAATATGTTATGTGTAATAAAATATATAGTGGTGGGTATGAAAAAAAGCAATGAGAAGGAGGGTTATAAAAAAGATGGTAAAGAAGAAGGGAGAACAAAAAAATTTTTTAAGAAACTTGCTTATAGGACGATTCTTCCATTATTCACTAGTGTAGCACTTAATTTTTCACCAGTTGCAAACCACATTAATCCATTTCATTCAAAGCCAGCACTTGCGGAAGACATTTCTATCAATGATACTTCTATCTCTGTTTCTACAGCTAAAGATACGGATTCGACAAAAACAGAAAATAAAAACAGATTAAAGGACTTAATTGTAGGTGGAAAACTTTTCGGTAATGAGGCAGGTGCATCCATCGCAGCAACAGTAAACTATGACAAGTGGGGCGGCGCAGATATGGGAGTAATAACATTTGGCGAGCGTGAAGCGCCTTATCTTGTGTTATCTGTTACTCCTGGTCTAGATAAGAGCGGAGTAAGGTTTAGATATTTTGGAAAACTTACTTTTACACAGCTTAACTCATGGCTGTATACATCACACTCTTTAAGCCTCGGATATGGGAAACAATTTAACGATTGGGGGTTTAATCTTGGTGTTATAGCTGGCGGAGCGCTCTCTTATCCAACATATGATAATATCTATTTTAACCTCTCTGGCGGAGCTTCTTTCAATATAAAGGAGATAGTATATGTTTATGCACTTGCAAAGAGTTATTTTGCTGCAGGAAATGCGATGCAAACTGCTTATGTCGGATATTACAGTCCGAGATTTCAAGGTGTCGAAGCGGGCGTTATAACAAAAGTCAAAGAACTTATAGGAAAGGCCTATTGGGATTACGATCTTGTTCAAAGTAGAGGAGGGGTGGTGGTTGGAACGCAGTTCAATGTAACAAAGGAACTTAAAGGCAGCATTAGCGGTGGTGTTGGTGTAACTCGAATGGCTGAGGAACTCGGAGGACGAACAAATTTCATGATACAAGCATTTTTGAATCTTACATATATAGGGAAGAGCGGCTTAACTCAATCATATAAGGCATCCTATGAAAGATATCAAAAAGGCGGCATTCCATTGCAAACAGATATAAACAGCCCCCCGCAACTTAGACCACTGACGCCGCAGGAAATTTCTTGGGAGAATAAAGCAAAAGAAAACCTGCTCGAGAGCGGCAGCCTAGATGAATTTGTAGCATTGAACGAAGGTGCGCCGAAGGAAGAAGTCATTACTGTTGCAAGATGGTTGAGCAGAAGCCTTGCGATGGTCGCGTATGCAAACAACGCAGAAGAAGCATTGATGCAACTTAAATTCTTCGACCCTTCAG
This sequence comes from Microcaldota archaeon, assembly GCA_964435235.1. Taxonomy (GTDB): domain Archaea; phylum Micrarchaeota; class Micrarchaeia; order Anstonellales; family Bilamarchaeaceae; genus JAVZJR01. Next base: position 2,201 of record CAYSXZ010000030.1, read on the forward strand.
TTAAATATGTTGCAAGCGCAAGCCATGAAGAAATACTGAACTTCTTGAGGAAATACATAGAGTGGAAAGAAACACACGGCTCTTACGAAGACATGCCAGATTATCTTCTCAAGGGAATTGCGGTCTGCGCTGGAATTCATTCTCTGACTGCTATGTACCTTATCAAGAATGGAATACCGGCTGCCGCGTTTTCTGTAAATACTCCAGATGAGCCGCATGTTGTTGCTGGTTATTGGACGGACGAGGAAACTGGAATAATAGATTATGGAGACAATTTTGTGGGACCTGCAGATTCGCTCGATGAAGTTATAAGGGCATACGGCCAATTTAGGAGAGCGCCCACGTATGTAACTCAATTTTTCATTCCTAAAAAGGACGACAGTTGGAACTATCTAGGCACATGGGTCACGCCAGAAGGAAGATTGCTCAATAATTCGATGGGTATAGACAACTTCCACTTAATGAGGGCATACCTTCTTGGCTTACCTGGATTCTAGCCGAAAAGAGAACTATGATTTGCTCTTTTTATTTTTGTTTTAATCCACGTACCAAGCTTTGCTTTTTTACTTAGTACAACCTGCTTATAGTTTTCAGTCCTTCCTTTTCTACCATCCTGTTCAAGAACAAGCACATCGACAATTTTTCCTATGTATTTTGAATTATTTTCAGCGCATATCATACGCACAACCTCGCTTGTTTCCTTGCTTCTCTCTTTTATTATTTCGGTTGGAAGCTGTTTCATTAGCGCGGCCTTTGTTCCGCTTCTTACTGTATACTTTGAGATGTTCACGACATCCGCCCTAACTTTCCGAAGAAGTTTAATGGTTTTCTTAAAATCTTCTGTTGATTCGCCAGGATATCCAACAATGACATCTGTAGCGATGGTTATGTTCGGGATTTCGTCGCGGAATTTTTTAACCCATCTTATAAAATCCCTTACAGTATGTGGCCTGTTCATGTTTTTGCATATTGTCTCGCTACCGGTTTGGACAGGTATGTGGATAAATTTATAGAACTTATCGGATTTCATTAGGCGTATTAACCTGTCTCCGAAGCGATTTAGATGCTGTGGGTTTATCATTCCAAGACGAATCTTAAAATCGCCATCAATCTCCTTGAGAGTTTCCAACAGAGTTGGAAGATTTGTTCCAAGATCTATACCATATGCCCCAGAGTCCATTCCGGTAATCTGTACTTCCTTCGCTCCTTTTTTAACTCCCTCTTCTACCCACATTCGTATAATTTTCGGATGATAACTTTTCAGTAGGGGTCTTGCTAACTTTGTCTGACAGAAGAAACACGAACCTATACATCCCTCCTGTATTGGAATACGCAATATCGGTGCGGTTATATCTCGTATTTTTCCTGTCTTTTCATTACCATTGGTGATCCATAGCTCTTTTCCACGAAGAGCCGAGTTCACTGCCTTCCCTATCTCCTCAATAGCACCTGGAGCAAGAACTACTGGTTTTTTTATCTCTCGAAGTATTCTTTTTTTATTCACATAGATGCAACCTGCTATTACGAATGGTTTTGTTGTCTTCTTCATCTTCTCGAATATTTTGTTTTCGGTAGACCCTTTGACTGTACAGGTATTGAAAACTATGACATCTGCGTCATCGTCATTTTCTACTAATTCGTGCCCGATATTGCGTAATATTCCCTTCATTATATCGCTATCTGCTTGATTTAACGTACAACCATACGTTTCAAGATAAACCTTTGCCATTTTCGAATCCCACCCCTATTTATCACTCATGTTGACCATATCAATATCGCAGGTAAATTTTAATTTTATTCATTAGTTTATAAATGCTTGTAGAGTTGCTGTCGATAGAAAGCCTTTTAATACATGATTATAATAATGATTATTATGGTAATGTTTGTTAACAGGACTGAAGAGTTAAATAAGCTGCTGGAACTTTCAAAATCAAAAAAAGCCGAACTTGCACTAATCTATGGGCGGCGAAGAGTAGGTAAAAGCAGGCTTTTAATAGAATTTGCTAAAAAAACTGGGGCACTTTACCTGCTAGCAGACATTTCTGAAAATGTACTTGACATACTAGCAAAACAAGTGAATGATGAATTTGTAAAATTTGGCACGTGGGAAGATTTTTTTGAATTCATCTATAAAAGCAAGTATAAGATTATTATAATAGATGAATTTCAGTATCTCTACCTAGTAAACAAGGCCTGGCCTTCTATGCTACAGCGATGGTGGGAGAAAATAAAAGAAACGGATAAGAAAATAATCCTTTGTGGTTCAGCAATCTCAACAGTATACAAAATCTCGATGGGTTATGGAGCTGCCCTCTATGGGAGAAAAACTTTCGATATGCAAGTTACTCCTCTAAAATTCAGGTTCATCAAAGATTTTTTCCCAAATTACAATCCTGAGCAACTGGTAGAAGCTTATGCGATTCTTGGTGGTACTCCAAGGTATCTAGAGGAATTTGATCCAAAACTAGAGATAGCTGATAATATTAAAAATAAAATTTTAAATAAAACTGCATTCCTGTACAATGAGCCACTCAATCTTTTATTTGAAGAATTTAGGTCTCCTGCACCATATACCTCAATATTCCTTGCTATAACGCAAGGCTATACAAAGTTTGCTGAAATAGCTGAGGTTAGCAAGATACAAGGTCATAAGTTGCCTAAGTACCTATTAATTTTAGAGCGGGTAGGACTTATTGAAAAAGAAATACCGATTACTGAGAAGAAAATTAAAACGAAGACAACAAGGTACAAAATTAGAGATAATTTTTACAAGTTTTGGTTTAAATTTGTTTTCAAAAATAAATCCTTGATAGAACAAGGTTTGGAAAAAGAAGTTTTCGCTTCTATCGAGAAAGAACTTAATGCATATGTCGGAAAGGCCTTTGAAGACGTATGTCGCGAATTCATTATTGATTCGAAGATTTTTCGCTTAACAAAGATAGGTAGCTGGTGGCATAAGGATAAAGAGATGGACATAATTGCGCTGAATGACCAAACAAAGGAGGTTTTATTTGCAGAATGTAAATGGCAGAACGGAGTAGATGCTAGAAAAGTTTTAGACGACTTAACGGAAAGAGCAAAAACTGTTAAGTTGGCGAAAAGAAAAGAAGTCTACGCCATATTTGCCAAGAGTTTTAAGGAAAAATTTAAAGAGCGCAATGTTTTATTGTTTGATTTGAAAGATTTAAAGAAATTAATTTGAAACAGGTTCGACTTAACAAAAGGAAAGGTATAAAAATATGAGATGACCATAACGTCATAAACGAAGAGGTGGTGAGAAAACATGAAAGATACTAATGAACAGCCCATGAGCCAAAGCACTGTTGCGATAATAGCTGCTGTCATGCTTGTCATTGGGTTTGGTATCGGATATTTTGTATTTGGAAGTGGTGCTAACCGGACTAACGACAATATCAACACAACGATAAACAACAATTTTGTTTTTGATCAGGCGAAGGTTGACGATATAACAGATACCTTCAAGGATTATTTCTACGTGTACAGCAATGGTGAAGCTACTGCGAATCTTGTGTATAATTCCTATCAAGAGGACTCCAATTACGTGACGCTTGTTTACACTCTAAACGGCCAACCGTTTAAGGTAAGCATATCAAAGGATTACAAGTACCTTTATCCAAACATAATTAACTACGACGATTTCAAGCAGCAGGTCTCAGATGCAAAGGCAAGCTTGGAGGAGGAAAAGAAAGCAGAAACGAAGGAAATGCAAAAAACAGAAAAACCCACAGTCCTTCTTTTCGTTATGAGCTTCTGCCCATGGGGAAATGTCGCAGAGGATGCAATGGCCCCTGTACTTAAGACGCTGGGTAGCGCGAACGTTTCTTTTGAACCTGTATACATATTTTCTGGAGATGGCAATGGAAACTGGAGATCTTTACATGGATCGCAGGAGCTCAATCAGGATGTAAGAGAAAAAATAATCTACAATTTGTATGGTCCTGATAAATGGATGGAGTATGCGCTTAAGGTGAATGCTAGATGTAACTACACTAATGCAGACAGTTGCTGGAAGGAGCCTGCAGAAGAAGTTGGAATAAACGTAACTGAAGTTGAAGCACATTTCAATAACAGGACGGAATACAACGCAATCTTAGAACGAGACGAAAGTTTAACTAATCAATATAGGGTTAGCGCGTCTCCGACTCTGATAATAAATGGAAAAGTTATGAATATAGCAAGAACACCAGAATCATTCAAAAATGCTATCTGCAATGCGTATCTGTCGGCCCCGCCAAGCTGCAACGTAACTCTAAGTGCGCAAGGAACGCAAGCGTCCGGAAGTTGCGGCTAATTTTTTTTATTTTCTTTTTAGGGTTTTCTTATGCTCGGTGTTATAGGTGGGAGCGGGTTCTATACATTAAATGGTAAAAGAAAGGAAAGCATAATTAAAACTCCGTACGGCGAGGTAGATATCGAAATCTCAGAGATATTAGGAAAGAGAGTAGTGTTTATCCCCAGGCATAAGAGGAGACATAGCGTACCTCCTCACAAAGTGAATTATAGGGCAAACATATATGCTTTGAAGATGCTTGGCATTACCAACATTATCGGAATATACGCCACCGGCATAATATCATCATACAAACCTGGCGACGTAATCCTAATTAAGGATTTTATTGGTCTCTGGACGCCAGCTACTTTTTTTGATGATTTTAGCGATGAAATGAAACATACTGATTTTTCTGAACCATATCATAAGGAATTACAAAACTTGGCCAACACAATAGCAAAGAAAAAAGGAATTGTTCTAAGAAAGGGTGGTGTAATTGCAACAACATATGGCCCAAGATTTGAAACAAGAGCTGAGATAACAGCCCTTAAAAGATTAGGCGCAAACCTTGTTAGTATGACTCATTCTTATGAAGCAACGTTAATAGGAGAATTGGGAATTCCGTATGTTGCTTTCGCTGTGGGAACAAATTACGCATGCGGAGTAAAAAAAGGAAAGCTTACCAGTAAAGAAGTTATAGAACATATGGAAAAAGCAAAGAAAAAGTTATGCATGCTTATAGATGGTTTTATTGAAATTCTTTAGCACATTATTTTATATTGTAAACAACTACATTTAAAAACCTAATCTTACACATATAATACAAACTGAATTATTTAAATAGGTGGGTATATGCAAAATAAACAAGATAAACAAGAGCAGCAGGTTAATGGAGATAGTGAAAAAAAAGGATTATTTCCAAGAATGAAAAATAAAATTAGTAATTTTTTTTGGGATAGGAAGGATAAAAAGGATGACAATACAGAGAAGAAGGACCTAGGAAAAAAAGAACAGGTGGAACTACAACCAGCAGAAAGTTCTGCACAAAAGAACCTGCTAGACTCAAAAGCATTTTCTGAATTTATCAGCCAATTTCTCGATAACATTGAACGAGGATATACAAGAACAGATGATGAAAGTACAGCTCTTGTATTTCGTGAAATATGCTCTCAAGATAACTTTTTGGAAGCAATAAAAAGTTCCTCCATACTTACTCCTCTCGAAGAAATGGAATCTACGTATAGAAACCACATGATGGATGCAAGAAATAATCTTGTAGAAAAACTTAGAAGCAACGGGCGAATTACACTCACCAAAGACGAATTAGATATAATTATAGTCACTCTGCTAAATCATAATAACACGGAGTTTAGGGTATCTTTCTTTGATTATATCATTGACACTGCAAAGTCTCTTAGAAGTCCAGACCAAGTAGGAAAATTTGTTGGAAGCGTTCTTTCGCAACTTACCACTCTATCGTCAACAAGGGAGAAGACCACCGAAGATGCGAAATCTACAAGAAAACTCATGGACCAGCGGTTAGCTTCTCACTACCTTAGAGAAACGACGGGGCCAATAATAGAAAAAGCGGTCAAAGAATTAGAATCGCAACTTCCTGATTCTCCACATAAAAAGATACAGATCTCGTTTTTCCAGCAAGCTATTTTATCTGATCCGCAAATAATAGAAAATCCGGCAACGATAGAGGGTAAGATGTGGAAAGAATATATAACTGACATAAGAC
>CAYSXZ010000031.1:0-1830 GCA_964435235.1 Microcaldota archaeon
GAATAGGGGTTGCAAACACAATGTTCATGGCAGTCCTAGAAAGAACAAGGGAGATAGGGGTGTTAAAGGCAATTGGAGCAACAGAACGCGACATAACGTCAATGTTCATAATCGAAAGCGGGATAATCGGACTGCTTGGTGGAGTCATAGGTCTTCTTATTGGAATTGGGTTGCTTGAGGTTGCTGGACTTTTTGCAGTTCCGTTTTGGGTAAGGTTAAGAGTGATTGCGCTTGCTTTTGTTTTCTCAGCAGTGATAAGCGTTGTTGCAGGATATGTACCAGCCAGGCAGGCTGCTAAGCTTGATCCTGTCGAAGCGCTAAGAGGATAGAGCAAGAGAATAGATTGGTATTTATGACTTTGTCGATTAATTGAAAAACAATTATCATTCTTTTGATAATTTTTTCCAGGCAGAATAGCCAAGTTTTTCGGTTCCATCAAATTTGATCAGTCCTATTGAATCATTTTCGTTCAAGTCATGGAGCCAAGACCAACCAAATAGATAGAGATTTACTCCTCTATCGCGCGTAAGTCGTCCGGTTGCATCTTTGATAAAATCCGCTTGCGCCCGTTCTCCCCCAAATACATCAAGCGATGGCCAGGCGATTTCGCTGAAGCCGAACGGTTTTCCAGGCATGTAATCTGCAGCTTTGGAATAATAATCTTCTGGAATCATTGAAGGATCGGTCTTACCAAGCGCATAAGGATAGCTCGTAAAAACTAAGAGATCCATTTTATTCTGGTCAAATAAGCGAAGAACTTTTAAGTCTGCTTCGCGATTTTCTGAAACAATCTCTCTAGCAAAAACACAGAACACCTTTGTTTCTGGAGATATTCTTTTTACTTCATCGTATATTTCTTCGTAAAGAGAAACATAATTTCTAAATCCGTTTGGTCCATCTTCACCATATTTTTCATACCATCTGTTAACTTCATTTCCAAGAGATAAATATCGCGGATGAGAGGCCCTTACGACATCAATCGCAGCCTTTTTATATGCTGCCCTCCAAGCAGGATCGCTTAAGGTTGCATTTGTCATTCCCGGTGGCGTGGCGAGAGTTAATCCACTGTCTATAAATGATAGATGAATTATCGGAAACATCCCGTTTCCACGTGTGAGTTGTTTGACAAAGGTTTGTCCCCAACTTCCGCTTAAATCATCTGCAAGGTTGTAAAAGGGAGTTGGTCTGCCCCATACAGGAACGAATTCTGAGTACTGCGCAGCTTGTGCATACGCTTGGTCGAATGTTTGCCCTTTCGCAGTTGAGGGAAGCACTCCCATAAAAAATCCCCTTTGTGGGAGTTGTGGAGAATCTTCAGGGGCAATAGTTTCTGGCATTGCTGGCTTTGATTCAGATTCAGAAGAAGTTATTTCTTTTTTTGTGCATCCGCTCATTAATATAACTGCAATTAAAATTATTACACAAAAGACAGTCACTCCAAAAATTTTTGCGTTCATCTTTTCCATAATTTCACTTTTATTTTTATATCATCAGTAAATTCGAAAGTGAATAAAAAACAGTCGGTTGGTTTGAACGACGATTCGTTCAAAGCCTATCATCTTTCCTGAAGAGAAAGATGACGGTTGGAAAATTTATCGATCCTAGCGTTCAGCGCTTTCATTATAAAAGATGTTCAGATTCACTGGCCCACTCGCTTCAGTTAATTTTTTTATTCAATTCATTAATCATATGCGGCATTACGTTCTCCTTAATATCGATCCATCCGAGGCTCTTGAAATGATGGTAGAAATTAAAGAAAAGCCATCTAAAGTTTAACTTTAGTCACACTAAAATTAAAGTGTAGTTTAACTTCGGTAAGATTTATTAATC
>CAYSXZ010000032.1:0-49191 GCA_964435235.1 Microcaldota archaeon
ATATAAGCATTCTCCATTACGAAAACAGACCGATTCTTATACTGCTTGATTTTGGAACGAATTCGGAGAGCATAGATGGATTAAGGCTAATTAAAGCAGCTGGAGTGGAAATAATTGCTATAGACCATCATCCTCTAGACAGTAAGATAGGACAGTTTGTTGATGCCCTTTTAAATCCCTGGTCAGCAGATGGTCTCATCGATCCATCGTATTATCCTGTTGGTTATCTTGCAAGCGAGATAGCAAGACTGTGCGGCGCTGAAAACACAGATCAGTATGCCAAGATAGCCTGTGCAGGTGATAAGAGCGGCCTTCTTCAGCAGAATGAAGAAGAAAGAAAGGCAGCCCTCGTCCTAGATTATCTTGCTATCCATACCTCATTTGGAAATAATTTAGATTTTTATAGGGATGTTCTGAGGGAAAAGGAGCTTTTCGATTCTCTATGGCAGCAGGCATCTGACAAGATAAAGGAAGCAGTTGAAAATGTGCTTCCGAAAGTTAAAAAAAGCGAAAAGAACGAAATTGTAATTTATACAGTTCCGCTTGACGGGGTCTTAACGAAAGGAGAATTTCCAAACAAGAGTAAGCTTACCACAGCAATATACGAAAACTTTTCGACAGATCTTCCAATGATAACGATTGGCTATGGAGATGGAGTAGTAATAGGACGTTGTAATTCTGCATTTGTTCAAAGCAGGAGAGGGCTTTCTGATATAATAAAAAGGATTTCGTCAGATATGAAAAATTTTGTTATCGCAGGCGGTGGGCATGCAAGGGCTGCAGCAATAAGGGTAGAGAAAGGATACGAAAAATTCGTTGTAGAACAATTGATGGAGGCATTATGATGAGAGCTCTCGTGACTGGAGGCGCTGGATTCATAGGTTCGCACATTGTCGAACGATTACTCAGCAATAATTGGGATGTTGTAGTCCTAGACGATCTTTCAGGAGGAAAAATGGAAAACATTGCGCAATTTCTTGAAAGGGTGGAATTCGTAAAAGGAAGTATAACTGATGGAAAGGCAGTTAAAAAGGCGATTGCGGATGTTGACTATGTATTTCATGAAGCAGCAGTGGTCTCTGTTCAAGCTTCATTTTTAGAGCCACAAAAAACAATGCTTGTTAATGTTGAGGGAACGAAAACCCTTCTCGATGAAGCGCTTGATGCTGGAGTAAAACGCGTGATATTCGCATCATCAGCAGCTGTTTATGGAAGCGCAGAGCCTCCAATAAGGGAGGACTTTGAGTTGAAGCCCCTCTCCCCATACGGCGAATCAAAAGTTGCTGGTGAGCAGCTTATGCGCGAATATGCAAAGAAGGGCCTTGAAACCGTATCCCTTCGTTATTTTAATGTCTATGGCCCAAGGCAAAATCCTTCTTCGCAGTACAGTGGCGTTATAACAAGATTCGTACACAAGATGCTTAATGGGGAAAGACCTGTTATATACGGGGATGGAAATCAAACGCGCGACTTCATATTTATAGAAGATGTTGTCAGCGCTAACATACTCGCCGCAAAAAATAAGAATGCAGCAGGAGATGTTTTCAATATCGGCAGTGGTGTACCGCTTACAATAAACCAACTTGTAGGTATTCTCTCAGAACTTCTTAATTATGACGGCGACCCTGAATACACTGAAAGGAGAGAAGGGGACATTTACGATTCCTATGCAGACATCTCAAAAGCGCAAAGCCTTCTCGGTTTTAAGGTAACTACATCTATAGAAGAAGGGCTCAAAAAGACGATAGAATGGCAACGCAATTGGAGTTAAGAATTTAAACCTCTTTTGCTTATCCAGTATTATGCAACACACAATAGCAACAATAGGAAGCCATTCCGCCCTTGATGTATGCGAGGGTGCGAAGGGCGAAGGTTTCAAAACGCTTGTTGTATGTCAGAAAGGAAGGGACGCAACATATTCGGTATACTACAGAACACGAAAACGTGGCGAACTTGAGATAGGAGTTGTAGACGACGTGCTACTCCTAGAAAAGTTTAAGGATATCTTGGATAAAAAAAACCAAGACCTTTTACTAAACAAAAAATCCATCTTTATCCCAAACCGTTCGTTCGCGGTTTATGTTGGTTATGATGAGATAGAAAAGTCCTTCGTAATACCAGTGTTTGGTAATAAATACCTGCTTAGGGCAGAAGAGCGCAATGTTCAAAAGAACCAATACTATCTTATGGAAAAGGCAGGCATCAGATTTCCGAGAGAGGTCTCTTCCCCTGACGAAATAGATACCCTCTGCATAGTAAAGGTAAACGAAGCAAGAAGAAGCTACGAACGTGCCTTCTTCCTAGCAAGAAGTCCAGAAGAGTACAGAAAAAAAAGCGAGGTTCTAATAAAAGAAGGAAAGATAACAAAAGAAGGGCTTAAGAATGCAAAGATAGAGGAGTATATTATAGGAGTGCCTTTCAATTTCAATTTCTTTTACTCTCCGCTTCATGACGAGGTTGAACTTTTAGGTATAGACACCAGAAGACAGACAAATCTAGATGGCTTTCTTCGACTTCCTGCGGACAAGCAACTCGAACTTTTAAAATACACCCAGCCAAGCACTATAGAGACAGGGCACATAGCATGCACCCTACGCGAATCTCTTATTCAGCAGGCAATCGAAGCCGGGGAGAGGTTAGTAGAAGCGTCGCAAAAGGAATACGAGCCAGGAATAATTGGTCCATTCGCCCTTCAAGGAGCTATAGTAGAGGAAAATGGGGAGCACTTTGTCTGTTTCGATGTATCACTCAGGATCCCAGGATCTCCAGGCACACGATTTACACCTTATTCTGAATATCTCTTCAGAAGAAGCATAAGCTTCGGCAGAAGAATTGCGATGGAAATAAAGGAAGCAGAAAAAAAGAATAGGATAGAAGATATTACAACATAAGAAGTTTTTCTTGAAAATCTCTAAAATCCTTTATTACACCAGCAGCTTCTTTTTTGTTGATGTAATCAACAGCTGGAGAGTAGACAAGAATAACCTTTATGCCTGCTCTTTTAGCAGCAGTAAAACCGGAGATGGAATCTTCGAAAGCAAGACACTCATTTGCCTTCACACCAAGTTTTTTCATGGCTGCAAGAAAAGCATCTGGGCTAGGTTTCCTTTTTTCATAGTCCCCACTTCCTATTACAATATCGAAATACCTATCAAGGCCAGCTACAGAGAGTGCGAGTAATATATTCTCTTTATGACCACCAGATACTACTGCTGTTTTTATCTTTCTCTTTTTTAACATTGTAAGAAACTCCTTTATACCTCTCTTTACCTTAACCTTTCCCTTCTTTATGAGCTCGCTATATAGTTTTTTCCTCCTTTTTACGTAATCATCAATAACTGTTGCATCTCTTATTCCAACTTCTCCAAGCAGCACAGTGAATATATTTTTCGAGCCTGTTCCTGCGAATTCACGATACCATCTCCTCATGCTTACGCTTATTCCGAGTGGTTTTAGGAGTTGCATAAATGTCATATAGTGAACAGGCTCAGAATCTACAATAACGCCATCAAAATCAAACAACACCGCCCTCAGCACATTCTCAACCATATTTGTTTTCTTAAAAATAGTATTAAAAATACGATTACAGAAATAAAAATTGTGATTGAAATGAAAAGATTAATCTTCTTTTTTGGAATAATGTTCTTACTTCTGGGGTGCATAGGGGGAGAGGAGACCCCTCAGAACGAGACGAACGTGACCGCTCCACAGGAAAGACCTACTGTGGTAATGCCATCCTTCACTTTGATAAGCCCAGGTGAAGAAGAGGTATTTACAACCGAAGGAGATTACGGTTCTATCAACGTCGTTCTCAGCACGTCTAATCTTATAATAAGACCAGCAGGAACTAGACCGAATAAGATAGGGGAAGGTCATTTTGCCATCTCTTTAGATGGTGGCGATAAGACCTACGTATTTACGAAAAACTATGTACTTGACGGTATAAGCCCTGGCGCGCATACACTTAGAGTCGAACTTGTACATAATGATAATACTCCATATTCTCCCCCAATAGTGAGAACGGTTAATTTCTATATTGAAAAGACAGTGACAGAATACATCCCGAAGGAATACGTAGTGGTGATCGAGGACTTTTCGTACGAACCAGAGACAATAACTGTGAATGTCGGAGATACAATTACCTGGGTCAATCGCGGCTCCTATCCTAGATCCGCAACGTACACAGGAGTTTTCGACACACAGATAATACCCCCAGGCCAAAACGCAAGTGTTAAGATGACAACTCCAGGAACATTCAGATACTATTCCCTTACATTTATGGCAATGAAAGGAACAGTCATTGTTAATCAGCCGGAATAATTTTATGAGATATGTCTTGGAGGCGAGCGAAAATAGACGAGAAAACTCTTCTCCGCTACAAGAAAGCCCAGTATGGGATAGTAGGAAAGCATTCAGCAGTTCAGATATGCAGCTGGACAAAGAAAGCACTCAGAAGAAAAGGGGTCTGCTATAAGCAGAAATTTTATGGCATAGACTGTTACCGTTGCACTCAAATGAGTCCTGCATTTGCACGGTGCCAAGAATCCTGCGTTCATTGCTGGAGGCCAGCAGAGTGGATGAAGAAAATAAAAATGGATGAAAATGATGTAGATGAACCAGCTCTTATCATTGACGGTATAATAAAAGAGAGAAAAAAGCTCCTGTGTGGGATCGGGGGAGCAAAGGATGTGGATAAAGAAAAATTTTTGGAGAGCATGAAAGGATTCCCATCTCATTGGGCTATTTCTCTTTCAGGAGAACCCACAATCTATCCAAAAATAGGAGAACTCATAGAATTATTAAGAAAAAACAAAGAGGTTAGGAGTGTTTTTCTTGTTACAAATGGGCAGGAACCAGATGTGCTCAAGGGTTTAAAAGCAAAAAAACTTCCTACTCAACTTTACCTATCTATCAGTGCGCCTAATGAGAAGCTCTTTAAGGAATTGAATCGCTCAGTCTATCCTGATGGTTGGAAACGCCTGCAAGAAAGCATAAGAGCACTTCGATCGCTTGGGTGCAGGACTGTTATAAGGCTTACCCTAATTCGAGGCGTTAACGATATGAGCGAGCATCTACCAGAATATGCAGCTATCCTAGAGACATCAAAGGCAGATTTCATAGAAATAAAGTCATATATGTATCTCGGGTTATCGCGCAATAGATTGAAAAAGGAAAACATGGCACCGCATTTTTATATAAGGCAGTGGGCAGAGAGACTGTTATCGCTTCTACCTTCTTATAGATTTGAGAATGAAGACGAAACCTCGAGAATAGTACTTCTTAAAAGAAAAGACTCAAAAATTGATACTCTCATAAGAAGTTCTTAAATCGAAGGGGATGGAGATGCTCGGATGGAAGATATTAAAGGATGGCGATTATAAGATTAGCCTTCCAAGGCTGAGCGATGCAGAAGAGCAGATGATAGAGGTTGTTGAGGAGCGCTTTCGGGAAGCTGCGAGAACTATGGTAGAGGGCAGCGAAAAGGAAAGCGAGGCATTGATAAGAAATCTTCTTCTATCAGTAGCAGAGGAAGAAGGCATACTACTAGACAACGATCAGCTCGAATATCTCTCGCACGCAGCCTTTCTTCACATATACGCATTTGCGTTTATCGACCTTCTTGTAAAAGACCAGGAGATAGAAGAGATAAGCGTCATAGGTATAAACAAACCAGTTTATGTTTATCTGAAGAATCAGGGCTGGAAGAGCGTAAATGCCTGCTTCACAAACGAGAAGGCCATTGCAGATGTTGCAAACAAAATGGCACGAGGGATGGGGAGGCATATAACGATGCAAAACCCCCGTCTTGATGCTATGCTTCCTGATGGTTCTCGTCTTCACGCATCCCTTCCGCCAGTTTCGCAGGGAGAGATAACAATAAGAAAATTCAGACAGAGGCCATTTTCACCAAAAGAACTTATAGACCTAAAGACGACAACAGCCGAAGCACTAGCATTCCTTTCTCTTGTGATGCAAAGCGACAACTCCGTTCTTATCGGTGGCAATACTGGTTCTGGAAAAACAACACTACTCAACGCGCTTTTTTCATTCGTTCCTGCAAATGAAAGAGTGCTCATTACAGAGGAAACCCCGGAGATAAATATTCCGCATAAACATCAGGTTAGGTTAGTAGCAAACCGCGATATGGAAATAGGTTTGAAGGATTTGATGTATGATACACTAAGGATGAGACCAGACAGAATGATCGTTGGTGAGGTAAGAAACAAGCAAGAATTCGAAGCACTTTTCGATGTTTTGCTCGCAGGGCAAGCGCGTGGTTGTTATGCAACCCTACACTCTCAGGGTGCTTTAGAGGCTTGCCAGCGAATTAAGAGTTTTGGGATAAATGAAATGGATGTAGAAAGCGTAGATTGTATAGTAATACAAAGGCGAATGCTCCTTTATGATGCAAAGAAAAGAAAAAATGTAGAAGTAAGAAAAATGACAGAAATAGCAGAGATGGATAACGGTCCAAAGCTCCTTTTCTCATTCGATAGAAAGTCTGGTACATTGCGATTTAAGAATGGGGGAAAGCTCCTTCAAAGGGTTGCGGATAGTTTCGGTATGAGCGAAAAAGAGATAAAAAAAGAGCTGGAGCTTAGAAAGCGCCTCTTCTCGTCTCTAGATTCTGAATTTTTCTCTTTCTATGCATCACTTCAAAAAAGGCTTTACGGCATTCAAGAAGAAAAAGAGGAGAAAAAAGAGGGAGGAAGGGAATAATGGCTTCAATCCTAGAAACCATAGTAAATAATCTTCACTTGTTTCCAGAGGTTGAGGTAAAAAGTAGGCTATCAAAAAAACTCCTTGTCATCTACCCAGAAGCAGATGAACGGCGATATATTGGTGCTTGCCTAATAATCTCTCTTATTCTTTCCATTTTCATCTTCATCTTTTCGCTTTTTCTCTTTGATGAAGAGATGTCATTGCTCATATTTCCAATTTCTTTCCTACTTTTTTTCCTCTTCCTGCTTGCATTGCCAACATTTGAACTCAGCAAACGCTCTAAGATTATTGAAGTAGAGATGCCGTTTATGCTTAGGACTGTAGGAATGCTAATAAACATGAAAATTCCATTCACGAAGGCTCTTGCCATAGTCTCAGAGGAAAACAACGAAATCGGTAAGGAGATGAGAAGGATAGTACAGGATGTTAACAGCGGTGTTACCATAGAAAAGGCGTTTGCAAGATTTGCTTTATCGTTCGATTCCCAACCAGTAAAAAGAGCGATTTCGCAACTCCTTTCAACATATGAAATAGGGGGAGCTGGGAATGAGATGAAGAGAATAGGGGACGAGCTTTTGGCAATGCAACAACACAGGCTAAAGGAACATGCTTCGAAGAGCGCAATTTTTGGTATGTTGTTTATTATGACGGTGGCTATTCTGCCGACATTCTTCCTTGTTTATGTGTTGCTTGGTAAATTCGGGGTAGGAGGTACAATTTCCGAATTTGGCATAGCGATAACCCTTCTCCTAGTTTTCCCTGCAATAAGTGTTTTTCTTCTATTGCTCAGCAAAGCATCCGTTCCGCATTCTCCATTTTCACAAGGGCAAAGCATTCTTGATGTTGCAGTTGCAGCACCGGCATTTCTTTTTCTTTTAGCATTCCTCTTTTTGGAAGGGGACTTACGCCTCTTTATAGTAATAATAGCCACCGTGATGATGCTGTTTGTGGTTTATAAATCGTACATAAAGGAAAAACGGACTGAAGAAATCGAGCAATACCTCCCAGATGCATTGTTTACTATTTCAGCGCTACCAAAATCTGCAAAGATGGAGAAGATTTTCGAGACCATTGAAAATGGAGGATATGGGGCTCTTTCCGAAGAGGCAGGAAAATCAAAGAGACAGCTTCTTATGAATGTTAGGACAGATGTAGTCCTAGAGGACCTTTGGAAGAGAAATGATTCTGAAGCATTGAAGAGGGCATCGACAATGCTGAAACATGTTTTCAATACGAATGCATTTAACCAGATGCACAGCATAGCAGAAGACCTCCTAAAGAATTTTGAGATAAAAAGGGAGCGTGCAAGCCTTATGTCCATGCAAAAATATACAATACTCTTCGGTGGTCTTCTGGTACCAATCATACTCAAAATAGCACTTTCGCTTATATCCGGTATGGTAGAACTTTTTGGTGATCCTACAGCGCCTCAGCTTATATCCTATACCGTTTCTATAATCCCAGCATATCTTGTGATGTACTCTCTCATATCTGCATTTTACATAGCTGATGTAGAAGGAAGAAAATCTCGACTAGCTATATACTTCCTGTTGCTTGCAGTGTTAAGTGTCCTTGTATTCACCTTCCTGGAATTTTAGGTCATACCTATGGATGCAATCTCAAACTTTGCTTATAGCATTAACAGCGAATTGCTCACAAAAGTAAGTCTATTATTGGACAACCACATCGTTTTCGTGCTTGTTATCATGGCGCTTGTTTTAATAAAAGAAAGTAGAAACGCAAAGAGACTCAAGATTTTTGCAGCGCTTCTTTTAGCCTTCTTTTTTGCAACATGTATAAAAATTCTTACTGGGGTAGAGCGTCCGTGCGCATCTCTAGATATTCCAAATTGCCCATCGAGTAGCTCCTTTCCAAGCCTCCACGCGACGTTAGCGTTTGTTGTAATGATATCCTTCCTTAACAAGAGGAGTTATTGGATGTTTGTCCTCTTTGCGCTTTTTGTATCCCTAACGCGTTTGGTACTTGCCATGCACAGTTTTAGAGACATCGCTGCTGCCTTACCAATAGCGCTTATCACATATAATATAGTAGATGTTCTTTGGAGGAGTTTCACATGGAAGAGATTGAAATAAAGCGTCAGCTATTTCATATACTCATAGGAGTAATAGCACTTCTAATACTAGTTTTTATAGGGAAGGGGACGCTAATGGCATTCTCGTTCTTTACTTTGATAATAGGCCTTCTTCTTGTTAATCTTACTTTCCTCGGTAAAAAAATATTACTAGTGGAATTTTTTAGGAAGCATTTCGAGAGAAAGAACATCCCATTCCCAGGATGGGGCTCTGCCTGCTATGCAACCGGAGTTCTTCTTATAACATCTTTTCTTACGAACCAAAACGCTATAGCTGCATCTATAATAATACTCGGTATAGGGGATGGTGTTTCCACTCTTATTGGCAGGAACGGAAGAATACCCCTACCATATAATCGTAAAAAGACGCTTGAAGGTAGCTTTGCATTTTTCCTATCATCTCTTCTCGGGTATTCCTTTGTCGGACCACTCATCATCCCAGCCGCGTTTCTTGCAGCTATATCTGAATCGTTAGATCTTCCGATTGATGATAATTTATTCGTTCCAATAATCACTACAGCATTCTTTATGGTGGTTTGATGCCGATTCTACTATTTACATCAAATAATACCGCGAGCAAAAATATCGCAATCCAACTTATAGAAAAGCACGGTTTCACAGAAATAGAAAAATCTAAGTGGGAAAGGAACGGTATTCTTCTCATAGATACAAAAGCGCCAAGCGTATTAGATGTTCCGAAAGATTTTGATACGGATTGCATAATCGTCCTTAGTTCACATAAAAGCAAGAGCGGTGACCGGATGCTTACTGCGCATTTCCCAGGAAACTGGACGGATGCTGCATATGGCGGAAAGCCAAGGACATTGAATATTGCGTTTGGAAGTATGCTAAAGATAATAATGCAAGAACTTGTAAGGTCGAATAAAATTGGTTGGCCTGTTTATGTAGAAGCAGATCATCATGGCCCCACCTGCAGTGTTCCGATAATATTCGTAGAGATCGGCAGTACGGAAAAAGAGTGGGGCGACAAGATAGCAGCAGAATCTGTTGCGGAAGCGATAAGCAATAGTTTAAAACGAAACGAAAGATATGAATGCGTGTTCGGAACCGGCGGCGGGCACTATGCCATCGAGTTTACAGATATAATTCTTAAAACAAACTATGCAGTGGGGCACATAGCACCAAAGCATGTGTTGGATTCTCTTGATGAGGATATTTTTAGACAGGCTATTGAAAAAAATGTTGAAACAGTAAGAAAGGTTTTTGTCCTGAAAGAAAGCACGAATAGAGGGCATAAAAGAAAGATAAGCGAATACTGCTCAGGGCTTGGTGTCGAATACATCGAAATTTAGAATAGAGACAAGCACTTACAACACCATATACAAGTATTTAAAATAATTCAACGAGAATTAATTGTATGTTTGAAATCTTTTTCATATTAGGCCTTACAATACTCATCGGCTTTGCAGCTACGTCCCTTTTCGAAAGAACGCGCATTTCAGAAGTTATCATACTCATGCTTTTCGGTTTTTTACTTGGACCGATATTTCATATAGTAGATGCATCTCCTGGTTCTGTCATCGTGTCGATACTCCCGTTTATCGCCACCCTTGCCCTGATAGTCCTTCTGTTCGATGGTGGCATGACTATCGATGTATTTGCAGTCGCACGTTCCATACGAAGAAGCACGGTATTCACTATAACCGTTTTCATCATAACTGTAATACTCGTATCCATATTCGCAACGCTTTTGCTCGGCTGGCCGTTTCTAAATGGAGTTCTCCTCGGTGCGATCATAGGCGGAACAAGTTCCGCAATCGTAATAGCGATGGTAGAAAGGATAAATATCTCAAAAGACATCAAATCCCTTCTTATAATAGAATCCACGATCACGGACGCATTATGCATAATCACTGCAGGAATAGTGATTCAGCTCATCGTTGCGCACCAGACCCCTGAAGCTGGTGCTGTCGTAAATCTTTTGCTTTCGTCTTTTACCATAGCGTTGCTTCTTGGCGTAGTTTGCGCTGCAGCATGGATTACACTGATGAAAAAATTCTCAACTGTAAAATATGCGTACATGCTTACACTCGCAGCAGTATTCGGCCTTTATGCAGTGACAGAGGCGATAAAGAGCAATGGTGGTTTTGCCGTCTTCATTTTTGGCCTCGTGCTTGGAAATGCGCGAGAGATAGGAAGTATCTTTGGGATGAAACTTGAGGCACCTTTGGCCCAGATAATTCATATCTTCCAGGAGGAGATAACATTCTTCATAAGGACATTCTTTTTCGTTTACATAGGTCTTCTCATTTCACCTGCATATTTTAACCTTGGTACCATTGTAGTTTCCATTGCGCTTCTCCTCCTGCTCGTAGCATCGAGATGGCTTGCGCAAAAGGCTCTTCTTACAGACATCTCCGTGCGGGAGCGCAATATTGTAATCGCTATACTACCAAGGGGGCTTGCCGCCGCAGTACTTGCAACAATACCGCTTGCTAACGGGATAGCCATTCCAAGCTTCCAGGAACTTGTTTTTGGCCTAATATTTCTCTCTAACATTGTTGCGACTGCAGGCATATTTATGTTTGATAAAAAAGAAAAAAAAGAAACTGAGAAGGAAACTAAACCCCAAGCTCCTGAAACTGAAGAACAAATATCACAGCAAGATAAAGGCAGTACATGAGCAAGAAAAAAAGTACCTTGTGCCCATTACAATTGTATTTTTCATATGTTTGTGAAAAAAGTAAACATATATGATTTAAATTCAATCTTCGGGAAATTTAGTAAGATCTATAATTCCTACTCCTTTTCTTACTATTTTCTTTCTAACTAGGTCGACAACATCTGACGATTTTTTATATCTTGTAGGACCACAATCCACAGCGAGATCTGCAGCATTGAGTATTTCATTGGTTATTTCATTGAAAGAAACTGGTGGAGGCTCTCCTGTTTTATTTGCGCTTGTGCTTACTATGGGTTTCCCTACTTCCTCATTAAGCCTATTGCAGAAATCTGATTCCGGAATTCTTACCCCAAGCGTTCCATCAAAACTTACGGGAAGAGGTTTGCGCATTTTGAGGATGAACGCAAATGGACCGGGAAGGTATCTTTTTAGTATGACCTCTTCCCAGAGCCCGATCTCACAATATTCATCTATCATGTTAATATCAGCCATCATAACAAGAAGCGATTTATCTGGACTAAGCCCCTTTATTTTTCTTATTTTGGCGACCACATCGGCCTTAGTTGCGTCACATCCTATCCCGTAAACAGTATCAGTTGGATATATCAGTATCTTGCCGTTTAGAACAGCATCCCTAGCGCGGTATAGTGCTTGGTCTACATCCCCGCCGCTATATCTTATTACCTCAACCACCTATATCCCCGCCGTTTCTTTAATTCTTCCTACGCCTATCGCGTGTATCATCCTTCCAAGGCGTGGTCCAGACTCCTTTCCTATTAACCATTTATAAATATCTTTAAAGATATCTTTTGCTTCCATTTCTTTTTCATCTGCTACTATAAATACAGTGTTGTGTATCTCCTCAGCGTTCATGTCTAGCGTAAGTTTTGAGAGGAAATATCTTACGATATCATTAGGCTTTTCCTTCATGCTTATCTCAAACATGTATCTATCAGGTACCAACCCCCTTTCCATCCAAATTGTCAAGTATGGTTTTAGGAGTTGCGTTCCTTTCGGATCATCTATGAGTTCTCCAACCTTTTTCCAATCCTTGTATATGTTGTAATACAAAACCATATCTGCGACATCAGCCTTCCATATTCTCTTCACATTGCAAAGCTCAAAGGCTATCATCTTCTTGTGGTCTGCCCGACTCATCGTTTGGGCTTGCTCGGCAGCAATGCCTGCATTGCGTGCTTTGGATATCCTCTGGAATTCGTCCAGTATCGGGAAGAGCGTTTCCTTATCTATCACGAGTTCTTTATCTTCTTGGATATCTGGCTTGAAGAGGATGTATTTTATTAATTCTGGTGGCGCTAGTGTGAGGAGCTCATTGACAGTATGGCCGATACCCTTGCTCTTGCTGTACTTCTTGCCATGGTATTTCAAAAGTCCGAATTTATACATATAAGGCGGTTCTTCGTTGTATATCTTTCTATGGATCTCGATAAGCGTTGCTATCGTCCCGCCAGGGCTATGATGATCAATGCTTCCCCCCTCAACAACAACCTTGAGGAATTTTTGTCTTGTTGGCCAATCCAATCTAAAAAGGAGTTTATAGTGATGATTGCTTATCTTATCTTCTCCGACATAACCGCACTTACTGCATCTGTAGCGGTATCGTCCTTCTTTGTATTCCAAAATGACGTTCTTATCTATGTTCTTGCATCTCTCGCACAGCGGTAATATAGGAAACCAATCAGCAGGCATCTCGCTGCGAAGGGAGCTTTCTTGGACCACCTTCTTTACCTCATCCTTCCTCTCGCATAGTAGGACAGCAT
Source organism: Microcaldota archaeon (assembly GCA_964435235.1). Classification (GTDB taxonomy): domain Archaea; phylum Micrarchaeota; class Micrarchaeia; order Anstonellales; family Bilamarchaeaceae; genus JAVZJR01. The sequence goes on from CAYSXZ010000032.1 coordinate 13,241, forward strand.
ACTTATCGTATTTTCCGCTTGCGTAAAGCTCGCTCGCTCTTAAAAATTTTGGTTTTACTCCGAATATCTTCATTATCTCCTTCGTCTCTGCTATGAAATGGTCGGCGAAACTCTTATGACAGCCTTTCGGGTCTCGAGCTATGGAGAGCGGCATCCCCATGTCCTCATTTATTATCCCTGCATAATCCTTAAGCGGTTCTGGAACAGAATCGAGCGCATCGAAATCGTCAGATACGAATACGTAGTTAGTCTTACCATATTTCTTCAGCTGCTGGCTTATTGCATGGGCGTAGAGAAACTCACAAAGCGTTCCTGGATGGACCGGTCCGCTTGGTGTTATCCCAGCCGCTACAACAAATGGCGGCTTCTTCTTCTCGCTTATTTTTTTTGCGATTATCTCAGACCAGTGCATGTTCTTTATGTCTTCTTTTTCCTTAGCATCCATGCTCGGATTAGCATACATACATTTTTAAAAATGTTAATGAAGAGGATAAATAAAAAAGAGGTTGATGATATGGCGGAAGAAAAAACAGAAGCAAAAACAACAGAGGGAAAGGATACGACCTTAGCACTTTTAGCTTACGTGCTTACGTGGATTTCCGGTCTTATAGTGTTCGTTATAGCAAAAGATAAATTCGCCAAATTCCACGGAATGCAAGCCATACTACTTGGTGTCTTGGGGTACGCTTTAGCTCTTGTGACACTTGGAATCGGCCTATTTCTAGTTTGGCTTTATTGCCTCTATATTGGAATCGTACATGCCTATAAGGGCGAGATGTACAAGGTTCCGTATATAGGAGAATACGCTGAAAAATACGCAAGCTAAATAGAATCTTTTTTCTTTTTCTGATTTTATGATAATCCCAGAAAGGATAAAGAAACAACTCAGAAAACCTCTTGGCAAGGTTCACAAAGATATCTCTTTCTTGAAAAGAACAAAAAAAAGGATAATATCAATAGGAGACGAGTCGACAGCAAATATTCTCTCGCTTGGAATAAAACCGCATCTCGCTGTTTTCGATTTAAAAATAATGCGAAAGAAAGTAAGCAAGAAAATTCGTGAGCTTTTCCTATCTTCTTTTAGAAGGATAAAACGATATAAAAATAAAAAGGGCACGCTATCGGAGAAGCTTCTAAGGGATTCCCCTTACCTACTGAGAGATGGCGGTGCCATATTTATAGACGGAGAGGAGGACCTAACAGCCATCGCATTTATGCTTAAAGGAGGAAAAAGAGATATTATCGTATATGGGCAGCCGCGGAGAGGGATGGTTATTGTCGAACCTAAAAAGGTAAAAGTCAAAATAAAAAAGATCCTTGGTTTTGTTTTAGCTACCTGAGCCCTTTGTCATGAAATATATGGAAATGCCAGCGCATACAGTGAGTACGACACCAAGTATTATCAACATATCCTGTTCAAGTGATACTAAGGTGCTGATAAGATAGGTCGCCCCTACCCCTATTAGCAATCCCCCTATGATCGCAGCTGCTTTCTGAAGGCCGCCCATCTTTCTTCCACCTACTCTTCTTGTATTACACCTGGGGCAGTCGGACCTTTCATAACTACTATAACGTCCTCAACTGACTTAACATTCTTGTACATTATACTTTTTTCCCTAAGTGCCTTTTTGATCTCTTCTCTTCCTCCTGGCATGGGTTCTGTTAATATTCTTAGAACCTCTCCTGTCTCGAAGTCAAGGATAAAATCCTGTACATTTCCCAGAAATTTTCCCGTGTCGGTGAAAATTTCCATTCCATATAGTCTCGAGAGTTTAGTCGCCATGCTAATCACCTTAAAACCTATTCTTCACTTTTAATTATAAACCTTTCTGGTCTATTCTTCTACATTAAAATTCTGGGTTAGGTCGTGGTACTATGGGGTTTATGGATTGGTTAACAGGAGAAAAAAAGAGCGAAGAAACGACAGAAATAACAGGAGGGAAGATTCTCTCAAAACCGTTTAAGATAGCTATGTCTTTTACACCACTAAGACTTAGTGCAAATCAGAAGAATTCGGTCAATCTAAATATTAAAGTAACAAATATAACCAAAGACCCTCAGCTCGTCTCCGTGGACATCCTTCTTCCAAAAGATGCTTTCATCGGCTTTGAACCGACCTGCATAAACAAGGCTATGGAAAAGAGGTTAGGAGAAATAAAACCAGGAGAAACAGCAACAGCGGTTATCCCAATATGGGCAAACAATCAGACGAAACCAGGGATACATGAGATAGGTATAACTGTTTACGCTCATTATATAGGATATGACAAGGTCCTAAATTACATGAAGACTAAAACTGCTGTTAGGATTGTGTAATCTAAAGATGCATGTTTTAGGATGAGAACGAGTTTATTACCTCTGAAAGTGCTGTTGCAACCTTCCCTCCCTTTTCAGTTAGTTTTACCATTCTTTTCTTTCCATTCTTCTCTATTGTAACGAATCCCCCTTCTTCGAGTTTTCTTAGTAATTTTGTTGTGTGGACATAGGTCGCCCCGCTTTCTCTCGCGATTTCAGTCATGTATCTAGGACCGGATTCTTTCAATAGAAGCATCATCTTACACGGTTTAATTCTAAGAAAACTTTTCTGCACACTCTCACCTCAACCTATACGCTTCAAGGTTAGCCATAGACCTCGCCTCTTTTCGTAAGAGGGCACCAGCTGACCTTGCAAAATCCTCTGTTTTATTCAGATCGCCGTGCATAGTAATTATGCGCTCTGGCGTTGGTCTTAGATTTTTAAGATAAGCCATGAGCTGCGCCCTGTCGCTGTGTCCGCTGAACCCTTCTGCAGTCGCGACGCGCATGTTTATTTTAAGTAGTTTTGTCTTTCCATCGTCTCCTATTATAGGTACTTCTTTCATACCATTTTGTATTTTATGACCAAGCGAAAGGGAGCTCTGATAACCAACAAATATAAGAGTATTCTTTTCATCATCTGCCATCATCTTAAGATACTCGAATGATGGACCACCAGCGAGCATTCCAGAAGGCGCAAGTATTATACTCGGTTCGCCATTGACTATAGATTCCTTATCTGTTCCCTTAGCAAGCTTTACCAATGGATTTTCAAACGGACTTCTATCTGAGAGTATTCTTCTCTGTAATTGTTCCCTAAGATATTCTGGATATGCGGTATGTATTGCTGACGCCTCGAGCACCATGCCATCTATATATATCGGAACCTGAAATTCCGGATGCCGTCTTGTGTACTCCTCAAGAACAAGGAGAATCTCTTGGCTTCTTCCGACAGCAAAAACAGGTATGAGAACCTTTCCCCTTTTTGCTATCGTCTCCTCTATTATTTTTGTGAGTTGCATCTCACTCTCATATCTATTTACTGAGATATCGTTTCTTCCACCATATGTGCTTTCGATAATAAGAGTCTCGAGCCTTGGAAACCTAATATTTGCTGGGTCAAAAAGCTTTGTAAAACCAAACTTAAGGTCTCCGGTGTAAACTAGGTTATGCATCCCTTCTCCTATGTGAAGATGCACTGATGCGCTGCCTATTATATGCCCTGCATTGTAGAGGGTCATCTTTATTTCGGGGGTTATATCAACAACCTCTCCGTAATCTACAGGTATGATATGCTTTAGCTCGTTATGGATATCCTTTTTCGAATAGAGCGGTTCTATATTCAGCGATTTTTTGCAGAGATTTATATAATCCTGTTGTAATAGGACCATAAGTTCTCTAGTTGGGGGAGTACAGTAAACTGGTCCATCATAGCCATACGCAAAAAGATATGGAAGAAAACCCATGTGGTCCATATGTGCATGGCTTATGACAACGGCATCTAACTCGCTCATAGAAAATCCAAGCATGTTTAGGTAAGGATATGCCTTAGTAGTGTCGCTGGTTGATGCATTGACCCCTACATCTATCAAGACCTTACTATTTTGTGTTTGTATGAGGAGGCACGAGCGCCCCACTTCTTTAAAACCACCAAGGCCAACTATTCTCAACCATTCACTCGTTGGTGCTGGCTGGCATATCTTCTTTCCTATCTCGATTAGGAATTTCTTTCTATCTTCTGCCTCTAATACATTTATCTTTCTCACTCCCTCTATGGTGACAGAGGGCATGGTTGGAGCTCTTATTACAACAGGAGACCAGCCAGTTTTTTGCATTATCTCCTTTAGTACCGCACCGCCCTTTCCTATAGCAAGACCGGATTTGATTGCTTCTATATGAACTTCGCACATCTCAGGAACGAATGTTATGCTCCTTACTCCAGCTTCTTGAGGAATCAATCCTTCTATTGTTTTTCTTGCGCTATCTATCGGTGCGAGAACAGAAGGGTCAGCACGTACTGTGATCTTTTTCTTTATTGCAGTTGCTAAGTCTTTTATCAGCGTGCTGTTCTTATAGAACGCATCTATATTTTTGAGATATACTACTATGGAAAGTCCTTCCGGTTCTATCTTTGTTGGCTCGCATTCCTTAGGTATCATCTCGCTTACTTTTTTTATAAGCTCTTTATAGTGCAAAAAAACACCCTTTATCTAACTATATATGCCTTGCAAAAATTCTCAAAAACAAAAAAAAGAAATCACTTAAGTAATCTCTTGACGTCCTCCTTTCCAAGACGTCTGAATCCATTTTCATCAATAACCACTAAGTCTATGTTCTCTCCGCTTGCTGCATCTCTCTTTATAGCTGCCTGCACCGATCTCGCAGCGATAGAAAGATTTTCTTCTTCAGAAGCATTCTCCTTGTACAGCTCTTCCAGAACACCTAGGGCAATTGGGGAGCCACTGCCAGTTGCTGTCATCTTTTCTTCCGTAATACCGCCAAGCATATCAACGCTAAAAAGTCTAGGTCTACTGTCCACACCGCCGACTAAGAGCTGAACGAAAAATGGATAGAATTTGTATTGCGAGAGTATCGTCGCTAAAAGGCTTGCTGCTGCTTCTACGGTCGGCTTTTTATCATTCTTAAGCTGGTATAATTTAAGTTCTGCTTTCATCCATTTTATCAAGGTTTGCGCATCACCAACACTGCCAGCAATGGTCATGGCTATATTGTCTGCAATGGGATATATCTTATCTATATCCTTACTTGCTATCAGATATCCCATCGTTGCTCTTCTGTCAGAAGCAAGGACCACACCATTTTTGAATACAAGACCAACTGTCGTGGTTCCTGTTTTTCTAATCTGTTGCTGGTCTATTCCGTTATTTATATCATTGCTCATAGCTACCACATTGGGAGAACAAGTAATGCTATTGTAAATAAGAATGTTTTTAAATCATGGCTTTATGGTGCTGAATTGGGAAGCGAACGGAAGAAAAGCCAACGAAAGCAACCCAAAATAAACCATCAACCATAGTATTATAACTATAGCAATTGTTGCTATAAGCGGCATAAAGAGCGCAATAATCGCCTGCGGTGCGCCAACAGTATGCGCAATCCTTATCGCCTTGTATTGTAGATACAAACCGTATAATATTATCAGCGTTCTTACTGCTTCTGCAAATATATTAACGCATGGCACAAACCCTAGAAACACGAATGGTATAGTTGCAAAGGTTGCGGAAGCAACACTGAGCGCAACTAGATAAGCGTGCGTGGTAAAATCTGCCTTTCCTCCGAGCAATTTTGCTGTTATATACTGAAGTGCTGATACAAAAAGCCATGAGAGTATAGGGGTTGCGAAGTATAACACTATAAGAAGGATTCCGATAATAATTAACCCTATTCCTACAACTAGCGGAAGTCCTGTTTTTAACATCGGTAATGTATAAATCAGCCCAATTATTCCAAAATAACTGAATAGGAGCAAGAGGGAAATAAATCCAAGCAACAAAAAGATAAGGGATGCAACAAAAACATCCTTTGCCCCCCGCATAAGATTTTTATTTTTTATCTCATCCGTAAGCGTTTTTGTTGGATGGAAAAAAACTTCTTTCCAAATCTTCAGCCTGTCGTAATTTACAGCTCTTACAATGCTGTCCGCGTACTCTTCAAGCGTATCCTGTAAATTTTTCTCTTTTGTTTTTTCTTTTTCCCCTACGGATTCTACTTTTTCCTCTGGTGCGGTTTTTTCTCCTTCTAAAATTCTTTCCTTTTCTATTTTGCTCTTTTTTTGCATGTTTCTTTTTATATCTTTAATCTTAAATCTCTTTTGTTTTTTGTAAAGTAATAGTTTGTCGCATAACTTTTAAGACAGCGGAAACTGTTTTGCCATGATACAACGGCTTAAAAGCCGTAGGTTTCCTGACATTCGCAAGGCAAAATAGCGACTAACTTGTTACACCAAGGGCTTTTTAAACCTTTTCTAACATCAATTATAACATGAATAATGGAGGAAAAGTCTACAAGAAGATAAAAGAATTTTACAACAAGATAATAGATCTACTTAGAGGATATAGAGTTCCTGCTTTGATTGATGCATTGAAAGATAAGGATAAGGATGTACGATTGAAGGCTGCTGAGGCACTTGGAAAAATTGCAGAAGCAAATCCTAGTAGTACTGAGATTTTGGAGGCAGTTCCTGCTTTGATTGATGCATTGAAAGATAAAGATTGGGATGCGCGGGCTATGGTTGCTGGGGCACTTGGAAAAATCGGAGTAAATGATGAACAGTTTGAAACGATTATTGAAATGCTGAAGAATGGAGAAAGATGGGAAGAACGGCATGGGGCAGCAATGGCACTCGGTTGTCTAAAAGATATAAGAGCAGTTCCTGCTTTGATTGATGCATTGAAAGATAAGGATAAGGATGTACGAAAGGTGGCTGCTGAGGCACTTGGAAAAATCGGAGTAAATGATGAACAGTTTGAAACGATTATTGAAATGCTGAAGAATGGAGAAAGATGGGAAGAACGAAATGGGGCAGCAATGGCACTTGGTTATCTAAAAGATATAAGGGCAATTCCTGCTTTGATTGATGCATTGAAAGATGTTGGGAATGTGCGAGAGGAGGCTGCTGAAACACTTGGAGAGATCGGAGTAAATGATGAACAGTTTGAAACGATTATTGAAATGCTGAAGAATGGAGAAAGATGGGAAGAACGAAATGTGGCAGCAATGGCACTCGGTTGTCTAAAAGATATAAGAGCAGTCCCTGCTTTGATTGATGCATTGAAAGATGAGAATGAGTTTGTGCGAAGGGAGGCTGCTGAGGCACTTGGAGAAATCGGAGTAAATAAGGAACAGCTTGAAACGATTATTGAAATGCTGAAGAATGGAAAAAGATGGGAAGAACGCCATGGGGCAGCAATGGCACTCGGTTGTCTAGAAGATATAAGAGCAGTTCCTGCCTTGATTGCTGCATTGAAAGATAAGAATGAGGATGTAGGAAGGGAGGCTGCTGGGGCACTTGGAAAAATTGGGGAAGCAAATCCTGGTAGTACTGAGATTTTGAAGGCAGTCCCTGCTTTGATTAATGCATTGAAAGATGAGAATAAGAATATGCGAGAGAGGGCTGCTGAAGCACTTGGAGAAATCGTTGAAAATTTCGTGAATAAGAAGCTCGAGGAGAAGGATTACAAGGCTGCACTTTCTATGATAGAAAATACTACTAATATGATCTTGAAAATGTACAGGGCAGAATTCCGCAAAAAAGGGAAAGACTGGTATTTGGTGAAGGAAAGAAGGGAACTAATAGATAAGTTTAATTCTCTTACTATTCGGATTAAGGAGAAGGTGGAGCTTTCGAATCCATTGAATGAGAAGGAACCGATGGAATGGAAAGAGGTGAAAAGGAAACTAGGAGCAGATCCAAAAGCGAATAAAAATCTGTTGGTTGGGCGACAGACCGAGCCTGTTGCAAATTAATTCGAAAACTACTTCCAGATATATTTATGAGACAACCAGAAACTGAAAGTAACACCACGCCTTTTCGTGTTATGAAGTGATGGTAATGGTTTTAAATTTGCATCAACCTAAAATAAATGTGATTCATTATGCCGCCTGAAACGAAAAAAGATCCTGGTATTGCTGCGCTGATAAGCGTTCTTGGCTTGCTCCTACTCAGTGCACCTGCAGTAGGATACTTTTATCTTGGTGAAATAAGAAGAGGGATATTGTATCTCCTTGCATTGTGGGTTATAGTTGGAGGTATTCTTTTTGTATATCTTTCAGGAACGATTATCAGCTATGGCCTTGGTGGTATTTGCTGTGCGCCTATTCTGGTAGTGCCGCTCATTTTAGGTCTTGCGATAGTGTATGATGTATATACCATAGCAAAAGGGGAACCGGCAAAGCTTCCGAGTATATAGTCTAACCAACAGAAAGAATTTATAATTTAGAGCACCACATGAGAGCATGGTCAGGGATGCCGTTAAGGTTGTCATAGTAGGAGCAGGACCTGCTGGGATGTTCGCTGCTTATGAGCTCGGAAAGGAAGGATTTAATGTTACTCTTGTCGAAGCTGGTCTTGATGTAGAGAAGAGGAAAAGAGCAATAGCACGAGAGGATTCCGCAGGTCCAAACTATATATCTGGGATGGGTGGGAGCGGAACGTTTTCTGATGGAAAGCTTAATCTTCATCCTGAGGTTGGAGGAAACCTTCTCGAATTCCTCTCTCGCCAGGAAGCGAATGAACTGATCTCTTATGTGGATGGTATATTTGTAGAAAATGGAGTGCCAGAGAAGGCAGAGATTCATCCAAAGGCCCGTGAGCTTGAAGTTCGCGCGATGACTGCTGGATTAAGATTTCTTCCTATCAGGCAGAAGCATATAGGTTCCGACATTCTCCCAAACGTTATTAACTCCATGAAAAGGCGACTGGAATCGCATGGTGTAAAAATTCTGGTTGAGACAAGCGCAACAGATGTAATCGTGAAAAACGATAAGGTTGCTGGAGTAGAGATAAAAAGAAAAGGAAAGAAAAGAATATTGGCCGCAGATTATGTTATTCTCGCTCCTGGTCGTGCAGGCTCCCAATGGCTTCTTGAACTTGCGATGAGAAAGAATATAGGGTTTCGTTACGGCCCGCTTGATATCGGCGTTCGCGTCGAAGTTCCAAATGAAGTAATGGACGATGTTACGAAGATAAGCTGGGATCCAAAGTTCCACATCCGAACCGCAAGGTATGATGATTTCGTTCGCACATTCTGCACAAATCCGAGCGGATTTGTCATAACTGAGAACTATGGAAAATTCGTTTCTGTGAATGGTCATAGTATGAAGGAAAAAAAGTCCCGTAATACAAATTTCGCCTTCCTCGTTCGAATAATGCTGACACAACCGCTCGAAAATACTACGCAATATGGAAGGAGCATCTGCATGCTTGCTACCACAATAGGAGGAGGAAAGCCTGTTCTTCAACGACTTGGTGATTTGAAGGGAGGGCATCGCTCAACCTGGGAAAGGATAGAGCGCTCTCCAGTGGAACCAACAAACAGAGATGTTACTCCTGGAGATATCGCTATGGCTATGCCAGCCAGGATTGTTGATGATATCGTTGAGGGGCTCGACATCCTCGCGAGAGTGATTCCTGGAGTGAACGACCCTTCAACACTCTTGTATGCGCCAGAGGTAAAGTTCAAGTCAATCAGATTGCGGATAACAAACAGGCTCGAAACAGAGCAGGTGAAGAATCTTTTCACAGCAGGAGACGGGGCAGGGGTTTCTGGAGGAATAGTCCCTGCAGCAACAACAGGTTTGATTGCGGCAAGAGAAATAATAAGAAGGGAGAAGGGATGAAAATCATTCATTACGATGGAAAGGAAGGAGTGATGAAGGTTGCAGCAGATACAGTCGAAGACCTGTGGCATCTTTCAAAGGTTATAGCAAAGGGAGATGAGGTCGAGGGTAGTACATTCCGAACCTACAGAGTAGGAGAGAAAGAAGAGAAAAAGCATGTAACAATTCGCGTGAAGGTCGAGAATGTAGAATTTGCAGGGGCGTCAAACCGCCTTCGCGTGCTTGGAACAATAGTCTGGGGCTCTCCTGAGGAGTATGTCCAACTCGGCAAGCATCATACAATAGAAGTTGCTGCAGGAGATTCAATAAAGATAAAGAAGAAATGGATGCAGCATGAGATAAAGAGGATAAGGACAGCGGAAAAGGAGACGAGAAGGCCGAAGCTTAATATTATTGTTCTTGATGAGGAGCACGCACTCTTCGCAACGCTGAAGCCATACGGTATAGATTACGGGATGGAGATAAGAAATCCTGCGAGAAAGCGGGAGGAGGATTTCGAAAAGAAGGAAAGAGAATATTTCGGAAAGATAACTGCTGAACTCGAGCGAATGGAAGGGAGGATTGTTGTTGCAGGTCCTGGCTTTGCAAAGGATAATCTAAAGAAATTTATTCAGCAGAAGAATCCAGAACTTGTAAGGCGTATAATATTCGAATCGTGCAGCTATGCAGAGCCAAGCGGAGTGAACGAGTTGCTGAAGAGAGGAATAATTGAAAAGGCCGTTGGCGAGGCAAGATACGAGAGAGAGGAGAAAGAGGTTGAAGAATTTTTTACTGAGATCTACAGAGAAACAGGAAAGGCAGTCTATGGTATGGACGAGGTGAGAAAAGCAGTCGAGGCTGGAGCAGTGGCAAAGCTTCTCATTCTAGATACCGTCCTAAGAACCTCTGCCGATGTTGAAAAACTTATAGAGGAAGCAGAAAAAACTGGTGTAGATGTGGTAGTAATATCGTCTGAAGGAGACCCAGGTATTAAACTGAAAAACTTTGGTGGGCTGGGTGCCTTGCTAAGATGGAAACTTTAGATACGAAACCAAGCATTTAAATATTTATGACATTCATTATTGCATTATTGATTGCTGAGGTGAAATTTATATGTACGGAGTATCTCCGCAGGCTTATGATCGAGCCATAACTGTCTTTAGTCCGGATGGCAGGCTTTTTCAGGTAGAGTACGCAAAGGAAGCTGTTAAGAGAGGTGCAACTGCGATTGCGATATGCGCAAGCGATGGAGTAATATTCGTTGCATTTAAATCCATTCATTCGAAGCTTGTTGTTCCGGAATCCCTGAAAAAGATATTCGAAATAGATGACCATATAGCGGTAACGGCAAGCGGGCTTATTGCGGATGCCAGAAGACTAGTAGAAACTGCTCGAGTAGATGCACAGAGGCATAGAATAGTATATAACGAAAGCGCATCTATCGAAACAATTGCTAGGAGTGTTTGCGACCTTATGCAGATATATACCCAGTATGGGGGGGCGAGGCCATTCGGTGTCTCTCTTCTTATCGGAGGGTACGACAACGCACCAAGATTGTTTGAGGCGGAACCAAGCGGTGCTATGACAGCCTACAAAGCAGATTCGATTGGGGCGAGCAAAAAAGAAGTTGACGAAATTCTAGAGAAAAAATATAAGGAAAACATAACTATGGAAGAGGCGATAAAACTTGCAGTAGAAGCACTAAAGAGAACTCAAGAGGAAAAATTAAATCCAGAAAATGTGGAGATATCCGTAATACCAGCCGCAACAAAAAAGCACAAAGCACTTTCTGATAAAGAAGTTTCAAAATATATAAAAGACTAACGGACAACAGTTCCGCCGTGTTCCTTTCCTTCTATTGCATTTCTTATATCCTTGAAATTCTTGCAGGATACGAAATGAACCTCTATCTTTGAACGTGCAACAAGCTTGCATGCAAGCATGTCGAAGACAAAGTGCGTTCCAGCCATTCTTTTATCACTTTCTATAGCCAGCGCTATGAGCTGCTCGTGCGTAAGCCTTTTGAATTTCTTTGCGTTTGGGTTTTTTCTCGGATCGCTATCGTATATTCCGTCAACATTGCTTATGTTCACGAGTCTTTTTGCACCTATCGCTTCCGCAAGTAATGCAGAATCAGAATCTGTTGTGATTCCAGGTACAGTCCCTCCCATCACTACTATTCTTCGTCCGTTAAGTGCAGCTCGCGCTTCTTCAAACGTTTCTGGAATGTATGGATAAGCCTCTTCTCCTAAAATAGCTGTAAGGAGATATGCATTCTGTCTTGTCGAGATTATTGCTATCGAATCAGCTTCATACTCGCTCCTGCCGAATTTTCTTAAAGCCTCCGCATACGCTCGCGCAGTGCTCCCCCCACCGGCAACTATTCCGAATTCGCCCTTGCTGGATCTCAGGAGCTCTCCAATTCCCTTAAGAAATTCTATATCTGGCTTTCCGTTCGGGTTAATCGAACTTCCACCTATCGAAAGAACAACGCGCACACTATCACCGAGAGAGTATTGAAAGACAAGTTTAAAAATTTGGACTTTGAGATCTTATCATGAAAATCGAACTTGGAATAGATGAGATAGAGAAGAGACTCATGGAAAAAGAGCGTAGGATGGACCTTCTTCTCTCGAGGAGCAGGGAAATTATCCGAGAATGTTCGAATTGCATAAAGGCGATGCATGCTGGAAAAATAAAAGAAGCAAAGAAACATCTATCAGCGGCAGAAAGGTTGCTTGCCACCGTTAAGAAATATGAGAAAGAGTTTCAGACACAGATGAATCATATCTTACAGGAATATGCAGAAGCAAAGATCGTTCTTTCTGCCGTAGAGCATAACAGAATCCCCGCATTTAAGGAGATGGAAATAAGTGAAGTACCGTATCTGAATGGACTTCTAGATGCAATAGGAGAGTTAAAGAGGGAGATGTACGAAGCATTAAGACATAATGATAGAAAAAAAGCAGAGATGTTTTTTGGGCTGATGGAAGGTATATATGATGAAATTCTTCCGCTACGTTTCTCAAATGCAGTCCTTCCGGATTTTAGGAGGAAGCAGGACGCTGCACGAATTCAGATAGAACAGGCAAGGGGAGAACTACTCTGATAAGTATGACTGCAAGAATACATATCTTTGTTTATGGTATGGTTCATGGTGTTTTCTTCCGAGCGAATACAGTGGGCATTGCAAGAAAACTTAGATTAAAAGGATGGGTTAGAAACAGAAGAGACGGAAGTGTTGAAATAGTTGCTGAAGGAGATAAAGAAAAACTGATGGAACTCTTAGAATGGTGTAAAATAGGGCCGGAGGGTGCAATAGTAGAAAGGGTGGATCATAGATGGGAAAAACCTACGTTCGAACTTAAGGATTTCACGGCAAGCGAAACTGTTTAGAGGTGTCTTTCTTTTTTTATCACACTTGTTCTTCTTCTCGGATCGGAGCGACCCCTTCCTATCTTAATCTTGCTTATTCGCTCAAGGACGTCTTCAAATTCCCCGATCTCCGCCTCCTCATCAAAACTTTTCCTTGCTTCGTCAGTAACATCAACGAGCCCGCCTTTTTGGAACCCTAGTGGTCGTCCTTCGATATCTGTATTCGAAAGGACTGCGTAGACCAAAGCGGCTACCTTTCCTGAGGTTCCCTTTGGCAGTATAAGCGTCTCTCCTTTTGCTGCCTCTACATGCTTCCAAGCAATGGAAATTGCCCTTCTTGCTTCCTCTATCTCGGCTTCGCTAAAGCCTTTTTTTCTCATCCACTCTATTGCGTCCTCATTAAAGTAGATATCCATGATATGAATTTGGTGCAAAGTGTTTATAAAATATTCTTGAGAGAAGACTATGGTGAAATGATGGTAACCGAAAGTGTATTGAAAAAGCCTGAAGAGGATAGAAGGAAGAAATTCAATGAGTGGCTTAATGGCATAATGGCTTTGGTTCAGAAAGGAAAGAAATTTGATACAAAGTACATCGCAGAACTCGAGAAGTTGGCTAAGGAAAAAACCAAAGGAAAAGGAACGGTGCCAACTAAGACGATAGAAGAAAAAATAACAAAAACTACACCAAGCGAAAAGGCGATAACATTAGCTATGGAGCTGGCTTATATGCTTGATACAAATGATACAAAAAAACTGGATTTTAAAAAATGGGTAAAGAGGTGAGGGTAATGCTAGATTATCTCACAGATGAAATAAAACTTAAGATAATAGATAGATGGAAATTAATGAGCGAGACGGACAAGGCGCATTTTATAAACCAAGTTGCGCTTGCCTTAAGCGTATGGGGAAGCGATGAAAAGGGAAGAGAACTTGTTGTAGAGGTTCTGAAGTACATGGGGGAGAACGGTACTACTACTCTGGCAGATTTTGGAATTTATGCAGAGAAATTGCTTACATCAAAATCAGCAGCCGGAAGGATTGAGAAGGTAAAAAGGGCGTGTTTGATTCTCGAAGGATATAGGATTAAAAATTCCCTTCCTTCCGAGCCGCATAAGGAGCTACAGATTTAGAGGAGAAAGATGGTCACCCTATGCAAATTTTGCAATGCCGCTAATGGGAATATTTTTTCAGAAGGGAATTGCTTCATCTGCGAAAATAAGATGGATAGATTTGAATCGCTAGTTGAAAGGGCAGCAGATGAACTAAATAATTATTCGACATTCAGTATTTCTACAGTTGTTCCAAAAAAATGGCTTATAAGAGAAGAATTTATTTGGGATTTTGCTATCGAAAGAAGCGAGAGCATAAAAACCCGTGCAAATCGTGTAGGAAATCGCATCATTGCTCAAAGAACAACGGCAAAGCCATGTGTAGATGGAGATGCAAGAATAACATTTGATGCTGAAAAGGAAGAATTTTCAATCGAACCGAACGAGCTCTTTATCTTTGGAAGATACTGCAAGCTTGTCCGTGGAATATCGCAGTCTAGATGGATATGCACAAAATGTAGCGGGAAGGGCTGCGAGAGATGCGGTGGTAAAGGCAAGATGTATGAATCCGTAGAGGAGAAGATAGGAGAGATTATGAAGAAAGAGTGCGAGGCATCGGATTATGCATTGCACGCGTCTGGAAGGGAAGATATAGATGTTATAAATACAGCAGGAAGGCCATTTGTCATGGAACTTAAGCACGCTAGAAACAGGAAACCTGACTTGAATAGGATTGCAGAAGAGATAAACGAAAAAAAAGAGGTATTTGTGAGTGATTTGAAGATTGTAAAACGCGGAGCAGTAGAACTGGTTGCTTCCTCGCATTTTGATAAAGAGTACGAAGTAGATGTAGAATTTGAAAGAACATTAAATGAGGAAGAAATCGAAAAAATACTCTCGCTTCGCGGAACAACAATAGAACAACTAACCCCTAAGCGTGTTGCTCATAGGAGAGCAAAGATAGATAGAAGAAGAAAAATATTGGATATTAAATTTGTATCAAAAAATGAAAATAAGGCCATCTTTTTAATAAGGACTGAGGCAGGTACTTACATCAAAGAGCTTATCACAGGAGATGACGGAAGAACAAGGCCGAGTTTTTCTTCTATTCTAAAAATGAAGGTTAATTGCACCGGTTTAAGGGTTGTTAAGATAGAAGACGAATTTTTAAAGGAATTCTTAGGTTGATGGACTCGCTGGGATTTGAACCCAGAGTCTCTGCCTTGCGAAGGCAGCGTCTTACCGTTCGACTACGAGCCCTGCCAAAAGATGTATTTTTATATTTATATTTGAGAAGTTTTATAACAGATGTGTGTTATTATGAAACAACTATCATTGGTATTGTTTTTGGTTCTACTCGCACAGTTCGTTTCAGCAGCTGAGATAGATTGCAGAGGATATACGGACTCCTTTGACGTGCGTGTTCTCGATGCAAAACTTAGGCCTGTAGAGGGAGCGTTGGTAACGGTGATGTTCGACAGAGGCGCGAGTTTTGGCGAGCAGTATTTTGTAACAGAGCCTCTCCCAACAAACGCTGATGGCATTAGGCATTTTTCTATTGCAAATCAAGGAACAGAAACAAGAAAGATAGACTGCAGAATATGGATAAACGCAACGCTTGGTAAGGCAAAGGCCACGAAGACAGTAATAGCAAATTCACATGGCCAATTTATCGACCTAAATCTCAACGTATATCTTTTGGATATGATAGTTGATGACCAGAATGGAAAACCTATAGAAAATGCAACCGTAACTGTTAACGGAATAAGCAAGCTTACCGGAAAGGATGGAAGGGCGAGGTTTTATACACCACCAGGACTCATAGATTACGTTGCATCGTACTACCGGGGAAAGGAGAGCGGGAAGATATACATAAGAAATGATACAAATTATGAAATAGTGCTGCGCAGACATTCTGTAAGCATAGACTCTGTGGATGATGAAGGTAAACCTGTTGAAGCTACCATCTTTATATTCAATGAGAGTTTTCCTATGACGAACGGTCATTACGAGACAGAGGTTTTTGGAGATACGATTGAAGGGACCGTAAGCTATGCGGGGTTTGAAAAAACAATTGTGATGGATCTAGATAGGAGGAATACATCTGTTGTTGTATTCGACCTCCGTCCGCCTTCGATAAAGAGTACAGAGATAACAGTGATAGGAAAACGACCGCGCATGACTATAAGGGTAGCTGACGATGGTAAATATGCAAGTGGTGTGAATGTTTCTGGCACTAAAGTGATCTACCGCATCCTTCCGTTGGAGGTTGGTTCTGGTTGGAGCAGTGCTACGACATTTGCTACTAGTCTAGACACCTTTGTCAGCGATTTTCCAGAATTAGAAAGCGATAAGACTATAGAGTTTAGAATAGAAATTCGAGACAATGAAGGAAATACGGCAGTCCGTGAGGGAAGGTTTGTTGTGCCAGAGAGCAATGTGGAGATAACACAAGATCAGACCCAAACTGATAAAAATTCACAAATTCTTTACATCGCAATTGTAGTAATAATTATAATTGTTGCGGTTTATATTGTGAAACATGCATTAGGAGTAGGAAAAAATGAGAGGTAAAGAACAAAGCAAACATTTAAAAAATATATGTTACATATTAAAACACAGAAATTCATAAAGTATAAACAAAATATGATAAAATATGAATTATGAATAGGTGATTGAAGATGCCTCGTGGAAGAAAGATTGTTATAGAAACGGAGATAAACGATGATGTGGTAGAAAAGTATAGGTCAATTGACCTCAACAAGATAATGAAGGAAAGGGCAGAGGTAGAAACCAGCCTTTCTGGCTCGTTAGCAACTGTTTTTAAAGCTGCCCAGGATCTCTATAAGCAAGGTCTTAATGAAGAGGCATTGAAAGATTCGCATAACTTATATTCTGTAAAATCAGCTTACGACTATCTTAGAAGTAAAGGGGTCGTTATCTCATTTAGAGCATTTGGTGGAAGAATAGAAAGAGGTACGGTCCCTTATGTAAAGGTCGGAAGAAAAAGATTTATACCACAATCTATTCTGGATGACATAGCGAATATAAAAGAAGAGTTTTACACTGTAAAAGAAGCGTATCAGCAGTACAAAAAGGCAAATCCAAAAATAAACTTTAGGGCATTTATAGGGAGAATTGAAAAAGGATCTGTTCCATCGGTAAAATTTGGCACGAGAAGGCTTGTTCCACGTGATGCAGTGGAGGCACTTACTCATGTTAGTAATAACTACTATACAGTAAGCGCAGCGATAAAGGAACTTCACAAGAATGGTATAAAGATAAGGAGAAATGCATTTGAAAGAAGATTGGATAGGGGAAGAATACCACACGAAAAGATAGGCGGAAGGAGGTTTATCCACCACAAGGTTCTTTCAGAACTTATCGACAAAGAACTCGCACTTAGAAAGGCCGCCTAAGAGCCATTTCTACCTTTTTCTTTTCCTAGTTAATTATCCTAATTTTACATTTTTAGAAACATTTAAAAAATTAAGCTGAGTAATATAATACATGTCGCAAATATTGGTTGTTAGAGGAAAAAAAGCCGATGACCATCCTGCATCGACAAGATGGAAAAAATTTAAGGATATTATACATAACGCCAAGTGCTACTTGCAAAAAAGAAGGGAAAATGTTATTAAGAAAGCGATGGAACACGGAAATACTGGAAAAGTGTTAAGACTATTAAATAGGATCAATGATGAGAGCAAAAAGGATTGTATAGACTACTTAGAGAAGGAAAATACGAAATATAGTTATAGCGACTGCAAAAGGATTTATGTGATGGCAAAACAGGAAGGTGGCGCGTATCCTGATTTAGTTGTAAAGGTATATAAGAAGCTTAACGAAAATGAAAAGAGCAAGTTTTTGAGTATAATAAACAAAGAAATCGAAGAAAAACTCCGTTATTTGAAATGGAGTGGTATAGTTGATGAAAGCTTCAAAACTGTAATGAAAATTTACGGTGAAATAGGAAATAGTGATGAAAGTACAAACCTTACAAAATATTGGGATATATTAAGAGATATAGTTTATGGTGGAAGCAAAAATTCTCTTTCTGTTAGGATGTTTGCACTCGACGTTCTTTACGCAAGTAACTACGGAAGCATCGAATTCTGGAAAAGCGTAGTGGCAGTAAATGGAAATGGCGACCAGCATGAGCTTGCGAAATATGGTTTAAAACTTCTTTTGAGAAAAGAAACAGAAGGAAGTGAGCAGTTTTTTTTAGAAAATCTTGATGGAGTTGCAAAAAAATTAGTAGAAGTTAGTTGCATGCCTGAACTCGGAAGAGAGGAAAAGAAGAGGCTGCTAAGCTTTATTGCTTCTACCCTTTGTAATGGCAGTGATGAACAGAAACTTGCTCTCCTAGGAGCTCTTAATTCGTCAAAAAAACTTCATGCTGGATTGAGAGATAGCAAAATGGTTGAAGCTATTTTGAAAATTCTAAATAGGTACAACAAAACATACCTAGATGAATTTAGTAGATTGGAAGAGGGGTTAAAAGCGGCAAAGAAAAAAAGAGAGAACGTCAAAGAAGAATTGTTTTTCAGTATAGATGAATTCATCTCAAAGGTTGAAAAGGAATTAGATAAATATAGATTGACAGAAGAGCTTGTGTTAGCTGCTCTCCTTTTTCTTTCTAGAATACAGTGGTGCCCCGAGGAGTTAAAGAATAGATTATTTGATCTTCTTAAAATTGGAAGCGAAAATGATAAAATTGTGAAAAGAATTGCGAAAGCACTCAGGTACAGCAAGATTAGTAATAGCGAGATTAACGAGATACCTCTAAAGAAAATGATAACTGCTCTTTTAGATTCTGCTTATATAGATGACAATATCGCTGCAGGAGAGATTTTGATTATGCTTCAAGGTTCGGAAGAAGCAAAAAGACTTATTAGAGAAGCTGCGATACCTGAATTAAAAGACCTTATTGATGACGAGAAATTGGATAAGAAAAAGAAGGAGAATATAATCAATATTCTCGAACAACTCAAAAAAATGAATGCGACCGCCGGGATTTGAACCCGGGTCGTTGGCTTGGAAGGCCAAAATCCTGACCACTAGACTACGGTCGCATTAGAAGACTGATGCAAACTCTCTCAGAATGGATTTTGGGTCTTGCGCTTTTACAAATGCGCTTGCTACAAGAATTCCATCAGTGCCCAATTCCAGCGCTTTTTTAACATCCTCCTTGGTGCTCACTCCTGCACCACAAAGAATGTTTACCTTAGTGCTCAAATCTTTTATTTTATTTACGGTTTCTGTTATCACCTCTGGTTTTGTGGTTGAAACGCTCTTTCCGCTGCCTATAAGTTCTGGTGGCTCTATTGCAACATGAATCGGAGCAAGGGCGGCTATCTCGGCGGCTTCTTGAGGGCTTTCTGCGCATGCGATAGTCTCGAGTGTTAAGGCGTGAAGATGGCCGAGTACTCTTTTGATGTCCTCCATCCCAATTCTTTTTTCGGAATGATTTACAAGCGAGCCCTTTACTGATAAAGATTTGAGAAGCTCTGCTGGAATAGAGCCTGTATGCGCACCAGGAGGGTATGGGTCGGTATGTTGGGCGAAAACATCAGAGAACCTCTCTGCAGCTTCTTTGAGAAATGGTGCTGGCGGGCAGATTACTATCCTTACTCCGGTCTCTTCTACCACTTCGCTTGCGATATCTGTAAATAAGAGGGCTTTGCTTATTGTTTCCGAATATGTTTTGAGATTGAGAACAATCACCAAATCACCTTGAATACAAATTAGCCCCGAGCGGATTCTCGTTCTAATAGATTTCGAACCGCTGTCCCAAGGTCCAGAGCCTTGTATCTTATCAGCCCATAAATCTTCATTTATGGTCCCTTGACCACTAGACTACGGGGCTATTTACAAAGTTAATATTAGACATAATTTATTAAAACAATTACTGACTAGAAATTATCATGCTTCTCACTGAAAAATATTCGCCGAAGAGCATAGACGAGATGGTAGGAAATGATGAAGCAAGAGAAAAAATAAAAAAATGGATGCTTAACTGGCTCGGCGGTAAAAAAAGGAGACCGCTTTTGGTTTATGGCCCATCCGGGGTTGGAAAAACATCTGCGGCATACGCTCTAATGAGAGAGTTTGACCTAGAACTTATTGAAATGAATGCCAGCGAGTTGCGAAATAGAGAACGAATGGAGGCCGTTGTCAAATCTGCGATGCTTGCTGGTACTCTTAGCGGAAAAATAAAGATTATTCTTATAGATGATGTTGATGTCTTCGCGGGAAAAAAGGACAGCGGAGGACCTGCTGCGCTTGCGGCACTCCTCAAGGAGACAAACTGTCCCGTATTACTAACTGCTACTGATGCATGGGACAAGAAACTAGCTACTATAAGAAGCGAATGCGAACTTGTTGAGATGAAGAGAGTAAACAAGATCGCTATAAGAAAGTTGATTGAGAGGATTATAAAAAGCGAGGGCATGAACATCGAAGAAGCAGATATTAATAGAATAATAGAAAATGCAAACGGAGATGTTCGCTCAGCGCTTAATGATCTGCAAACAGGAAAGACAAGCCTAAGAGATAGAGAAAAGGATATTTTCATGAAGATGAAAACTCTATTCAAAGCATCGACATGGGTGGAAGCGAGAAGCGTTGCTTACGGAGACGTCGATTTTGATATTCTGAAATTTTGGATCGATGAAAACATTCCAAATGAATATGAGGATATAAATGAGATAGCTGCTGCCTACAATTGGCTTTCAAGGTCTGATGTTTTTGAAGGTAGGATAGCAAAGAGCAGCTGGGTTCTTCTTAAATATTCAATAGACCTAGCAACTACTGGTGTAGCACTTTCTAAAAGAAGGATGTATAACAAGTTTACCAGATACTCCTTTCCAACATATCTGCGAGAGATGAGTAGGGCTGCACAGTCGAGGAGCATCGCAAAGAGTGTTGGTACAAAGATCGGTAGAAGAACATACGCCAATGCAAAAGAAGCGTTGGAGATGTTGCCGATTATATCTCTGCAGATGAAAAATAACTTAGAAAGTATAATAGCATACTACGAGCTAAATGAGGATGAAGTTGATTTTATAGTAAGTAAAGAATCTAAATGAAATTTGAAATCTTAGTTTGGCCTACCAGAGGCTGTTTCTTTTCTGGATTGAATGTTGGTTTTTGCATCTTATTTTCTAGCTTTCCGATCATTCTCCTTTTCATTATGGTGAGTATTTCCTTCATCTTCTTCTCCTTTCTAAACGATGACCAATAATAATACTCGTCCCTTGTTCCCTTTGTCATTAAGATGTAGACCTCCCCTTTCTTAAGTCTTGCTGCACGACCGCGCCTCTGTATGCTTCTTATCTCGCTAGGAACTGGCTCGTAGAAGATGACTGCATCAACTGCCGGGACATCCAGACCTTCCTCTCCTATGCTACTGGCAATTAACACATCGAAAAGGCCAGAACGGAACTCCTCCATCGTCTTCTCTTGCATCTTCCTTGTAAAGGTGCCCTTTTTTCCAACAAACTGCTTTGCAGGTATACCAATCTTCGATAGCTCGTTTTCGATTTTGGTTATCTGATCTCGGTATTGGGCAAAGATTATAATCTTCTTTCCAGAAAGAGACCTTACCAAATCTAGAAGCTTGCCCAATTTAGGATGCTCATTATCATTTTCAAAAATTAATCTCTTCAGTTCAGCAAATTTTTTCTCGTGCAGCAGTCGTTTTGCAGATTTGCTTTGTTTCTCCTCTATCTTTTTAACATATTGCCTCAGTGCGTGCAATCCCTGGGTCTCAAGAAGCTCTGACATATGAAGAAGGTTAAGCAGAATAGAATATTCTACAAGTGCATGATACTTCAGACCTCTGTCTATGCTCAATATCTTATTCCTCAGATCAAGAAACCTTCCTTTATGTTTGAGCGGTGGTGGAAAACCCATTCCTGCAAGAGCCCTTGCATGCGATGCCATCATTTCATCAATATTATTTTTTATTTTTTTAAGGAGGGGGGAGAGTTCAACAGGAATCCAGGTGATTGTGCTTTTCTGAACGTATTGTGCAACATCTTCATCGAATGATGTTCGTATTTCTATGTTTTTGATTTTTAAATTATTGACGACCTCTTCTATCCTTTCCCTTTTTCCTCCTGGAGATGCGGTGAGACCAACAAAAAGCGTATTGTTGAGTTTATCTGCAATAGAGACATAAGCGTAATCACCAACTGCCCGGTGGCATTCGTCAAAGATGCATAGGGAAAAATCTGACGAGAGAATACCTTCCTCAAGGTCGTTTCTTATTGTTTGAGGTGTTGCAACTATAACCTTTCTAGCATACATTTCCTTCCTCTTTTTTGGTGGTATGTCTCCAGTTATGAGAGAGACTTCATCGGATGGCATAGAGAGAACATCTAATATACTCTCGTAATGTTGTTTCGCTAGTGGTTTTGTTGGGGTGAGGAAGAGGCACCTTCCCTTTTTAGAAAATTCGCGTATGAGCATAAGGGCGATAAGTGTTTTTCCTAAACCTGTTGGTAGCACTACCAGTGTTGATCCATTTTCTATTATTGAATTATATATTGCCAACTGATACGCTCGCGGTGTAAGTTTCAAAGACGACCCCAAGAGATATTGTCTAAAAGGATATTAAATGATTGATGTTAACTAGACGAACTCCCCATAAGCTTTTGAAAGATCGATTTGCAACTCGTGTTCAACAAGCGGTTTATCTTTTATTTGCGGCAGAAGATCTTCGTAAGTTGGTTTTTCTTCCTTGTAAAAAAGGCCTATCGGTACCTTCCTGTAATCTGTTTTTACATCCTCCTCTGCCTTTTCCCTAGCTTTCTCTTTGTTTCTCGGATCGTGGTTTGCGTCCTCAAGCTTGTAAATGCGTTCCCTAAACCATTCATAGGTGTTGTGCTTGTTGAATGTTACGCATGGCTGGAATACATCAA
Source organism: Microcaldota archaeon (assembly GCA_964435235.1). Lineage (GTDB taxonomy): Archaea > Micrarchaeota > Micrarchaeia > Anstonellales > Bilamarchaeaceae > JAVZJR01. Next base: position 36,227 of record CAYSXZ010000032.1, read on the forward strand.
CGAGCGCAAATCCCTTATGCTCAATTGCGCCCTTTAAAAGCTGTTTCAGATGAGCTGGGTCTCCTGTGAATCCCCGCGCTACATATGTTGCACCGCCATTTATTGCTGTGAGGATTGGATTGAAAGGCATCTCTATAACTCCTTCTGGTGTGGTCTTTGTTTTCATGCCAATAAGAGAGGTTGGTGATGCTTGACCTGTTGTAAGCCCATATATCTGATTATTATGTACGATATAAGTAAGGTCATAGTTTCGTCTCATTATGTGCATAAAATGCCCCATGCCTATTCCATAACCATCTCCGTCCCCTCCCTCTGCGATAACAGTAAGCCTAGTATTCGCAAGTCTTATTGCAGAAGCGACTGGTAACGGTCTTCCATGAAGTCCTTCGAACCCATATGTATTAATATAATGATTTGTTTTTCCACTGCAGCCTATTCCAGTTACGATTACTATCTCGTGCTGCGGTTTCCCAATCTCTGCGAGCGCGCCCTTCAGTGCAGTTAGTAAGCCGTAGTTACCGCAACCAGGACACCACTGTGGTTTTTCTTTGACATTCAAATCGTTTATCGTTGCAGCCATATAATCACCTCTTTTCAAGAACCCAAATCATCTCCTCGCTTTTTCTACCGAATGCCGTTCGGTCGAAGTCCCCATAGAGCGCAACAATCCTGTAACCACAGAGTTCAAAGAGATGCTGCGCTTCATACCTAAAGATATATCTGAGATAGAGCCGATATCTCTTCTCCGACAACTTCTTTCCATTTTTCCAGCGCTCTACATAGATGTTCGTCTTGTTTAGCTGGCTGTATCTGTCGAAAACAACATCTTCGTAGGTTTTGGTTACGATACCGCTTTTTCTATCTTCATTCTGTTCCATCAACCTTTTCTGCATCCCTTCAATTATGTAATTATAGTCTGGGACAAAGAAGTTTATTATCAGCCTTCCGCCTTTCTTCAGAATCCGCAGGATATTCGCGAGCGTTGCCTTCTGCTCTTCAACTGTAAGCGCATGAAGGAATGTCCTGTATGGTATTATCACAAGGTCAAATTTTTTTCTTTTTATTACAAAATTTCGCATGTCGCCCTGTATCCACGGTATTGAAAGACCTTCGGCAAGTGCCTTCTTGTTTGCTATCTCAAGCATCTGTCGCGAGATATCCATCCCAACAATCGAGACACCAGCTCTTGCAATAGGTATTGTTATCCGCCCTGTTCCGCAACCGATTTCAAGAACTGACTTTGCCTTTTTTGCTTCAGAAACATAGAACTCAATATCGCCTGGCTGACCACGAAAAATCTCATCATAAAGCTTAGCAAATCTATCATATTCGCTTTCCTGCATTTTCTCACCTACAATCCATACCTCTGTGTATTATAATATTCCAAGTCTTCCTTGTCAAGAACACGAATTATCTTTTCTCCTTTGAAACCTTTCTTCTTCAGTTGTTTTACTTCCTCTGCTATTTCCTCTGCGTAAAATGGTCTTCCAGTGTATTTCAGTGCAATGAAATCTGGTTCGCAATCGCAGTACTCCTTTAGCATACCGGCAAACTGTCCTGTTGAATTATTTTCGAAAATTATTGTGTGCTTTGCATTCTTGAATAAACTACAGACAGTTTTTCCGTCAAGAGGGAACACACAGCTAAAGTGTATCATATTCGCGTTTATCCCTTCTTTATTCAAAATATGAACCCCTTCCATTGCAGGCAGCTTCATCGAACCCCATGTGATTAGAGATACTTCTGCTTTTTTATCCCCATAAACCTTTGGCGACGGGACATCTTTAATAAGGCCGTTTATCTTTCTCGCCCTCTTATCGACCTGCGCCTTCCTCTCAGAAAACAGCTCGGTGCTGAAGCCTGTTTCATTATGCTCGTACGAACTTGAGACATGCATTCCATTTGGTGTTCCTGGAAGCGCTCTTGGTGAGACGCCATCGCTTGTTATTTCATATCTCTTGAAGCGTGCATTCGGTTGAAGCAGTGGGAGATCCCTCGCTATCTTCCCGCGCTCTATCTTAATATTATCGTTAAAGCCGTCTGTAGAGAAAAGACTTTCTGAGAGGAATTTATCAGATAAGACGAGAACAGGAATCTGATATTTCTCTGCAAGGTTGAAAGCCTCTGCTGATAGAGAGAAGCATTCGTTTACGTCTCCAGGTGTAAGAACTACCCTTAGGAATTCCCCTTGAGACGAATGAAGGGCAAACCGTAGGTCTCCCTGCTCCGTCCATGTTGGCATTCCGGTGCTGGGCCCAACCCTCTGCGCAAGGAAAATAACAACTGGGGTTTCTGATTCTGCAGCGAGACCTACTGCTTCTGTCATGAGCGCAAAACCCCCTCCAGATGTAGCGGTTGCTGCGCGTACCCCGGCAAAGCTGGCACCAACAACATAGTTCATGGCTGCTATCTCGTCTTCTGTCTGCTTTACAATTATATTAAAATCGCGCTCCTTTGCACATAAGTAATGAAGTATTGATGAGGCCGGGGTCATTGGATAGGCGGCAAAGAACTTCATTCCGCTCTTCACTGCTCCAAGCGCAAGTGCCTCGTTGCCTGTAATTAGCGCCTTTCTTTTTTTCGAGAGTGGCTTTATCTCTCTAAGTATCCCGTGCTTCTTTACAAAATCATAACCTATCTTTCCAACTAACGCATTCTTTTCAACAATTTCCTTACCTTTTCTTCCGAATTCGTCATGGAGTACTCCTTCGAAGATGTCGAACGGATAATCTATTACTGCGAGTGCAGCGCCTATCTGGACAGAATTTGCCATTTGTGGAGACGCTCCAGCATCTGAGAGGATTTTATCTATCGGCAGTGGAATTTTTTTAATATCATTTCTCAGTTTGAATTCGCTTACATCTATCTTCTCATCGTATATTATTACCCCGTTAGGATTCACCGCATTCCTATGATAAAACAACGCAGCCCTGTTTAGCGCGAGTAAGACGTCGCATCTTGTTGATGGCGAATAAACTCCATCGTCGCTGATTCTTATTTGGAACACGTTATGCCCTCCACGTATGAGCGAAGGGTATTCTGGATATGCAAGCACGCTGTAACCACTGCGTGTAAAGCATCGCCCCAACATCCTTCCTGTAACCATTACGCCAGCGCCTGCTTCAGCTCCTATTCTGAAAGTAAGCTCCATATTATTGCACCTTTTTTATTCTTTGGCAGATAGATATTCGAACATTTTTAAAATTATCGAACGGCAAAACGACGGAAGACGTAGATGGAACGCGAAACTGTCTTTTACTTAGATTTTTAAATTCCTTATCTCATGATAATATTTTAGATAATATTTTAATAAAGGAAAAGAAAAAACAAAAAATAGACGGGGGTGCTTTAGTGTTTCTGAACCGTGCAGTCACGATAGCCGCGCTGGTCGGAGGGTTTTTCTCTATACTCATAGCTCTTATCTTTAGTGGCGGAAGCGTACTTTTTTCACTAATCGCTGCTGCTTTCTTCGCCCTCAGCATACTTACCTGGAAATACGGTTATCTGTTTATTCCAATGATAACAAAGGCAACGAACGTTATCGAAGTAAGAAATGACTACGAAGTACCTCCAAGCAGAGATTATATTCTTAAGAAAACACCGGCCGGCTACTATGCAAGCAAATTCATGGAGATACGTTATTATGAAAGCTCCATGGACAAGAGCGAAGAGGAGAAAAAAACTATGTTCGAGTCATTCGAAAAGGCGATAAGTTCAATGAGATACATAACAAAAATATCTTTGCTTGTATCTGCGATAGATCTTTCTAAGCACATCGATGACATAAAGACGAAAAGGAGCAATGTGGAGACGAAACGCGCAGCTGAGTGGAGAACAAAGCCTGATGAACTGATAAGATACGATAGGGAGATAGCGATGTGGAACAGGCTTTTGGACCGCCTAGGAAAAGGTGAAAGACCGGTTGAAGTAGTAGCGTTTTGCTCCACAACAGCCTTCGGACTTACGAGAGAGGAGGCTGTAAGCAAGGTAGCGAGACAAGCAAAAGAGGTTAGAACCATTCTTTCGAGCTCTTTAGGCTGCGATGTGAAAGAGTTGAAGGACCTAGAGATGCTGAAATGCTTCGAATGGGACCTCTTCTTCCCAACAAGCGAAGAGGAGTTTCACGACGAAATTTTCTAAATGTGTGGTGTGCATGAAGGCAAGCTATATACTTTCTAGGGAACTCGCGAAAAAAATGATAATTGTCCATCCGCCGGAGCCACGAAAGGAATTGTTGCTTGCCAATCCTAAGGATGGCGTTTATATAGGAAAGACCAGGTTCATGCACACGCCTGTCTTCTGGGATCCGAGCAAATTAATAAATCCACATATCGCTATAATAGGAATAACTGGTTCTGGAAAATCCTACACTGTTAAAACATTTCTTACTCGAGCATCGCTCATATGGAACACAAATGCGATAATACTCGATTGGGTCGGGGAATATGATAGATGGGTCAGACAAGCAGGTGGACGGGTGATAAACCTCGCAAAGGAAAATATGAATATTCTCGACCTTGTAGGGCTGCCGAAGCAAAGCAGAATAAAACAGATAGTATCTGCATTCGATATCTTGGCTGATCTTAAAAACTTTCCACAGGAAAGGGATGACATAGAGGACGCGCTCGAAAATATCTATGGTCTAAAAAAGAAGCCGCAGCTCCCAGACCTTATAAAGTATTTGGAAAGAAAAAACAAAAAGAAAGCGGCTCGGCTATTGAAGAGGTTCACCGCAGAAGGAAGCAATTTCTTTGCTGGGGCTAGCACCCTGGATATAAAACAACTGACAAATTCCGGTCTCGTTTGCATAGACCTTCATGAACTTCCATCAGAAGAGATGAGGAGCCTTGCCGGTCTTACCCTTCTTCAATATATAAAGGAGCTTATGCGCGCAGAGGGGATGAAGGAAGAGAAGGATAGAAGGATAAGGCTTTTCGTAGTATTGGATGAGGCATGGAAGATAGCACAGGATGAGAGAAGCGATGTCATAACAATAGTAAGAGAAGGAAGGAAGTATAATTTTTCTCTTATCATTGCTACTCAGAACCCAACAGATATGCATAAAACAATATTTAGTAATATTGGGACAATATTTGTATTGAGAACAATACTAAAAGAATATCGTGACTATGTAAAAAACTCTATTGGCTACTCTGATTTCATTGATAATGAAATAGCAAAATTTGGAGTAGGAGACGCTGCTGTAAATATGATATTTGCTGAAAGGCAGAGCAAGGTGATGACATTCTTGTTAGACAAGATTGACGGTGAAGACCCCTTGTTCCTTTATACAATTAAGGGTGGGAATATGGACATAGAAATTGAAAGAGAGCAGTTCATAAGGATGCTTTACGAATTGGGATTGAATGAGAGTCAGATAGAGATAATAAGAAAGGAATTTGAAAAGAAGGACGGTGTAGTTGATGGAGAAAATATAGTAGAAATGCTAGAGCGCTTTGGCTATTCCAAATCCTCCATTATATCATTCCTTAGACAGGTAGGTTTCGAGGAAAAGAATCTTATAAGAATATTCTCGCTTGCAAAGATGAGAAAGGCTACGAAAGGAGTGGTCAACGTGGTGATGGAAGAATGACAGTTGAAAAAATAAAAATAAAGGCAGTCCAAAAGAAGCCACTCAACGAACTTGCAACACTCATGGGCAACCTTGGCTTCACCAGAATATCTTACTCTAAAGAAACACTGACAATAGAGAAGATGAAGGGGTTTGACTTAAAGGGACAACCCCAACTTGATTACTCCGTACTTTTTGGACCGAACAACATAGAGCTCGGATATAATGTTCCACCAAAGAAAAACCCAAGAGCGAGATTGATGGAGGTTATGCCTGTCTTTTTGAATGTCCTTCAACTTGCTGAGGATTACTACGATATAAAACCTTCTGCGATATATTTTGAAATAAACACTGTCTTTTCTGAGATGCTTAAGTTAACGAGCAAGGATGCTATAGATTTTTCAACAGAATTAAGTGAAATTCAGGCAAAGTATAAAAGCCTCGAGGCAAAATACTCTGACTTGTTGCGGTCAAGCGAAGAGAATGCTAGGATTCTATTAGAATGCGAAAGGAAGAGAGATGAGCTTTCAAAGCGCATCGAACAGTTGGAAAAGGTAAGCGATGAGGCATTGAAGGAGATGCTCTACGACTGGATAAAACTGCATGGCGGAACGATAAACATAGCAGAATTCGCTAAGCTTCAAAGGATGTCTGTCTCTCGTGTAGAAGAGGGATTGAATATGCTAATCACAGAGGGCTATATAAAGAGGAGGTTTGAATAATGGAGGCTGAGAATGAGCTTTCTTTCAACATCGTAAAGAATTATCCGACAGAAAGGAGATACATTCTTCTTAAACCCATTTCAAATTCTTTTGCTGAGACTTTAAAAAGAGTATTAGGGAAGAGGTAAATTATGAAAGTTCTTATCGTAGGCAACGGTGCCAGAGAGCATGTAATAGCTGAGGCTATTGCACGCGATGCAGAACTTTATGCCCTGATGTCAAAGAAAAATCCTGCCATAGCAAAACTGTGCAAGAAGTATTGGATATGCGATATTGAAAATCCTGAGAGGGTAGCAAAGATAATATCTAAGGAAAAATTCGATATCGGTTTCGCTAGCCCTGATGCAACCCTAGCTGCTGGAATAAGTGATGTGATGCAAAAGCATGGCGTTTTCGCTGCATCACCGAGTATGAGCGCGGCACGAATAGAATGGGATAAATCATACGCTAGAAATCTCCTAAAGAGAAATGGAATATCTGGCTTACCTGAGTTTATGGTTGCGGAATCGGAGAGAGAAGCTAGGTCATTTATAAAAGATATGGGAGACGTCGCTGTGAAACCTATAGGTCTAACAGGAGGAAAGGGAGTAAAGATAACTGGGGAGCACGTAGATAAAGAAACTGCTCTTACCTATGCTGTTCGACTGATTAAAAAGGACGGTTCTGTTCTTCTTGAGGAAAAGTTGGAGGGAGAGGAATTTACACTTCAGGCTTTTTGCGATGGCGAGCATTTGGCTTTCATGCCCCCTGTTCAAGATCATAAAAGGGCGTTTGAGGACGATAGAGGATTAAACACCGGTGGAATGGGTTCCTATTCTACTGGAGAGCTTCTTCCATTCCTTCAGAAATCTGATATCGAAACCGCCGCGGACATAATGAAACAGACGATTGGTGCGATGAAAAGAGAGGGATGGGTGTATAAGGGTGTATTGTACGGGCAATTTATGGCAACAAAAGATGGAGTAAAGGTTATTGAATTTAACGCGCGTTTTGGCGACCCGGAAGCTATGAATGTTGTTCCGCTTATGAAGGATTCCTTCCCCTCTGTCCTTGAGAGGATAGCTAATGGGAAACTTGGCAGGGTTGAATTCGAAAACAAATGTACCGTTGTAAAATATCTTGTCCCAGAAGGATACCCAGAAAGTGCAAAAAGGGATGCAGAGGTTTTCATCGATGAGAATAAGATAAACAGACTTGGCGCAAAAATCTACTACGCGTCAGTTTATGAAAAAGATGGAAGAATATATACCACGTCTTCTCGTTCTTTTGGTATTCTTGGAGTAGCTGATGAAATAGAAGAAGCAGAACGAATAGCAGAGATTGGGTGCGGCGCTGTAAGCGGACCTGTCTGGCATAGGAGGGACATAGGAACAAAACACCTGATAGAAAAAAGAGTAATGCATATGAAAAGGTTAAGGGGCTAAAAGGATGAAGAATTTGTTTTTATATGCCCTCGTTGCGATTCTCATTCTTTCTTTATCGTTTGCTAATGGGGGCTACGGCCCCGCTACAATGACGGTTGAAAAGAAATGGTTGTTGGTTTGCCCGACAAATCCAACATGTACTGCAGAGTTTGAGGGGATATTGATAACGAACGGTTCGAACCAAAGGGTTGTTTCAATAGAAACAGAACCAGAGATGGAAATCACAAGCGATGATGATGGCGAGATTCATGTAATTTATAAGGGAAAGCTCAGGAATGGTAGTATTCTACTCGCTGCTAACGCTACAATTGTAGTAGATTATCGTTCTTATATAAGCGAAGATCCTCCTCTTGTGCGAGAAAGCATAACACCAACTGTATTAACTGAATGGAACGAAGAGATCGCTAAAAAGGCTGCTGAGTTGGCTGATGAAAAATCTACGCTTGGAACTATCAGGAATGAAACAGCATGGGTACATAAAAACATCGAATACGATATATCTTATTTTGAAAAAAAGGTTGATGCAAAAACAGTCTTTGTTGAAAGAAGGGGTGTTTGCACAGCATACGCCCATCTTCTAATATCTATGCTTAACTCTTTAGGAATCAGAACAAGATATGTAAACGGGTATGTTATGACAAAAGAGTGGCAACCGCACGCTTGGGTGGAAGGATACATACCGGGATATGGATGGCTGCCACTTGACCCCACCTTTGGCGAGGCAGGCGTACTTGAGAGCAGCCACATAATTGTATCTTACGGCAGTGATCAAATTAGTGATTATGATCGTTTTGTTGCTGATGATGAATTGCTTAATATTAACTCCATACCTCTAAGAATAACTGTGATTTCGATTGAAAATGAGCCGAAGGGATTATCTATAGATGTATCTTTTGAAAATAGAACATATACGGTAATAACTGAAATCAAAAACGAAAGACCATACTATGAATATGGTAGATATCAATTTATAGCGCCGGATGGTTACGGTGATGAGGTCAGCGAACTATTGCTCATCGAACCGAACGGCAAGATCCAATTGCAACATAGACTAAATTCTTCTATGTTTTCTCCAGGTTATATGTATACGCTTCCTATTATGGCTTCAATAAATGGCGCAAACGACAGAAAAACATTTGTAGTGGTAGTAGAGGAGAATGGGTCTTCCCTGAACGAAGACTGCGCACCGTTGTTCTTCCTTTCAGCCATTTTGTTGGTCGCTATTATAAGATTTACTGTTGAGTAATTGTTGATATCATGCCAAAGAGGAATATTACTGTTGAAATGGAAAAATGTCTTCCACCTTTTAAGCGAAATGTCGAACTTGTTGAAAGAAAGGGTCTTGGACATCCAGATACTCTTATAGATGGAATAATGGAAGAAGTAAGCAAAAGCCTCAGCAAGGAATACATAAAGGAATTTGGAAGAATACTCCACCACAATGTAGATAAGGGGCAGATATGTGGGGGTGCTACTCAGGTTAATTTTGGTGGTGGAGCATTCATTAAACCTATATACGTTTTGTTAAGTGGTAGGGCTGCTGGAGAATTGGAAGGTAGAAAGATACCAGTATCGGACATAGCTATCGAGGCTGCCAAAAGATATCTTAAGAATACTGTAAGGCATCTCGACGTCGAATCTGATATTGAAATAGAGTCCCGGATCTCAGCTGGTTCGGCTGAACTTGCTTCTTTGATTTCAAGGCGTGAGAAGGTTCCTCTTGCAAATGATACGAGTATAGGGACTGGTTTTGCTCCACTCGACGGTTTGGAAAGGCTTGTTCTTAATATCGAGAGCTATCTTAACTCAGATGAATACAAAACTGCAAGACCATTTGTTGGGGAGGATATAAAGGTCATGGGGATGAGACAAGACGACGATATAAAGCTTACAGTTGCAGTTGCATTTGTTTCCAGATACATAAATGACATTGATGAGTATGTTGAACAGAAAGAAAAGGTGTTGGAGGACATAACGAAATTTGCTAAAAGGATTGTTGGAGGGAAGGTTGGTGTTTCTTTAAATATGGCTGATGATATAAAAAACAAATCGATCTACCTTACGGTTAGTGGCACGAGCGCTGAGATGGGTGATGACGGAAGCGTTGGTCGAGGGAATAGGGTAAATGGACTTATAACACCGTTTAGGGGGATGTCGCTCGAAGCAGCTGCTGGGAAGAATCCTGTAAATCACGTTGGTAAGATATATTCGATTGTAGCAACCGAAATGGCTTATGAAATAGCAGAAGAACATGACGAAGTAGAGAACGTAAACATAGCCATTCTTTCTGAAATAGGAAAACCGATAGACCAACCAAAGGTCGCTTCTGTTTCGGTGTTAACAAAGAAAAAAGAACAATTTGAAAAGATAAAAGATAAGATATCTTATAATGTCGATAGGCATCTCGAAGAGATAACTGAGATTACAAACAGAATAGTCTTCGGCAAAGTTCGCATTTTCTGAGAATTATTAAACTTTTCTGCTCATTACATAATTCGAAATCTTGGGCCTGTAGTCGAATGGTTAAGACGTTACCCTGACACGGTAAAGATTCCCGGTCCGATTCCGGGCGGGCCCATTTTTTTTGTTGGTCTTGGATTCTGAGAAGGCCGTACAGATCTTGAAGCTAAATTAGATTCAACTTAAAAATTTCTATATTCGATGGTTCTATATGTTGTCCCGCTCTCTGATGGGAATCGACCTCGCAGGAAGCGAGAGAAGGCGAACTGGCTGGGCAATCCTCAGCCACAAAATATTCGAATTTGGCGTTGCGCACAAAGATGAAGAGCTGCTCGCACTCGCAAAAAAATATAAAGTAAAGGAAGCGATAATAGATGCTCCGCTTACGCTTCCTAAGGGAAGGAAAAGTATAGAAGAACGAAGTAGGCACCACTTTCGAGAGTGTGATTTACTTCTGCGAAAGGAAGGGATCCGCTTCTTTCCAATAACACTTGGTCCGATGAGAATGCTCACAAAGCGTGGAATGGCTTTGAAGAAAAAATTTGAGCAACTTGGCATAAAGGTCTTTGAAGGGTTCCCTGGTGCAAGCTACGATAGATTTGGTGTTCCAAGAAAAGATAAGATGGCGATCTGCAGGCTACTGAAAAGATTTGGTTTTCCTTCTCCTGCAAGTGCAACTCAGGATGAACTCGATGCGCTGATTCTTCTTCTCACCTTATTTTTGAAAACGAAAAAGCTAAACTGTGATTTTGCTGGTAGGGATGGAAGGATCGTCGCACCAGCGCCTATTTGTAAGTAATCCTGCTCTTTCCATTTGGTATTATTTCTAGAATCTCAGTAACATCTATGCCTAGTCGCTTTGCAATTTCCCGTGCGATCTCTCCCTTTTCCTTTCCTCCTGTTGATGGCACAAGCAGGAGCTCTTCCTTAAGTATTTTCTTTGAGCGCTCTGGCAGGATTTCTGCTCCATTTTCTCCGATGCCAACCTTCACCCCAAGCTTTGTACCTCTGAACCATCTTCTCTCTCCAGTTATTGCGAATGCGCCTGTTTGGACAAAACCACCGGAGACCGCTTTTAAGAGTTGCTCCTTTCGTACAGCATAGACATCAACGCTTGCATTTCCATTCTTCCATGCATTTGAAAAACTTGCTGCAAACTGGGCTGCTTCGAGCAACTCCTCTTCGCTTGCCTTCATTCCATCCTTCAGTATCACTGCAGAGCCTCCTTGAATGTCTGCATGGAAGAACAAGTCATTATCTGTCATGTATTTCCTAACAGCGATGTCATTTTGCTGCGCATTCTTTCCGCCTATCGCAAGCCTCCCTCCAGATGTGTAGAACCAATGAAACTTCTCAAACCATTCCTTCTCGCGCTTTATTCTGACCTTCTTTGCTTCTTTCTTGGCTTTCGTCCTTTCGATTTCCTTTTTCGTCTCCTCAATTGCCTTCTCTACGCCTTCTGCCTTTTTCCTCGCTTTCTTTGCTAGCTCATAGTAGTAAGCAGCATTCTCGTGGATTGATTTGTTTATGAACAATTTTATTCGCATGAAAGAAATTCAAATGGAAGATTTTAATTCGTTCGTCAATCCTAAAAATCCATAAATGTCTGTGAATATCACACGGCAACCGTTTACCATAAGTTCTCCTGATGTTCCTTCATAGAAAACAACAACTGCGAGCTTTGGCTTATATTTATCTATGAACGATCTCAGACCTCTTTCTATCTTTTCTGGAGATGCACTTATTTTTGTCTCAACTGGAATTATGAGGTCATTCTTTTCTGCAATAAAATCCACTTCAAGCCCTGTTTTTGTCAGCCAGTATTTTACCTGAAAGCCGAGCTTCAAAATCTCAGTCAATACATAATTCTCAAATAACTTTCCTTCCTCCTTCAGAGAATTTGGAAACCTGTTAGCTATTGCATTCCTCAATCCAGTATCAACAAAATATACCTTCGGCTGTTTTGTAATCTCCTTTAATTTGTTTGTAAAAAACGGTTGCACCCTCGTTATAAAATAGCTTTTTTCCATCGCGTCCAAGTATTTTTTAACTGTCTGAAAAGAGAGTTTCATCTCACTTGCTACCTTTTCATAAACAAGGACATTTCCTATCGAATTAGAGAGGTATCTTGAGAATTCCTCAAGCGAACGTATATCGGCTATAGAAAATGTCTGCGCCACATCCTTTAGCACCATTGTGGTGTAAAGGTCTCTCAGTAAGGTCAGTTTCATCTCAGTATCTTCTGTTAATACAACCCTTGGATAGCTACCATATACTGCGTGCTCCCAGACGTTCCTTTTTGTAATCTCCGCAACAGTTTCCTTCTGTCCTTTCGCCCTTAGAAATTCACTGAAGGAGAATGGATAAAGCTTCAGCAGTGTAACCCTCCCGACGAGCCAAGAAAGCACTTCTTTGCTAAGTACTGTTTGGGAAGATGATGTTACCCAGATCCTGCATCCTTTGTCTGCGAGATACTTCAACTTACTGCCAGCGTCATTCCCATACTGAACCTCGTCGAGCACTGTGATTTCTCTGCCTTTAATATACTGGATTTCGAACTTTTTGATATCCTCGTTGAAAAGCCTTCGAGCATCAGGGTCGTCCAGCATGACGTAGGAAGCATTTAGCCCCTTTATCCTTTCTTTTAAGAAGGTCGTCTTGCCTGCCTGTCTCGGCCCGACTACAGCAACTATATTATAGACCCTCGAGACAGATTCGAATTTTTCCTTTATTTCGCGCTCTATGTACATGATGTATTTACGCAGCACAGATTAATAAATCTTACCG
>CAYSXZ010000033.1:0-48015 GCA_964435235.1 Microcaldota archaeon
CACATCTCAGAAGCAGCGTCTGTATATAATCTTGAATAGGTGTATGCATCATTTACCTTCTTTCCTACCACGTCATCAGATATATTAAGCAATTTTACTGCTTGAAGGTTCATATCTAAAAGAGGCTTACTCATTTCGCAAGGACCGTATATCACTCCCACAATTGGAATGTCGATTATATAAGAATTTCCATGCTCCCAAAGTGTTCCTTCGTTCCATGGCCTGTTTATTTCAACATCGCCAGCAAAACAAAGCATTACTAAAATCAGAAAAATTGCGATTATTATGTTAAACCGCACAGCATCAACCCTAGCCTATTATGGACATTAATGTTTTTATACTTATTTTTTTGCTACAGCTACTACACAAGCGAGATTCGTACCTGGATATTGCTGTTTAATATTTTTATCAAGCGACTTAAATCCTTTATGCGTCTCTTTTAATTTAATTAGGTCTACTTCAAAGCCATGGGCGCTTAATTTTTCCAATCTATCGCTCAATGGTTCGTATGCTTCGAGGATATATTGTTTAAGAGCATCTTTCTCAGTTTTGCCTAACCTCTCGTTAAGCTCCTTCAATTCCTTAGCGAGAACTTTTTTATATGTGATTACACTTTCGTGTGCCTTTCGCTCTCCTTCATCAAACGATTTCGTAAAATCTTCTACTTCCTTAAAACTCAAATCAAAAAAATCCATAAAATCCATTGCGATCTTGCCGCCGTCTTTCTCATCTAGGTCTTTAATTAAAGAAACTACTGTATGTGGCTGGTACCATGTCCTTGAATACCAGTCACCAAATACAAGAACGCCATCGTCAACGAGTAATCTGTGAATTTCAAGCAGATAATCTGGAAAAGATTTGTGATGAAAAACTGCATTTGATACAACAACGTCGAAACGTTTCTCTCTTACAAAAGGATAGTGCTCATCATCAAATGCCGTTATTACTTGCTGTCTACCTAATTTAAACGCTTTCAATTTTTTGTTGGCTTCATTGGTCGCTTCAAACGAAGGTTCTATAAGATAATACCGCACACGCTTGACCAGAGAAGCGGTTTCGCTATCCTCGGCTAAACGTTGGTGGATTGCGATTGTCGTATTTCCAGTACCAGCTCCTACGTCGCAAATAACAAATTCTCTTTCTGAATCTTCACTTGCCCAACTTTTCAATATATCTCTTACCGTCTCTGCCAATTTGCGGTTAAGTTGTTTATTTCCCTCTCCAAGACCAACAGCAACAATCGCGTTGCTTATGGCGTCGTGGACCTCTTTGGCGTTATTTTCCCATTCTTCTTTATAGCTTTGCGTAGAGCGCTCCTTTATCCAATCTTTATTTTCTTCGGTAACCTCTATGCCCCAATTTTTCAATGCTTGGCAAGCAACTCTAAAAACACTACCTAAAGGAGTAATAAATTTTTTTGTTAGATCGTTAAGAAAATTATCCATACTTTCAAGGTCTGCTATAGAGCTTACTAATTTCATATTCTGCCTCAAAATGCGATCATCTTTCTTTTGATCGCTGTCGTTACAACTGCAAAATCAGAATCTTTCAATATCCTTCTTGGTAACTCTCTGAGTTTCGCCGATGGAAATGCTGTCTTTATTTTATCTAAATCGGTCTCGAAACCAGCATCGTTAAGTTTTTTGATTCTCTGTGCGCTCGTATCCTTTGCATCCAGAAGCCATAATCTGGGTCTCTTCCCACGCCATTCCTTTTTTCTCATTATCTCAGCTACCTCGACCCAATGCTCCTTATGAGCCTCCAATGCCTTTTTCTCACCCTCGTTTAAGCGACCGATAATATCATCTTCTTCGAGTAGATTTAGCCTAAAATATTCAGCAAAATTATAAAGGATCTCATCTGGCGCATCAAGCCGCTTTAATAAATCATATATGTGTATTGGGTGTTGGGAAAGGGGAGAATGCCAATCTCCGATTATAAGAGCGCCGTCGGCTTTAAGCGTTCTTCTTATTTCTCTGAGATAATCGGGAAATGGTTTGTGATGGAAATAGGAAAGCGACAGGACTAGATCAAACGTTTCATCTGGTTTTTCTGAGAGATATGGCTCATCGTTCTCCACAACTAAGGAATAATTTTTTATGCCGTACATTTTCAAATTAGCGTGCGCGTGCTCCATTTTTTCTGGCGATGTTTCTATGAGGTAAAACTTGCATCTATCAATAACTTTCTCGTAACAATCGCGTAAAATTCCTATCAATGTCGTTGTTACTCTCCCGGTATGAGCGCCTATATCACAAATTTTGAATAGCCTCTTACCGTCATCTAGCACCTTCAGAATCTCTTTTGCTATATTTCCAATTGCTTGGGCCATTTCATCTTCAACAGAATCGCGAAACTCTGTGGTGACAAGCCTATCCATTTGCTCAGCCTTAAAATACGGCGCGCCAACTAAAAGATTTTTAATATAGAAAGATTCTGCTTGTTTTTTTAACCACTCATAGTTTTTTTCAGTGAGTTTTACCCCCCATGCCTCGTATGCTTCTGACGCTACTTTAACTATGCTACCTGGACGTATTATTAGATTGCTCTTTTGAAATATGCTCCAAGAGCCTCTGTCGAATTTCTCTATCTCTTCTGGATTTTCCAATAGTTCTATTTTCGCTTTCCCCCTCTCGCACACCATAATTATATTCAATGCGCACATAAATTTATAAAATATACCATTTCATCAGTAGCGGTATGGAAACGATAAATGTTAATGGAAAGGAATACCAGATAGATCTGATTTTGAAGAATAACGGCAAGCATGCGACGGCACGGTTTAAGGATGGCAGGATTATCATAAGAATTCCGAGATGGATACCGAAACAGGAACGCACCAGGATGTACAACCATCTTAAAAGAGACTCCATCCGTCTAATTGAAACTGGGAGGTGGAAAGAGAGAAAAAGGCTTAGACTCAAGGATGGTGCCATACTCAAAATCTTAGGAAAGGAGTATGTAATAAAAATAATTCGAGGGAATAAAAGCGGGCTTAGAATCGAAGGAAATATTATAGCTGCAAGCGGGCCAGAGGGCGCAGACGGCGCTGCTAAGAAACTTAGAAAATTATTCTTACCTGAAATTAAACAACGAGTAAAAATGTTGAATGTAAGATACTTTGGTTTCGATATAAAATCGATTTCTCTGAGAAACACCAAAACAATATTTGGAAGTTGCAGTCGAGACGGTAGAATTTCATTAAGCACAAGGCTTTTGTTCGTCCCTCCAGAAATTCTTGACTATGTAATAATACATGAACTGGCCCACGCAAAAATAAAAAATCATAACAAGAGTTTTTGGAAACTTGTAGAAAAGGCGCTGCCAGACTATATAGAAAGAAAATTATGGCTAAGGAAAAATAATGTGGAAATACCGGTGATATAAGTTCAAGCAACCTGATTAGGATTGCTTTTTTATATATTCCCTTCCTACTAATCTTTGTGATTTTATGCCGAGAAATTTTTTTGTTAGCGGGACGCCAAAATCCGGAAAAACCACGCTATTGAAAAGAATTGTAGAAGAGCTTAAAAAACGAGGATTGAGGGTAGGTGGGTTTATAACTCCAGAGGAAAAATATCATGGGACGAGAAAGGGTTTCTACGTACAGGATATCGAAACAGGAAAGATAGCGCTTCTTGCTAGTGTTGACGCAGAAGGGCCGAAGGTAAGCAAATATCACGTCGACATAAGATCATTCGAGAGCGTAGCTATTCCGTCCATGACAAATGTGGATAATTACGATGTTTTTGTAATAGATGAAATTGGAAGGATGGAGTTAAAGAGCCAGAAGTTTATAAGTTTACTCGACAAGATTTTCGAATCTCCAGTACCGCTTATCGCGTCTCTTCACAGGGACTATATAGGACAGTATGGGGTATATGGAGAGATAGTTATTCTTACACCTACGAACCGGGAAGCTGTTTTTCTCGATCTTTTAAACAAGGCGACGGCAGAGTATACAAAAAAACCAAAAAAGATAGAAAAATTAGAAAAGAGAAAAAAGAAAGTAGAAAAAAGAAAGATGCGAAAACAAAAGAAGGCACCACGACCTAAAGAAAAAACAAAAACAGAAAAAGAGGGAACAGAAGAAGAAAAAATAGAAGAAAAAGCCAAAGAAGAGGTTAAGGAAGAAGTCCCAAAGCAAAAGAAAGAATATGGGATTGTAAAGGGGTTGAGAGAACTGATTGGTATATAATTTGTTTCAGCATATATGCATGTGGTGTAATAAATGAAAGAGCAGAGATTTTCAAGCGAAGCTATCCAGATGCGATTGAAACGGACTTCCTCTCCACCACAGCCAAGCAAAAAAGTTATGGATGAGATAGGATTATTCAAGATGCCGCCTGCTCCAATAATGATCGAAGGATTAGGCCTAGTTTTACGTATAAATGAATTTTTCGGAAGAACAGAAGGCGATACGGAAACCTATGTAAGCAATCCAGATTTAGTGATATCACTTATATTGGATATAGGAGACGCTACTGCACGCGGAAAGGCAGTCGAGCATCTACTCAATATTCTCCCCCGTTTTGAAGAAGAGAAACCATTTCTCGAAATGGTGGCTGTTGCAAAGAAGATGTGCGATTTCAACCGCCCCTCTGCAGCATTCAAATTCTTAGAAATAGTGGATAAGGAATCAGAAAATGAAGATAATTGTAATATTCTTATTAAATTGATGCCAATTTTTAATGAGCCCTCAGTCGTAGATTCTTTAAATGTATTCTCCCAGATTGGAGCAAAGAACATAGAAAACGCAATTTCTCAACTAGTTAATGTGGGTCTTCGACTAAAAGATGGAAATACGATAATTAATATAAGCAAAACAATACTTGCTCTTAACAAAAAATTTGGTAAGCATGTTGCGTACAACTATAGAAATATAGTAGCAAAGGTTGTCGAAAAACTTCCGGAAAACGAATGCATCAAAATAATAAATGGTATTTCAAAAAAGATGTTGTCTTGCGAAAACGATGAAGATGCTATTTATTTTACTCAAATAGTGGAACGCATCCTTACTTATAAAGACCCCTTACAAAGATTAAAGGAGTTATTGTAAATAGGAGGGCTCTTATACAACGAAATCAACAAATTGGCGCTTTCATTCTTTTGGGGAGATTGGAATTGCACCAGATATTCGTTGGGCTTCTGTGTTATCCTGCAGAGCAATTGCTTCATCTCCTCCTTGCTTACTACCCTGTTTGAACAATTTTGAAAGCTCTGCGCTCGCATCTAATATCTCTATGACAACTGCGTCAGCATCCGATTCGTAGTTATATTTAATTTTCATAATATTACCTCTGCTTTGCTTTATCTTCTTCTGTAACGCCTTACTCGTTCTATAAACTGTTATTATGGTTATACCATCATTAATCGATATTATATAAGCAATAAACCCTCCTTCCGTAGATGACCTATAATACAGCTTAAATTTTCTTTCATTAGGGATCCTGTAAAACTACAGGGCTCAAAAGATGAAACCAGATACCAAAAATAAAAATTGGACCGTCCGTAGTAGAGATGTTTACAAAATTCCATATTATATTGTAGAACTTTCATCCCCTTCAAAACCTAAGCTGCG
The DNA here is from genome assembly GCA_964435235.1 of Microcaldota archaeon. Taxonomy (GTDB): domain Archaea; phylum Micrarchaeota; class Micrarchaeia; order Anstonellales; family Bilamarchaeaceae; genus JAVZJR01. The sequence goes on from CAYSXZ010000033.1 coordinate 5,582, forward strand.
TTTGTTCCACATCAAACAAGCTACAACCATCGAAGCTTCCATTACGGTTTGTGTTTTCCAAAAAGCAATGAATTTGTCTATTTGCTCGTGATGCCTTGCAATCGCATCTTTTATAGTGTTTCCCTTCAATAATGTCAATGGGATTAGATTAGATGAAGCAAAAAACGGTTTTGCCAGATCATCCTTGATAGGATGGGCGCTTCTGTTGGGATCCGAAATAAACATGAATGGAAGGGAATACCTGATGAATGCCTTTGCGCCTTTCTTCCAGCAACTTTTTCCGAGTCCACTCAGAGAATAACAACTTCTGGCGTAAACAACCCTTCCTTTCATTAACCCATCATTTTCATTTGTTTTAAGTAGAACTTTATCGTTATGACCACGTATCTCATTCTGAACTCCATGTCCGTTAAATACAACAAAATCAGGTCCCGCGCTTTTTATCCTGCTTTCAAATTCGTCCCTATTTGCCTTCTCCTTCTTGAGGTTAATTACACTAAAGCCTTTCGTTTTCGCTGCATCGATGACTTCCTGACTCCATTTTGAGCAGTAGTCTACTGCATCATCATGTTCAGGTGTTGTAATCAAAAAAATTTTGCCAGACATTACTTAATCTCCTCTTTGAAAGAACGTAGATAAGACATGTACATCTCAACAACAAGATCGCCGATTTCGGTATGCTCTTCTATCTGTTTAATAAGTTCGTCTCTGCTAAAAGAACCATGACCGCCTATGTTTAACTTGATTGTTCTGGGCATTAAGCGCAGTCTTTCCAAAACAATTTTCATTTCGTCTTCGGAAGCTGGCATATCAACACCTTATATTACCTTGGCAATTCTTAAATAATATTCAGTTTCTTAAGTTTTTTCAATATTTCTTTTCCTTTCTTAGTGTTATGTATAATTTCATTACGCGCCACTTCCCAGCTTATCGGTTCTTCATTCAGCACAACAACTACTTGGCTTCTTTCTTCCAAAGGCAAGTTGGCATAAATTTTCATGAATCGGACTGCCATATCTGATTCATCTTTAGTCAAACTAGAGGCTGTCATTGCATCACAAATATAGAATCCATGATACATTTTAATAATTTTCTTTGTTGTCTCATAATTTTTCTGCGGGGCTCTGTTATATGATTATGGACCCGCCCGGATTAACGGCTTTGCTGGTAATTTGACCGTCAGACTAAAGCTTTCGAACCGGGGATCTCCACTGCACCCAAAACTTTTCAGGTAGTTTTTGATTAAACCTTTTTCCTAAAAAGTTTGTGTGAGAGTGGCGTCTTAACCATTGTCCGCGTAAGGCGCTGGACTACGGGTCCGCATAGCCCCGAGCGGATTCGAACCGCTGTCGCCAGGTCCAAAGCCTGGCATCCTTGACCATTGCCCAAAAACTACTAGACGACGGGGCTTTGTTCAATACTTTTTCAACATCTTATAATTCTAAAATCAAAGTAAATTTAAAAACCTCGCAGTAGAGATTGGTACATGGCGAAAGCGCAGGATGAGAAAGACAAAGAGTTATCTCAGTCTGAAGGAAGCGAAAGCGTCGGTTTAGATAAAAAGATGATTAAAAAGATTTTTTACGGGAGCCAGATACTCATAACAGGAGTTGCACTATTGATAGTTTTTCTAATGTTCTTCGTAGCATGGGATTTCACTGACAAAATTGAAAAAACTATAAGAAACAGTATGGAAGGCTTGTGTGAAACATTTACTGCTGTTGAATCTACGTTTAATGATATAGAAGAGGAAGCAGGTGTTTTGGAAAACACCATCGTTAGTGTAAATTCTTCTCTCTTCTATCTCTCCAGCGGGCTTGAGAAAACGGCTGATTCGCTTGAAGAGACCAGCAATAAGCTTCGTTTACTTAGAAATTATGGTATCGATATCGGCAGCGAATTTACAGCTTCTGCAGCCGATCTCAGAAATTCATCGGTATATCTCATCCAGACCACCTCTGGGCTTTCCACCCATCGCGAAAAGATTTCGGATATAAGAAGCGACATAGGAAGAATAAAAGAGGGAGTATCATCCCAAAAGCAGACAATATGTAACAAGAAAAACATAAATGATATCTTTAGTTCATTACGTCTAACTCTCGTAATTTTATTTCTGCTTGCAGTGGCGTTCGTAGTAGTTTTATTTCTTAATTCTGCCGCAGGAGTATTATGAGGTGTGATCATGTACATTAACATACATAACACGAGGAAAGGAAGAATAGTTGCAGCATGCGATAAAGAGCTTATCGGCAAGGTGCTTGATGACGGAAAAATTCATCTCGACCTTAAGGTATACAAGAGTTTTTATGTTGGAAAACCCGCTACCACCGCAGAGCTAAAAAGAGAACTAGAAAACTTCTCTTCAGCAAACTTAGTGGGAAAAAAAGCAGTATCTGTGGCTCTGGAGAGTGGTTTTGCACAAAAAACAGACGTAATTTATATAAACCTAATACCTTATATACAAATCTATAAAATCTAATTTGAGGTGGAGTTGTGAAACCATTGACAATCGTAGCAGACGATAAAGTAGGCCTTCTAGCCGATATTTCTTATATCTTAGGGAAGGCCAAGATAAACATAGATTCGCTAAGCGTAGATGTCGTTGGAGGAAAAGCTATAATCAGCCTTCTCCTTTCCGAACCAGAGAGGGGAAAGAGCGTTCTGGAAGCAGCTGGATACACTGTGACAGAGCTTTCTTCGCTCGTTCTAAAATTACCAGATAAACCCGGTGAACTTAGTAAAGTAACAAGCATCTTAGCTAAGGAAGGTATTAACATTCAGAATGTCCACATGCTTACAAGAGATGGAAAAACAACTGTAATATCTATGATAGTAGACAAACCAAAAAGAGCAACTACTCTTCTTAAGGATTATACAATTAATAAGGAAGAAATCTATTGAACATCAACTTCTATACTCTTTTCTTTTTTATTTAATTTTGCTTTGTATTTTGAAAGTTTCTCCTCTATTTCTTCCATTCCATAACTAGAAGCTATTCTAAGTATCTTTTCTATTTCTTCGTAATTTGCATACACAAAATCTCCTTTTTCCTTGTATTCCTTTTCTTCTTTTTTGAGTTGCTCTAGGTATTCCTCCTGCTTTGCGAGCCTTAATTTGAGCTTTTCCGCTTTTTCATCTTCCACTGGTATTTGATTTGCAAGATAGTACTCGTCTGCCGCTTCGCTAAGCGTCCTCAACTCTCGTGTTTCTAAGTTTGAGTATTTTGAGAATTTTATAAGACCAAATGCGATTGGTTTTCCACTATCGTAAAATACGTATGGAGAAAATTCCTTCCTCATTTTATCAAGCTCGTTTTCCAGTTTTTCAATTTGCTTTTCGGAGATATGATTTCCAGGAATTTTTTCATTTATACCGGCTCTTAAGAGAAGTTCTTCTGTATATTCCCTACCAAGAGGGAGTTTTAGTAGTGAAACAATAATGTACTTATCAGAGATGACATCAGAAATTTCGGTTGGGGGTGGTTTTGGTGTTTTGTATTCTGTATTCGGTTTTATTTCTCTATCGGTCCAGTGCTCATAGCGAAGGGCTGTAATTGTTTTTCCCTCCTTCACCAAAATAATATTCCCCTTTGCGAACATCTCAAAGTACAATCTATGTTCACCGAAATCAAACATAATAACGCGGTCGCTGTTTATCTGGCTTACACCTTCTAACCTTGCACCTTTTATTCCCTTTCTTATCTTTTCCACAAAGGAATCTGTGCCCTCGCTCTCTTCTATATATCTAGTAATATGCAGGCGAATTGGTGGTTGGCAGATTATATCAGCATCCCCTATACGCAATCTGTATCCATTTTCGAGTCTTGATATTTTAGAGAATCTTTTTCCAATTAATCCCTGCAACTCTTTAACAAGATAGCCATATTCAACAGGACACATTTGGCGCATAGATTATTTCAAATATAACAAATTTATTAATATATATAGAAATTATTTTCTTTATGACTCCAGAAGAAGTGTTGCGTTCCATTATGAGTGAAAATGAAATCGAGAGCGCAGTCCAGGAAAAGATAAAGAAATTTCATGGCTTTCTTACACGCGAGGTTGCACTAAAGCTCATAGCCAAGGAGAAAGGATTGCTAAAAGAAGAGGAGAAGGTCATAAAACTTGCCGAGCTTTCTCCTGAAATAAGAAGAGCTGCGCTCGTTGTAAGCGTTGAAAGGATATACCCAATTGCAAAATATCGGTCTGACAAAAGGTCTAGGCGGGTGCTTGTTAAAGATGAAAGCGGAGAGAAAACCCTTGTCCTTTGGAATGAAGATATAGACATAACCACAAAAATCAGAACTGGGGATGTCATAGAAATAAGAGGAGCTTATGAAAAACAGGGCGAGATTTACTTAGGCTATTCTGGTATGATAACAGTAAAGCACCGAGCAGGGTTTTCGGATATATCTAATATAGAAAAAGAGGAAGGCAAGCGTGTTCATCTCAAGGGCTACATTTCTTCAATAAAAGGCTTGGTTTGGGGGAGATTTCTTTTTTCTCTTTCAGATGGAAAGAATGAAATAGAATGCGCGATAATACGTGATCTGCAGCGCGGAAATGCGCTAAGAAAAGGGGACGAGGCAGTAATAGAAAGCGCGGTCGTGGAAGGAGGTAAAATAAAGATAGGAGAGCATTCCAGGATTTTTATAAGAAGAAAGGAAAGAATTCTTAGCGGAACAATACGAGAGATAGATTGTAAGAACGAAGAAATGTCTGTTCTCGTTGGAAGCGAAAGACTCGTGCTTGACAGAAGAAATGCATTGCGTTTTATGGGCGTGAATATAGCGGATGATATAACTCTTCGAACTATTGTAATGCTTAAAAAGGATGCCCTACTCAATACTAATATAAACATGAAGGTAACGAGAGAAAATGGAAAAATCATAGTTAATTAATAGTGGTGTTATTATGGTTGTAATGTTAAAAGTAGCAGAGGCTTTTCAGAATGATATAGGTAGGAGTATTGCTAGGTTGGATTCGAAAGCGAAAAGCGAGCTGGGTGTTTCAACAGGCGATATAGTAAAGCTCTCGGGAAGAAAGGCTGCACTTGCAATAGTTTGGCAGGCCTCTCCAGACGACGAGGGCTTAGATATGATAAGAATAGACGGTATCTTAAGACAAAATGTGGGCATAGGTCTTGGCGAGCTTGTAAAGGTTGAAAAAGCAGAGACAAAGGAAGCGAAAAAGATCACCCTTGCGCCGAAGGAGCAGATACGGTATGGCGGCGGATTTGAGCAGTATGTAAAAAAACGTCTTATAGGAAAACCGGTCCTTAAGGGTAACATTCTTCCAGTGGGTGTTTTTGGAACATCCCTTCCTCTCGTTGTAACCCAAATATTTCCACAAGGTCCAGTAGTAATAACTGAAAATACGGTTATTCAAATAAAACAAGAGCCTGCGAAAGAAACGACAACTCTCCCAAGCGTAACATATGATGATGTAGGCGGGTTAAAAGATGCAATACAAAAGGTGCGCGAAATGGTCGAACTGCCGCTAAGGCATCCCGAGATATTCGAACGACTGGGCATAGATCCACCGAAGGGGGTTCTACTCTATGGCCCGCCTGGAACTGGCAAAACGCTGCTTGCGAAGGCAGTTGCGAATGAATCGGATGCGAATTTTTATTACATCGGCGGCCCGGAGATAATAAGCAAATACGTCGGTGAGAGCGAGGAAAGACTTAGAAAACTCTTTAAGGAAGCAGAGGAAAATGCACCAAGCATAATATTTATAGACGAAATCGATGCAATCGCGCCGAAGCGGGAGGAGGTTGTTGGAGAGGTTGAAAAGCGCTTGGTATCCCAACTCCTTACCTTGATGGACGGATTAAAGGTACGTGGTGAGATAATTGTCATAGGCGCAACGAATAGACCAGATTCTCTCGACCCTGCCTTAAGAAGACCAGGAAGATTCGACAGAGAAATAGAAATTGGTGTTCCTGATAAAAAAGGTAGGCTTGAGATACTGATGATTCATACGAGAAATATGCCGCTTGAAACTGATGTTAAACTCGAGGAATTGGCTGCCTTAACGCATGGATATACAGGTGCTGACTTGTCCTTCTTCTCGAAGGAGGCAGCACTAAAAGCATTGAGGCGCATGCTTCCGTCAATAAATATAGAAGAGGAGACAATACCCCCAGAAATTCTCGAAAAGCTAAGGGTAAACCGTGATGATTTCTTAAATGCGTTAAGGGAGATCCAACCTTCAGCCTTAAGAGAAGTTTACATAGAAAAACCAAATGTAAAGTGGAGCGACATAGGTGGATTGGAAGAGGTAAAAAGAGAAATAAGAGAAGCAATAGAACTTCCATTAAAAAAACCGCATCTTTTTGAAAAAATGGGCATTAGGCCAATTAAGGGAGTTCTTCTCTACGGTCCGCCTGGAACTGGTAAGACTCTTCTTGCAAAGGCGGTCGCGAATGAAAGCGAAGCAAATTTTATTTCCATAAGTGGCGCGCAGGTGCTCACGAAATATGTCGGTGAATCCGAAAAAACTGTAAGGGAAATTTTCAAAAAGGCAAGAATGGCTGCACCTTGTATTTTATTCATAGATGAAATTGATGCCATCGCGCCAAAAAGAAGTGGAAGCGGAAGCGATGGCACTTTCGTAACAGAAAGAGTGGTGGATACTATTCTTACAGAGATGGATGGGCTTAAATCGCTTAAGGATGTTGTTGTGATAGCAGCTACAAACAGACCGGACATCCTAGATCCTGCTCTTATGCGAGCAGGGAGATTCGATAGATTGATAGAAATACCGTCGCCAAATGAAGCCGCGCGGTATGAGATATTCAAGATACACACAGCCAAAATGCCGCTCGATAAAAGAGTAGATTTGAAGGAACTTTCGAGGCTTACGGAAGGTTACACTGGTGCGGATATAGAGAATTTAGTGCGGGAAGCTGGCATGGCAGCCATAAGAGATGGTTCAAAGAAAGTTACCACAGAGCATTTCGAACGGTCGTTTAAGGTCGTCATGCCTAGTATAAAAAAGGACGACGTAGAAAGTCTAAAAAGGTTTAAGACTTCATCTGCACTTGCAATGTATAGGTAATTGGTGAAAACTATGCGTTTAATACTGTTCTTTAAACTCTTTGTTTTCTTCCTATTTATTTCATTAGTGCTTTTTGCTATTCTGCCCGACGTTTCTATTCTGATGCTTTTTAAAATGATTGCTGGAGGTATTGTACTAGCTGGAGTTGTAAGTGTTTTATACCCGGAGATACGTGGGGTAAAAAGCGGGGATGTTGTCTCTGTGATTACGAGCAATAGCAACGTTCCTTTTCTTATTGGGCGTTTTGGAAGAGCATTGGAGGAGGGAAAGAAGAATAAATTGATAAAGGTTAAACTTGGTGACGGTAGCGAAGTTATTGGCATAGTGGAAAGTTACGAGGGAATAATAAACCCGCCTAGGATAAGAATTCTATATGAAGAAAAATTAGTTGAGTAATTGGGCGACAGGTGAAATAAATGAAAAATCTTATAGAAATGGAAGAGATAGAACAGATAGCAATAAGCGTTCTTGCGATATCATTCGCCTTCACGATAGTATTTTCGAGCATAGCTGGTCTCATACGCTATCCAGGCGAGTTTTTTGTTTTTATGATAATGTCTCTGATCACAATAGGTAGTGGTTTTATTCTTCATGAGATGTCACATAAGCTTGTCGCAATGTACTACGGGGCCTACGCAAGATTCCGAATGTGGACGAGAGGTATTCTATTTATGCTTTTCATATCGCTATTTGGTGTGCTATTTGCAGCTCCAGGTGCAGTTTATATCTATTCGAGCAGCATAACGCGGAGGGAGAATGGTATGATCTCAATTGCTGGGCCCGTAATAAATTTATTACTCGCTCTATTCTTCATGTTATTGCATCTTATTTATCCCATAAAGATATACTTCACGTTTCTTCAAGAAGCAGGCGTTTTTGGTACGAGTGGTGGTATGGTAAGCGTGTGGCTTTTTGGTGCTTTAATAAATATAATACTCGGTATCTTTAACATGATACCAGCGTTTCCACTTGATGGAAGCAAGGTTTATATGTGGAGTAAAACAGTGTGGTTTGTTATGACATTTACTATGTTAGGTATTGGTTATACAATAGGTTTGGGCCTTGGCTTTATAGTAGCATGGATCTTTCTCCTTTTGCTTGCGTTGTTCTTTTCAAAGATGTTTTTTGGTTGAGTCTATGAAAGGTATGCGCGGCGCTGAAGCGATCGTCACGAAAGACTTTTTTCTCGGAAGACCGGTGGTGGTAAAGAACAGAATCTCCAAAAAATATCGAATAGCTGAGCTCGACTCCTTTTTAAGGAAGAGCAGAACAAGAATTGAGGCGCGTCTCTTAAACAAGGCTAAGATTGCAGGGGTTGATTGCCCAACGGTTTTAAAGGTAGATGATTTTTCAATAACCATGAGTTACATTCCTGGAAAAAGACCTAAGATTGGCGAAAGAGAAGCGAAAGAAGCCGGGAGGATACTCGCACGCCTTCATGACGCGCATGTGGTGCACGGAGATTTCACACCTGCAAACCTCCTTCAAAACGGTAAGAAGCTATTTGTAATAGATTTTGGGTTGGGGTTTTTTTCAAATTATATTGAAGACAAAGCAGTAGATGTCTACACAATGCTACGCACCCTTGATGCAACCGCGCAGCGAGAATTTCTTAAAGCTTACAGAAATTCAAAAACTTCGCATCTTGTTTTTAAAAGGATCGAGGAAATAAGCAAGAGGGTTAGATACGCATAATCAAGAGCGCTTCGATCCTTCTTTTAACTTTTATTAATGCCAATAAATACACGGTCCGTATCCTGTCCCACACTCATTGCAGATTTTGTACCCGATTGGACAATAATTCTCTATGCATGGTGTTTTTGTTCCAGGATTACATACTATTTTGATATCGCACTTGCTCCATGTCCCATTTATACATATTTGAGTTCCGTTGCATGGCTCTATCAAACATTCTCTTACATCTCCGTTACGGCATTCATCCTCATGAAACCGAAGCGACGTCTCTTGTTGTTGATTTTGTTGCCGTACACCAGTCGCTAAAAGAATTACTATGAGAACCATTATAACTGACGCAAAAATAAAAAGAAGACGAATCTTGACTTCGACTTCCTTTCTAGCTTTCTTTCTAGCTTTATTCATAAAATAATACACAAAGAGAATTATTTTAAAGCAATAAGAAGAAATCTTCACGATGGAAGAAGAGAAGCCAATTGCTGAAAGGGGACCTATGTTAAGATGCGTTGCAAGAACGATGAGCATAGAGGAGGCAAATCGGATATCAGAACAATACGAAGCAGATGGGTATAAAACAGAGATAATCAAAAGAAAACGCGGCGAGATAACGATATATGAGGTATGGATAACGGGAGAGCCGAAAGGTTTCTATGCTAAAAGAGCATAACTTAATCGTATGAGCATCATCTGTATGGTAAATCCCCGCCTTGCGCTTGCGAGAGCGTTGGTTTTCTTTTTGAAAACATTTTCTGAAATTCTTCAAAAATCCTCTTGCCCTTCTCCTTTGGAAGTATCTTTGTTATTATCATTTTTCGATAAGGTGAAGACGAGGAGATAGGACTGTAATCAGCAAGAACATAATCTCCGACAACAATTGCACTTGCTATCTTCTTATCAACCTCTAATATCAGCATATTTTCATCCCACATATTAACAACTGCTTGAATCTTTCTGTCAGCACTTTTTACTTTCTTGTCTTTAATCTGAGATATAACTTCGATTACTTTACCAATATGATACATCGTATCACCGAGTAGTCATCTAGTTATACCATTAAAAACATTTTCACAGTTAATTTTTTAAAATGTTGCATTGGATATATCTTTATGGCTAAAATATCGATGGCTGTTCCGCCTATAGCAACAAAGAAGTCCGAACCCCCGATCGCAAGGTATAGGCTTCCACTCGAAGAAGACGTATTAAGAAAGAGGAGGTGTGTTGGTACTACTAACTTCAGCGAGATAACTACGCCGCCTAGAGAAGAGACAGCCCTCTATAATATAGAGTTCAAAATTCAGAAGCGACGTATCGTTCTCAAGAATAATGATCGCGATATAGAAACAATTATGGAAATGAAGAGAGCATTAACTGCAGACATGGCCGTCGAACTCACCTGGTCAGGTCCTCGTCTCTACGCACGAAATTCAAATAAGATAGAGCTGTTAGACGGTGTTCTTCTTTCGGATAAATATCTTCTTGAAATATCTATGAGCAGAACAATACAGTTATTTCCAAAGCTCGATATTGGTTCGTTGGATGGTTATGGTCTCTATGCCATTATAAATATTGAAGGGTCTCTGAAGATAGAAAAGGTATCTATTGCATTGTTGAGGAAGGCGTATCTAGATAAGGAAGAAAGCCGCTTTTTCTTTGGGAGAAAAAATCCGAGTATCTATAGTGTAGATCGGGTTGTGATAGATTAGAACGATCAAACGCACTTAAAAACATTTATCTTCCTTTTTAGAACATGCGTGATGTATACTTTGCAACTGGGAATCTTAATAAGTTCAAAGAAGCAGATGAGATTTTTAAAAGAAACATAGATAGGGTTACTCTTAAACATTTTAACTTTGTCCATCGTGAAATTCGTTCTGACAGTTTGGAAGAAATAGCATATGAAGCAGTGGCCGCGGCATACGCACAACTTCGAAAGCCTGTTTTTGTTGAGGACACTGGTCTATTCATAGATGCTCTGAATGGTTTTCCGGGAACCTATTCAGCATGGGTGCAGAAGAAAATAGGATGTAGAGGTATACTCAAACTTATGGATGGCGAAAAGAAGAGAAGCGCAAGATTTGAAACTTGTATAGCGTTCAGCGATGGAGAAAAGACACTCGCATTTCATGGAAGATGCGAAGGTACGATAGCAGAAGAGGAACGTGGAAAAAGCGGGTTCGGTTATGATTCTATATTCGTACCAGAAGGAAAATCGACGACGTTCGCTGAAAACATAGAATTAAAAAACGAATGCTCGCATAGATATAAATCCCTTTTAGAGCTTATTTGTTACCTAAAAACATTTAGATTATAGGTGAATTGATGGCTAGAATGCATTCGAGAAAAAAAGGAAAATCTGGAAGGAAAAGACCAAAAAGCAAAACACTGCCAGAATGGGTAAAGGTCGATAAGGCTGAAATAGAAGAAACGATACTAAAGTTGGCAAGGGAAGGCGTTTCTCCTTCAAAAATAGGACTTGTTATGAGAGACAAATATGCTGTTCCTGATGTAAAATTAATTCTTGGTATGCCCCTCTATGCCTTTTTGAGAAAAAACAATGTTGCCGGAGAATATCCGGAAGATTTTCTAGAGTTGATAAAGAGGGCTGTTAGATTGAGAAGGCATCTAAAAAAATCAAAAAAGGATATACACAATACGACAAAATACAATCATATTGTTTCAAAAATTCTACGCCTTGCAAAATACTACAGCAGAAAGGGGGTCATACCAAAGGGCTGGAAGTATGATCCGGAGCAGGCTGAACTTCTAGTTAAATAACTCATATTGATTAGCATGGTGATGCTGAATGGCTGGTAAAAAGAAAACAAAGGTCGTTGATAAATGGAAACTAAAAAAATGGTATAGCGTAACTGCCCCTGCGCTTTTTGAAAATAGAGAGCTTTGTGAGATACTTTCAAGCGACGAGAAAAACCTAATAAATAGGATAATTAAGAGGAGCCTGGCTGAGTTAGGTATCGGTACAGCTTCACAGCTTTCTATGTTTACATATCTCAACTTTAGAATAATAGATGTGAAAGGAACAACTGCAAGTACCTCGCTTATTGGTCATGAGATTTCTTCTTCTTATCTGAAGACATTTGCAAGAAGAGGAAAATCACTCATCCACGAGGTCTTAGACGTAAAAACAAAGGATGGAGTAGAAGTCAGAGTGAAATTGATAGTCGTAACGGATTCTAAAGTAAGCGAAAATACGAAAAGAAATATCAGAGCAGCAGTAAAAGAGGAGACTAAAAAAATAGCAGAAAGCATGAAGTTTGATGAATTCATGGGAGAGTTAATATATGGAAAGTTCTCATCAAAACTTTTTAACAGGCTCAAACAAATAACAAAAATAAAACGCGTTGAGGTTAGAAAATCAGAAAAGAAGGAGGTATTTGCTTAATGATGCCGCCAGGTGGATTCGACCCAAAAAGAATGAACCAACTTATGAAGCAGATGGGTATAAAATCAGAAGAGATACCTGCCTCTAAAGTCATAATAGAAACAGAGTCTGGAAAGTACGTCATAGAAAAGCCGCAGGTAATCGAAATAACAGTGCAAGGTCAAAAATCATTTCAAATATCTGGCGATGCAAGATTCGAAGAAAGAGTATCGGACGAGGATGTCAAGATGGTGATGGAGCAGACTGGTTGCTCTGAAGAGGAAGCATACGAAACCCTAAGAAGAACACGTGGGGATATCGCGGAGGCAATTCTCATCTTAAAAAAAGACAAGGAATAAAAATTTTAACCTCTTTTATCTTTCATGGTAACTAGACGCGAAATTATAGTTCTTATTGTTCTTATACTTTTCATAGCAGGATTTGTGAAATTTGTTGAGTTGTTTAAGACAAATATTGTTGGAGCTGATGCAAGTAAGTTTGTGCTTGAGGATCTTCGTTCAAAGTATCCGAACGCAGAAATGGAGATAATGTCAATAAATGAAAAAACCAATAACGCTGGAGAAAAATATTTTGAAATAAAGGTAAGGGTTACGGAAGATGCGTTCACCCCCTGCCCGAAAAGAATGCATATATATTACAACTATCCAGTCCAAAATTTTGTTCCGCAGCCAACCGAATATATAACAAAGAATTGTACGGTATGCACAGAGGGTACGTGCACTATAGCATTCCCAGAAGAAGCGATAATAGCGTCGCATACTCTTGCTGGTACAGAAGAGGTCCGTCAGTTTATTAAAGATAGAACTGTTTATCCGACTGTATCAGAAGAAAATAATTTATGGCGTGTAATATGGGACTCCCCTTCATCTATTTATTATTATGTTGTAACGGTTGAAAAAGATGGCGGGGTATCTCTTGTAGAGAAGATGATGAAAACCTAAACTACGATATCGAAACAGTGGTGTCGGAATATTCTATTTTTCTTTTGCTAAAATAAGAGATTACGTCTACATTTGTTCTAAAATGGGTAGTTATTTCTGAAGTTTTAAATGACGTAGGCCCTTCTGCGATAGCGGCGTAGATAAGTAATTGATCTGCAAGATGTCTGTCCACATCTCCGTCCTCGTGCGCCAGCATATCTACTGCCTCCTTTGCCACAATTTCCGCTCTCTTACCTATCTCGCCAACTACATACGATCCACGAAGTCCTTTCCAAAGAGTCACAGCATTTCCTGGTGAAGCTGCATGTTCTTCCTTTATGGAAACATCCTCTATATTATTTTCCAAAAGAACTTTTTTTTCACGCATTGCTATGGAGAGTGGGAGATTTGCAAGCCTTATTATCCCTCGAACATGCTCATCTTTCGGCCATTCCTTTCTACCTCGCAGCGTAGATGGGGCTACTTTAATTTCTATCTCTCCTCCACCAGCCGGATAGTACCCAGAACGAATAAGCCTAGATCGAACATTCGCACCCATAAGATTTATGGCGGGCAGAAAGACATTTTCGAAATAATCGTAGCCGGGGGATTTCATGACGTGCGTCCCTCCTGTTATTCTAACCTCGCTCTTTTTTTCTGCAAAAAGCAAGATTGGAAGGATTGTTTGGGCAACAAGCGTTACAGAACCCGCGGTTCCTATATTAAAATCGTATCTTCCACCGACAATTTCTCCTGGCTCAAAGGAGAGCGTTCGGCTTCCCACCTCTGCACCTGTAAGCGTTCCTCTGCATACGTTTCTGACAGCCTTTACTGCTGTTAGGTGCTGCATCGCAAGTCCTGGTTTCGGTCTGTTCGCACGGATATTCGTTATCTCTACCGCTCTTCCAGTGATAGCTGAGAAAGTAAGTGCACTCCGTATTATTTGCCCACCACCTTCACCATGAGAACCATCTATAGTTATCATATGAATACCTCAGGAATTGAAGGACAGCGAACAGAAAGAGGCCAGCGCATTTCGATGCGCTGGCAAGGCGACCAGTTATCCTCCCATGCACCCAGAATAAGCGTAATTATATGGTCTTCGGAATTTATTTAAATGTTTTGGTTTTTTGTGCTAATAAATAGTTATAAATGTTTTAAAGTTACCAAATGTTTAAATTTATAGCCATAATTTTATCTGCACGGTCTAAAAGCTTCAGTCATTTCTATCCTCTAGAGTTTAGACTTTCCAATGCACGTTTTATATCATAAGATAATGAAGAATTTGTACTCTCACGTGACCACATCTCTAAGTCATTTTTGAACTGCTCTCTCTCATTATTGCGCACGTTATGGCAGAAAACAAGACCACATATTATCCTTGGATAGTGGATGTTCGTTTTTGGTACTTTTGTTTTGAGGCGTCTGAACTCCTCAATCGCCTTACCATTCTGATTAGAATCCTTAAGACAATATGCTCGTATAACCCTAGCTAGCACAACGGAATCATGCTCTTTAAATGTTCTATTGTTAAGTAGATTTTCGATCTGTTTTAGTACTTCGCCATACTTCTTTTGCTTGCGCATCGCCTCTAATCTTGACAGTAATATACACTCAGCATTTTTTATCTCGTTAGGGGCACTTGATATTAGTTTTTCTATTTCGTCGAATTTTTTTCTGTGATAATATGCATCTATCATTGAGTTATAGGTTACTACGTTAACGATACCTTTATTTACAGCCTCATTAAAGATTTCTCTTGCATTATTGATGTCGCCTAACCCGCCATATACTTTGATCAACATGCTATGAAAGTATTTATCATTAGGATAGCGTTCAAGTGCCTTCTTAAGCAAATTTCTGGCATCGATAAACTTTTTTTCCCTTATGAGAAATTTGGCTGCTTTGCTTATTTCCTTAGGATCTTTTATGAAATTTTCCTCTGAAAGAGGCTGATGGCATCTAAGTATGGGGCCATGGTCGCTTTCTCTATACCCTCCCTTATGATTTTTATATCGCATGAAACTCATAAAATAATATTTAGCAACAAGCTTTTTTAAAAGTTGTGTGTATCTATGTTTTTTTCGTATTTCAAGTATTTCTACGTAAAATTTTAAGCGCTAACTCACTATTTTTGATTGGATTGATATGAGCATCTTAATAAAAAATACTACAATTGTAACGCAGGACAGCGAACGAAGGATAATCAATGGCGATTTACTGATAAGAGATAGCAGAATAAACGAGATAGGAAATGATATAGACGAAAAGGCTGACGAAATTATAGATGGAAACAGAAAGATAGCAATCCCTGGTCTTATTAATACCCATACGCATATTGCGATGGCGCTTCTTCGTGGTTATGGCGAGGGCTTGCCGTTGCACGAATGGCTTGAGAAAAAGATCTGGCCAGCAGAGGCAAAGCTTACTTCAGGTGATGTCAGATGGGGCTCTCTTCTTGGAATGATAGAAAGTATAAGAAGTGGAGTAACAGCTATAAATGAGATGTACATTTATCACGTAGGAGAAACTGGAAAGGCTGCAGAGGAAATAGGACTCAGAGTTATTCTTCCGAGAGCAATGTTCGACCTTATACCTGGAAGGAAGCTAGAAACTGAATTACGCGAAGCTGCTGTTTTTATAAATAATTGGAAAGGACGCAGCGAATTGGTCAAACCGATAGTGTCGTGCCATGCACCCTATACCTGTAGCGAAGAATTGTTGCTTAAAGCAAAGGAGATGGCAAACAAAGAGAAGTTGAAATTTCATATGCATCTCAGCGAAACAAGAAAGGAAGTGTTTGATATCTTAAATAGTAAGGGTAAATATCCATTCGAATATATGGATTCCATCGGACTCGTAGATGAAGACAGTATATTCGCGCACGCCAGTTGGGTGACCAAACGTGAGATAGCGCTTGTTGGAAAAAAGAGAGCAACCATTTCGCACTGCCCAACGAGCAATCTAAAACTCGCAACAGGAGGGATATGCCCAATAATAGAATATGACAGTGCAGGTGCAAACGTTACTATAGGCACGGACAGTGCAGCGAGTAATAATTCTTTGAATATGTTCGAGAGCATGAAATTGGCCGCCCTTCTGCAAAAGCATCATTATTGGAAGGCTGATGTTGCACCTGCTCAGAAGCTCTTTGATTTTGCAACTATAAACGGTGCAAAGGGATTGGGCATCAACGCAGGAAGCATTGAAAAAGGGAAACTTGCAGATATCGTGCTGCTTGAGCGTGGACCTAACATGGTTCCAGAGCATAATATAATTGCTAATATAATATATGCTGCAGGCCCACAAAATGTCAGCGATGTAATAATAAACGGAAAGATTGTCATGAGAGATAAAAAGATCCTAACCGTTGATGAAGAAAAAGTAAAAGAGGAGGCTGAAAAGGCAGCTAAGGATCTCGTATCTAGAGCTTCATAAACTGCTCAGTTGCATTAACGCTCTTTTTGTTTTCTCATCCCCAATACGCCGCTCAATTATTATGCTTCTGAGAAAATCTATCGAATCATCGTATATCTTTTTATCAACAGGATACGGAATACCATCCTTTCCTCCGTGAGCAAAGGAGTATTTTATCGGGTCCTTCCAGTCAGCTTCCTTTCCGTAAATGAGTTTTGAAAGAAGTGCTAGTGCCCTAAGGCTTTTTGCGCCTATGCCCTTTAGCGCTACGAGTTCTTCATAATTTCTTGGCTGAAATTCGTACGCCGCGCGAAGCATCTCCCAATCTCGCTTGGTTAAATCGTTTTTTTCGATCCAATGCCTTTCAGGCATTTTGAATTCTCCGAATAACATGCTCTGACCTTCAAGTTTGTTCTTCAAATACAAAGGGTTTTCCTTTACAATATCAATGCTTGCTTTCCTAACCTCTTCTGACATTTCGCTTACGAGATTCAGCACGCTTTCTTCTTTTATCCCGGCGATGGTCTCGTTTGGGGATTCAACAAAACTTGAAGAATTGAACCAATGATAACGTCTCGCATAACCACTGGCATCATTCATACCTTGCTGCACCACAGCCCAGTTCCCATCTTCATCAAAAAAGAAGCTGTGATGGTACAATACGTATGAATCTTGAATGCAATTGTTGTCCACTTTGGCGCTCATCTTAGTTGCCTTTATGAGTGCTTCTGTTTTCGCAGTAGATAAGTTGAGTTCCTCTGCATTTTTCTCAATTTCATCTGGTGTTTTCTTAGACGTCTTTCCCTTTCCTCCGCACACAGCTATACCTGCCTCTTTATCTATGCCTTCTTTCAATGCACCGCACACAGTTGTAGTCAAACCAGAGCTGTGCCAGTCGAAACCCAAAATACATCCAAGTGCCTGGAAGAACATGGGATTAGAAAGACGTAAGAGAAACTCGCGAGTGCCATATTCGTCTATAATTGTTTCTGATATCTCACCCGCAAGCGTCTTCATTCTTGTGAATAACCATGGCGGGCATTTGCCGGAATGCAGCGGAAGGTCCATCGAACCTGTTTTTATCATATGTATAGTATGTCATACGCAAACATAATTAATAGTTATTTCAACACCTTTCCAGTCTCAATATACCATAAATAGAGGTCTAATTCACCAAGATTCATCCCTGCCCTTTTTGCCATCTTTTTCAGCACGTTTTCTATCGCAAGATATCTCTTTTTAGTAAGATTTTTTGTCTTTGGTTTTTCAATTAAACTGTTTCTTGCGAGCAAATCAATTATATGAAAATCTATTATAGCAACATCGGTGTAGCCGATGTTTCTAAGGAAATGGCTGCTTTCTTTATAACCAAGACCTTTTATATTTTTAACCAACCATTCCCTTGCTGCAGGCCCACTACTAAAAGAATGACACATCTTACCAAGAGTTTGTGCATGCTTTCTTGCCTCTACTATGTAACCGGCTTTTTTTGTGTGAAAGCGACACCCTGATTTTTTTAGTTTTTCTGCGAGCACTTTCTTCTGGAGTGTGAGAAATTGTTGCCCTATTTCTCTCTGTATCTCGATAGCCCTGTCCGCACGAAAATTTGCTGTTAGGATGCAGAATGAGAGTTCCTTGAAAAGTTCTTCTAAAGGTTTTTTACCGAGTGTGCTGAATTCACTCATACGCTTAGCTATAATTTTGCTCGTGTTTGATTTTTTAATCTCTAAAATCTTATCAATGAGTTGTTGCATAGTAAAAATAAAAGGAGAAAATATTAAACATCGATAGTTTTTTTAAAATCCCTAGTAGCTTATGGGCTTCCCGGTTTGCCATACATGAAAGATGTGGAGCTTCAGTCTTCGACTCCGCCCTGTATCCTGCAAGCACGGACTGAATTGCTTATGGCTGCTCCTTCCGGCCTGACCAATTTCACAAAACAAACCGCCACGCAGGGCAGGACATCTACGCCTACGACAGAAGACGCAACCCTCACGCATGACGCTCCGGGCATTCGGTCCGCCATAAGGGGATTTGCGGTAAAGGGACCCCTAGCCCCAACCTAGCCCACATTAAAATAAACACGTGCGAGCTTTTTTAATTTAACGTTCAAATCTACAAATATTTATACCTGGCGGAGATCGGACTGCTTCGGTTCTTGCATCTGGATCGATACAAATTAAAATCGGATCTTTTATCAGCGCTTTGATAAATTTCATCATACTTGCAGTAGTTATATATTTCACAAAAAATCAAAAAATGTTTTTACCTAATTTACATTTTTTAAGAAATTTCCGACTAAAACAGATAATAAAACAGACAATAGGATGAAGCTAAGGCCGCATGGCAATTCTATTTTTTCACCGCAATCTGCAGCAGCGTAGAAAACACAACTATCTGCCTCAGAAAAGCACTGCGCGGTACCTATCTCGCATTTTTCTTTGTCTGTGTATTCTGAATATATATTTAAGCATGATCTGAGTTCTTCTGCACACCTGTCAATTTGAGGGCATTGTCCTGCAGCATGTTTAGCAGTAGCAATCGGATATACTTGTGCAATACAACTAATACCGCTCTGTTGGTAAGAGTCATAGCAGTTTTTATCCATCTTCCCATTTGCGTCAAAAGGACAAGAGGCACAAGCTTTTCTGTAAGCACTTTCAGCACAACCAGCAGCGCTTACTAAACCGAATATTAAAAGCAACAAAAAAACAATTGATGGCTTTAACATGTAGAACGTTTGAAAAATAAAATTTTAAAACTTTATTTAGTTTACTCAAACAGAGTGATATTTAGTTTACTCAAAACAGTGAATCCAAACATACTGTGACTAATTTTGTCTAAGTTGGTATAAAAGAACCAACGATGCGTAATTTCTGATTACTCGGGTCTAGAATAAGTAACGGGTCCCTTTTTCTGTATGGAATTTCTTTGTCGAGCGAGATAGAATTTTCCAAAACATAGCCTTCAACAGAATTAAAACCATAGCAGAAATGCAATTTTCTATTTGTATCTGCAGCGAAGAATGGACTTTTCTGGAATCTTCCCATTATGTTTTTTCCGTTCTCGAATTCGCTCCTTATCGAAACAAGCAGACCCCTTTCAATTGGTTCTCCTTTATAAGCGATTCCGAATTTTTCTCCGGCCTTTGCTTCTTCCACATCCTTATCGTTTATCTGAATACTTCTAACTTCAAGCTCTTTCTTTTGCGGTAGAAATATTAGGCGGTCGTGCTTCTTTATCTTTCCTTCTTTTATGCTTCCTATTGCAACGTTTCCTACGCTCTTAACGTTAATATACTGATCTACAAAAGCAAGAAGCTCGGAGTCCGATTGTCCTTCTCCTTCAAGGTTCATTATTCTTTCCTTCGCTGCATTTATATCAGCAACCCTTTCGTATTTCTCTACTACCGTTCCTTTTATTGGAAGATTTAGTTGCGTAACAAGCAATCCGTTTTCCTTTTTCAGCGAATCAAGCGCCACGATTATCTCCCCCAACTGCGGGGTGGGTTGGTCTGCAATAATTACAACATAATCTGCGATGTAAAGCGTATACGCGAGCGGATGAATTTTCTGCGGGTAAAGAGTTGGCTCTACTATTGTTTTTTCCTTTCCTTCGTGAGACATTATGTAGAAGGACACATCTCCCTTTCCGCTTTCTTTCCCGAGCGCTTTACAAAATTCCCCTCTTTTTTCAGGATTATCAGATAAAACTGCTACAAACACACAAACCACCCCGAATCAATTAGCAAACAAAAATTATATTAAAATATTCATCTGTATGGTTTTATGAAAAAAATAAAAGATATGCTCAAAAGGGAACCTTGGTGTCATAAATACGATTTTGGGCACCTTCTCGTAATAGGAGGAAGTAGAAGATATTCAGGCTCGCCGGCGTTTAATGCACTTGCTGCACTTCGAACTGGTGTTGATTTGGTTACGGTTGCTGCACCAGAACGTGCTGCGAATATAGTAGCTGGCTTTGCGCCTGACATAATAACTTATCCATTGAAGGGCGACGTGTTCTCAACACGACATATCTCTGATATTAAAAAGATTCTCAACGAAAGAGTAACTGCAATAGTCATAGGGGGCGGGCTTGAAAGAAGGGAAGAAACATTTGAATCCATCAAGAGAACACGCGAGATAGCAGAAGTGCCATTCGTTTTTGATGCGGACGCAATCCACGCGATAAGGAAGAAGAATATAAAGCTACGGAAATATGATGTAGTTACACCACATGCACGAGAGTTCCAA
Source organism: Microcaldota archaeon (assembly GCA_964435235.1). Lineage (GTDB taxonomy): Archaea > Micrarchaeota > Micrarchaeia > Anstonellales > Bilamarchaeaceae > JAVZJR01. Next base: position 26,334 of record CAYSXZ010000033.1, read on the forward strand.
ACACTTGTAGGAAGGGAAGTTCCGAATGACGAGAAAGAAAGAGCGGAGATAGTAAAGGATGCTGCACTTCTACTCGGTTGTACAATACTTCTGAAAGGGCATCAAGATGTTGTTTCGGACGGGAAGAGAATTGAAATTGTAAAAAAACCTGCTGAATCGGTCTATCTTACCAAAGGAGGAACAGGAGATACTCTTGCTGGTATATGTGGCTCTCTTTTAGCACAAGGATACGATTCTTTCGAATGCGCATTATACGCCGCAAAGATAAATGGTCTTGCAGGGAGTATGGCTGCAAAAGAAAAGCTGTGCGGCGTACTTGCAAGCGACCTTATTGAAAGAATTCCAGATATAATTAAAAGATATATGACATGCAAAAGAGTAGTTAGTTAGGTGAATAAATGATAATAGATGAAATGAAGGAAATGCTACATTATGAAAGGATTAGTACTTATGTAAATAAGAATAGAAAAGATGATATGGGAGCTGGACTATTCTATATAGCTGGTGCAACAGTTATTAACATTATTAGTAGTTTTGTATCTGCAGCGGCGTTGTGGCTAAATTATAGTATGATGCAATCGCTAAGCAGCTTATCTTCACGCCAAGTAATATCAATGGATCCATTTACTGCTATGGGAATAGACATTGCTACTTACATTATAATACTTATAATCGGAGGTGTTGTAGGATTTTTTAGCACGATTGTTGGTCTTAGTGTAACTCACTACATCGCAAGCATGCTTGGTGGAAAAGCAAGAATCGGTGAGTATTTCTTTATCGGAAGCAGATTAATTTTGTTTGCTACAATAGTAGCGTTTGTGCTTACAATTTTAAATCAGATACCGTGTATTCAATGTATTACAAGCGTCCTTACACTAGTATTTTTCGTATATACGATTTACTTGTTTATCGTACTTACATCTACGCTTTACTCGATAAGTAGGTTATGGGCATTTATTGCAATAATCGCGGGCGGAATTGCACAACTGGTGGTCTCAATGATAGTACTGAGTATAGCTGGAATACTTACTAACCTACCGCTAGGTATAAAGTGGATCGAAAGGATGATGGAAAGCTACTCAACGATGAGATCGTCGGTTAATTACTAAGTATTAGTATTCATTTTATTGTCTATTGTCTGTTGTTAAGGGTTGTCCAGCCAGGTGAGCGTAAGATTTATAAAGAGAAGGCGTTCTATTAATAGCTCACCTGTTTTCTCTGCAGGATTTTTCATGCAGAGTAAGACATCTGTATTTATGTGGAAATCCAATGCTTTGGATTTGACTCACGCTTCAAAAGTAAGGTATCCGAAAACACCAATTCCGATTGCAACGTGCTTCCATATTCGTGGAAAAAAGCAGTTTTACTGGAAGAAAATTCCAGTTGATCCTGCTGGAGGGTACCGCTATCAGACTTCGATTAAGCCATGCAAGTCAACTAACAGACTTCTGTTGGTGGCGTAGGGCTGAGTAACACGTGGTCAATCTGCCCTAAGGACGTGGATAACCTCGGGAAACTGAGGCTAACCCGCGATAGGCAATCTATGCTGGAATGCTTGATTACCCAAAAGGCTGGTGAATTGGAGCCAGTCCGCCTTAGGATGAGACTGCGGCGGATTATGGTAGTTGGTGAGGTAACGAATTTTTGTTCGGGTTTTTATGCAGGAACAAAAATTTACAGGCCCACCAAGCCGATAATCCGTAGGGGCCATGAGAGTGGTGGCCCCCAGAAGGGCACTGAGACAAGGGCCCTAGTCCTACGGGATGCAGCAGGCGCGAAACCTCTGCAATGTACGAAAGTATGACAGGGGGAGTCTGAGTGGCGACAGCTTAGCTGTTGTCTTTTGCCGAGTGTAAGTAACTCGGAGAATAAGGGTGTGGGCAAACATCCTTTATGGCTTTACAGTCGTAGGGAATGGCCTATGACTGGTGGCAGCCGCCGCGGTAACACCAGCGCCTCGAGTAGTACCCACGAATATTGGGCCTAAAGCGTCCGTAGCCGGTCAAGTAAGTCTTCTGTGAAAAGATGTCGCCTCGTAACAAGATTTGCGAGACTTCGTCTCACAATGTTGGGGCTCAACCCTAACGCGTGCAGAAGATACTGCTAGACTCGGGAGCGGGGGAGGACAGGGGTACGTCTGGGGTAGGGGTAAAATCCGTTGAGCCTGGACGGACCACCAGTGGCGAATCGTACAGCAGCGCCGATTTATGGCGATGGAGTACGAGCTATGGCGCCTGTCTAAAACGCATCCGACGGTGAGGGACGAAAGCTGGGGGAGCGAACGGGATTAGATACCCCGGTAGTCCCAGCTGTAAATTATGCAGACTGTGGTGTTTCGCCAGAGTAATCTGGCGAAGTGCTGTAGCGTAGACACGCGAGAACGCCGATGTATGGCGGATGAGCGTGGCGCATGTGTTAAGTCTGCCGCCTGGGGAGTACGATCGCAAGATTGAAATCCTGCGAACAAGTTCGTAATCTGTCTTGTTCGGGGAACAATACACTTAAAGGAATTGGCGGGGGAGCACCACAAGCCGTGGATGCTACGGTTCAATTGGATACAACGCCGGGAACATCACCAAGGGCGACGGCAGAATGAAGGCCAGACTAAACACATGATGAGAGTTTTTAGGTACGTGCTCATCTTGTGGTTCAAAGATCTTGCCTGACAAGCCGAGAGGTACTGCATGGCCATCGTCAGCTCGTGGCGTGAACTGTCTGGTTAAGAGCTTTGAAAACAATCTTTCAAATTTGTTAGCAAGGCTAACAATCCAGCAACGAGCGAGACCCATGCCTCTAGTTGCTAACTTCTTCTCCGGAAGAGGTGCACTCTATGGGGACTGCCCGTGTTAAATGGGAGGAAGGAGTGGGCGACGGTAGGTCAGTATGGTCCGAAACCCTTGGGCTACACGCTTTTTGAGGGTTTTTAGATACGTGCTCAAAAAGCGGGCTACACGCGGCATACAATGGGTGGAACAGCGGGCTGCGACTCCGAGAGGAGAAGCTAATCCCCAAATCCACTCTCAGTTCGGATTGAGGGTTGCAACTCACCCTCATGAAGTTGGAATGGCTAGTAATCGCAGGTCATCATCCTGCGGTGAATGTGTCCCTGCTCCTTGCACACACCGCCCGTCAAGTCATCCAAATGTGTTTTCGGTGAGGCCCCGGTTATTGCCGGATTCGAACCGAAAATACGTGAGGAGGGCTAAGAGCTTTGAGCGAGGAATCGTTCAAGATTTGCCAAGGCTAGCAATCGTAACAAGGTATCCGTAGGGGAACCTGCGGATAGATCACCTCCAATATATTTTCACTTCGGTGAAAATTGAGGATTACGCGTTGTGCGAGGAATTGATTCGGATATACTTTAAACGAAGCGTGAGTCTTTCTATTTAAGATTTAGAATTGCGTCTCTTAGCTCGTTAAATGTAAGACAACTAGAACCGGCGTTAAGATGTGCTGCACCCTTTATTATAATCAATTCTGAATTTGGTAACAACTCATACAATTCTTTTGTTTTTTTCATCGGCACGTAAGGATCGTTGTCGCTTGCGAATATTACAAATTTCTTGCATTTTTGTCTTATCCTTTTCCAGTCAAAGCTTCTTATTGAAATATCGCCTATATATCTATCGAATTCGTCTCCAATCGGGCCAACAAAACCTGCAACGAAGAATGCTGCCTTTATCGGCTTATCCACGGTTTGCAAAACATGTAGAATGAACGATGAACCAAGACTATGACCAATAAAAATTGTTTCTTCGTCTACGTACTTTCGATATTTTTCAAACTCTCCTAACCATTTTGTAAGATTCGGAAAATCAGAATTAGGAAATGCAGGTACAAATACTCTGTAGTTCTTCTTCTCCAGTTCCTCTTTAAGCCAAGGAAACCAGTTTGATTCGGGATCTGCGCCCCAACCATGAAAGATAAAAACAGTAGGCATAGTATCCTTTAAGAAAGGAAATATAAATACTTTTTTTAACTATTCCATCAGTCGCAGACCGATCGGAATTAGCTATTTAAAAATCCTAACTCTCAAGATTTGCGTAAGTTCAGCATGGCTATAAAACTGAGAACGGCGAGGATAAACGCGGATGGACAGCAAGGAAGAGATTTCTTCTTCTCATTTTTTTCTTCTGTCAACCCTTCTAATGGTCGCGCAGCACGTGCAGCATCTGCTGCTAGAGTTGCAAAATGCTCAGCCTGAGCATAATTTCCTGTATTAAATGCATTCTGCGCGTTTTCAAGGAAACTCTCTGCCTCGCTCACGTTCTTTCCGGCTTCTCTGGCCGCGTTTATTATAAATCTACCGTCTCTGATAGCAACCTCTGCTCTCTCTCTACCTTCGCTACTTATATTTATTTTACATACGTGCTGCCTCTCGTCACAGTAATACCCATTCATGCAATCGGAATCCTTGCAACATTCATAATCAGTCCACCCAGTAGTTAAGCTATAAACAGAGCACGTTCCAGCAAAGACTGGTTGGGCTTTGTTTCCCATTCTATCTTGCGCAACAATGGCGTAATAGTATCTGTTTGTTATGTTATGAAAGAATGAACTGTTTTCTGCACCCAAAGTTACTAAAGGCGTCATTTCGCTTATATTCGCACTAGTAAAACTAAATGTAAACCCATATATTATATAGGTCGCGATATCGTTTGAAGGAGAAGGAATCCAACTTAAAACGGTACCACTCTCATTTTGATTGGCTGTAAAATTAGTTGGTGGCAGAGGAGGAGAAGCGTCTATGGTAAAAGACCAGATTGCAATACTCTGTTGATTATTGTTATCCTTTACTCTAATCTCAACAGTATGCGTACCATCAGAAAGATTTTGAGATGGAGTATAAGAAATCTTTCCAGAACCTGCATTATATACCGCACGACCGGTTACTTCAGTGCCATCTAAAAAAACCTTTATGGAATTGGTATTTATACCAGACCTTCCTGCATCTGTTATCACAGCAGAAATCTCAGGTCTTCCATCTGTAATATTCGAATTGTTCTGCGGTCTGAGTGTTCCTATAATCGGGGCGGTGGATGCTACTGTAAACGACCATTCTACATGATTTTCATTTCCTACCTTATCTTTCGCCCAGATTTCTACATTGTAAGTCCCCGGAGTGAGTGTAACAAGAGGTGAAAATAAAAGAGTGTCCGTAGCCTCGTCGTATTGAAGAGAAGAGGTCACATCAATATTATTAAGTTCCATAAACAGATTATGCTTATCAACACCTGCTCCGTCGTCTTCTATTTTTACAGATATTGAGTGAACCTCAGTGACTACTGCATCCTCTGATGGAACGAAAAGGCTTATGGTCGGTTTCGTTGTATCGACATAAAATGACCAGGATATATAAGATTCTTTTCCACCCTCGTCCTTAACCCACACCTCAACAGTATGATTTCCATCAGAAAGTGTTGTCGAGGTATAGGAATAATTCCTAGTCGATGATGAGTAGTGAGCATCTGTTATATTTCTTCCATCAACATTCATTCTTAGAGTAGTAGTGTTTATTCCAGAACCGCTATCTATCAATATGATGGATATCTCCGGAGTTTTATCTGGAGTATAACTGTTGTTAGCAGGAGAAAAACTACCAAAACCAACCCCTTCAGATGAGATAGTAAAATTCCAAAAGGTACTAAGAGTATTTCCAGCTTTGTCAGCTACTATGAGATGAACTGTATGCAAGCCAAAATCCAAATTGCTTGATGGAGTGTATGAAACAGTTCCAGAAGAATACCTATGGATTACGTTGTTGTTATCTAGTTTAAGCACTATCGAAGATTCTTCTATTCCAGTTCCACTTCCATCTGAAATTGAAACAGATATCGTAGGTTTTCTGTTCGCTATCGTTCCTGTGGGGATATTTGACGATGCTGTAGGAATTGTGGCGTCAAGCATTATGCTATCAGAAACAGGATCGCTCCAATTTCCATCCTCATCGCCGCATTTGAAATATACTGTTTTTAATCCTTCGCCTATGCTTAAATTCCAATTCATTGGACTACTTGTGAAAGGAAATGGTTCTGTATAAGATGCACCGTCGTTTGATAAGCTACAGTTTACCGCGTCGCTCGCTGCGAGCGAGAGAGATACCCCAGAAGAGTTTGTATATTCGGCTCCGTTGTTTATATTTATAGAAAGATTTGTAGGAATCGCTAGGACTGTTATAGCAAACATTAGCAGTGTAATAGTTAATTTCATTCCGGCCATGATAGAGAATATGGGTTAGCGCTTAAAAATCTGTCGATGTAGAGAGAGCGCCATCACATCTTTTTCTTCATCTCTATCTCGCCTTTGTTATTGGATACGATTACTGTACCTGCCGATAGGTCTTCTGATTCGACCTTACAGATAGATCTTCGAATTATGGTACCATTTACATGCGGAAGAGAACTAGAAAATTTAACGACATTATCATTTCCATTATACTCCACAGAAACATCTCTCTTCAGAAAGACTTCTAGAGAGTTGCTATCACCCATAGCACAGACTTCTTCGATTGCATTGTAAAGGTCAGTAACTGAGGATTTGAATAAAACAACATCCATTGCCCGACTGGAATTTTCCCTAATTGCAATTAAAGCGGTGATGGATATAGAAAGAAGAGCAAGCACTACAAGGGAGAGAACCATATATTCGAAGGTTACCTGTCCCTTCATTAAATCATCTTATATATGATATAGTTTTTCCTGTTCCGTACTCTGTTTCTATACTCTTTTTTATTTCTTCCTCGATTTTTTTGAGCATTTTTTCACTCTTCTTCGCTCGTTCGTCTATTCTCTTCAGGCTTATAGTTATCCCGAGATAATTTGAAATGAGTTTTACTATCTCTCTTGCTGCTGGTGTGTCTATATAACCACCATGCGTTTCGCCCATTAAGCAGATACCCTTTATTCCCTGTAATTTTCCGAGTGCTGGTATGAGGCCAGCAGCTCCGACTATCGAGCCTCTCGCTTCTCCGAATATAACTCCATATTTTTTGAAAGTCTCCCTAATCTTCTCGTCTGTCGAAACTCCGAATATTTTTCTTTCTTCTGTTATCCTTCCAGTGCTGTAACCGCCGACTGTTATTATTTCATTTATTTTAAGTTTTTTGCAGTAATCTAATATTGTCTCTGCAATTTCATACTGACCAAGCGAGCTAAGTGCTTGTACGTCTCCGACAAGTATAACTATATCACGATTTTTTCCCTTGTGAAGATAGAATGAATTTTTTATAAGTCGCATTCCTCCTTTTTTAGTCATAAAAACCTGATGAGGAAAATGATGAGAATAAAGCGTCGCTAATTTAATAGCGCCAAGTTCTTTTGTCAGATATCTCCCTACAACCTGGCCTATAAGCCCTATTCCAGGAAGACCGACTATAAGAACTGGTTTCTTTAGTTTTTTAGGTTTTATTGCTTCAATTATTATTGTTTTTTTCATGTCTAACACCGTGCCTTTTCCACATTCTTCTGTAATGTGAATATAAATCGTTAGGATTAAAAGATGGTGGGTGTGCTGAAATGGTTTGCTTGCCACAGTGGGTGATTTCTAGAGAATAATTTCCACAAATTACACATCGTCTAATTTTTTTCATCCCGTTAAACCCTAATCTTCTCTCTCAAATTTAAACGAACAGTTGTTAGTTGTTGCAAAATTTTCTATTTCCTTTACTACTGCTGATATTTTTTTCTCTGCAGCCTTGTAATCTGATGTAGTTAGAGATATTTTGTACCGCGGCGCGCCCAGATAGTGTATTTTTACATTTTTATCCTTAACAGAGAGCGTTTTCTTTATTATTTCAATACCATCTTTTCCGATGCATGTGAGCGTTATTATGCCGCTTACTGTAACAGTTGGTTTCTTTATGTTCTTCTTTGCAATTTCTACTATGGCGGTCTTTAGTTGTTTTGGTATATCGACGTTCTTTAGTGCAGGTTCTCCTTTTTCTGATGCCTCTTTAAGACAAGCGAATAAGTCGCCGTATTCCTCTTCTATCTTTTTCTTTACATCCTGCGGATCTACTTTTATTTTTGATTCGGTTAATGCAACTTCGAGAAGTTTTTCTGCGCGCTTCTCAAAACCGATTTGCTCGAGTTTTTTTCTTTTCTCTTCCTCGCTGACCCTCTTCAACGATATATCTACCTGGTTTTTTTCCTTGTCGACATGATGAACCTTTGCCACTACACGTTGTCCTTCTGATATAAATTCGTGAATATTTTTTATCCATCTTGACGCAACTTCTGAGATATGAAGAAATGCTTCATGGTCGTTGTACTCTGGGAGCGTACAAAATGCACCGTACGGCATTATCTTTTTTATTATGGCGATTACAAGTTCATCCTCTTCTGGAATTTCTGTTTCTCCTATCTCATCACCTAACTGAGTTTTTCTATTATCTTTCCATGTATTACCGCCTTTCCTCCAGTTGGATGCACAAGCGGTTCTTTGCATTTGTTGCAGTTAACTACAGATGTAGCAGAATCGAAGACTATCTGTTCATTTCCGCATTTGCATTTTACTCTAACGTAGGCACCTACCATAATTACACCTTCAATTCTAATTTTTTAGTGGTTCTACCGCCTATTACTCGCTCGTGCTTCTTTTTGCATTGCGGGCACTGAAGTATGATTTTCTGCCTCTTCCCTTGCTTCTTTACAGTTTTCTCGCCTGCTCTTTTACCACCATGACCAAGAAGTTTTCTTTCATGGGAGAGAGTACCAGCTGCTAGAGATCTTGCTCTTCCTTTACTTGCTATCTTTATCTTATGCACCTGATGTGATTTGCAATATGGACAGTATGTGTTTAATTCTTTCGGAAATTTCATTATCTCACCTTTTTAATTTACTATTCTTAGCTTGCAGATTCGGCCATTCCGGCTTTCAGTAACCATTCTGCCTCTTCTTTTGGAAGTTCTACCTCTTCACCATTTTTGAAAGGACCGTAAATATTGTTGTCAAGACCCTTGTATGGTTCCACGTCCTTTAGCATCTTCACCCTACTAGTTCTGCCCCGCGCTCTTGGGAGAGTGTTTTCTTCGGAAGGAAGAACTGCTGAGATTCTCGTACGGAATTTTCCGACACAGTGAGAAAGCCCTTCGAGCAATTCGATTTCCTCTGGTGTAAGGCCAGTCGGTATGCCTTCGCTTCTTAGTGCAATGAGAACTAGTTTTTCTTCGCGCTTTTCTTTTATTGTGCTGATTATCTTTTTTATATTCTCATACTCTCGAATTGCTAGGATGGAACCTGTAGAAAATGCTTCCTCTCTTTTCTTCTTAAGAAAATTTGCTGCCTCTACATAGAAATTTTCACCAAGCGCTGTAAGCTTCGCTGAATCGCTTTCCTTTTTTTGAATTTCACGAAGAAACGAATAACTTAACAGTTCCATTCTCCCAACCTAATATATCATAATATGTTAGATTTTTAAGTCAATCCTTTAGAGATCTTGACCTTGATGTTTTCTTTTTTCTTCCTTTTTTCTTTTTTGTTTCTCCCTTTTCATTTTTCGTCTGTATAAGTGTTTCTGTCTGTGGTTCTATTTCCATGCCTTCTTTCTTTTCCTTCTGTTCTTCTTCTTTGACCTCTTCTCTTTTTAGCTCTTCGCTTAATGGTTTTCCGTGCTTAAAAGAAACTACGTTTACTGGTCTTTCTTTATTTTCTTTTTCTACCTTTTCTATTCTCTGAGCAACTATTTCTTCCCCTACTTGTTTTCTTTTCCTTAACCCAATAAATTCTAACAGCCTTCCTATTATTAAGCTGAGCAGTCCTTCTCTTTTCTCGCGCCCAACCACGATTGGTGCTCCGCCTGGCCCTCTGCTAACAGTGGTCCATTTTTTCTGTTCCTCAGCAAGACAACTGCTGCACAGCTTTTTTCCGTTCCAGATGTAAAGAGTTTCAGCTTCCCGCCCGCATCTTTCGCATCTTTCGCCGTATGAGAGCGGCTGGATTGGGTATTTTTCTGGTTTGTACTCTTTTTGTGGTTTTTCCAATTTCTTCTCCTCCTCTTTAAGATCAATTAAACAGTAAGGACAGACCCAATTTCCCTTATACTGCTGGAGTTCAGCTGCTGGAAGATACATCCTGCATCTCCAACATTGCTTGTAGTTTCCATAGAATATGCAGGAGCTACAATATGGCAGACCGTCTGTTGCATACTCAACATTTCCTTCCCTTCCACATCTAGAGCACTTTCCAACCGCCATCGTTCCTCTTTCACACTCCTGGATCACCATTTTATTGTTTGCGTAGCTTTAGACTCAAATAGTTTCAATCTCTTATCTCCAAGAGGCCGACCTATAGCAACACGAAATTCATTTTCGAGATATATTGTTTGATTACCTACTTTGTATGAAGACATAAGGCCTTGCTTCTTTGCATTCTCAACCGCCATCTTCGCGAATTCCTGTATTTTTTTCTTGAAAGCAACATCATCGACTTTTAGGTCGCTTTTTTCGGTTACGTTTAATTTGATGTTTATGTTGCAGCCTGCAATTTTTGAGAAATCCAGGAAAGCGGATACTGAAATTATTTGTGGATTATCTTTTTCTGCTTCTTTTTCGGCTGTCTCAGAAAACAGGATTATGTTTATCGTTTTGACGGTTTCTTTTTTCTTCTTTTCTTCCTCCGTGAGAAAAGGTCCAGATTTTATACGTTTTTCTTCTGGTTCCGTGCTCGTGAGGAGTGGTCCCTTTTGCTCTACGGACGGCGCTGGTACTTTAATTGGAGTTAGAGTGGTTCCTTTTTTTACTATAGGGAATGTAAATGATTTTTTAAATGATTTTTCCTTTGATTGTTTTTTGTATTCATTGAGTGCATTGTCTACATTTTCCTTTAGCCATTTCATTATCTCTCCAGCCTTCTCACCTTCCGGAAGGGCTGCCATGCTACTTAACTTTTCTTCCACAGCTTTTTTTGGTACAGTTATCGTTAGATAAACACTGGGGCCTACAAGGATAGAAATAACAATATCATCTATCTTTCCTTTTGTTACAGCAAAGACTGTTTCCAAATTTTTGGCAGCTTCTTTAGGACTAATCTTCTGAATGGTTGCTATTCCTTCTTCGGCCATCTTACCACCAATAGAAAGATAAACATAAAATATTATAAATACAATATTATTAATACATGATATTCTTTTTATTGTTTCCACTTGGAAACAAAAACATGCCAATTTTATTGCCATATGGAAACAAATTAGTAAAGAAGCCCGAATAGATAAAGCGGTATCTCATCTGGTGCAACTGAAAGAGATTCCTTTGCTACGAATGAACTCTTTAGTCCTTTAATCTGAGAGGCACCCTTCGTCCTACCGCCAATCTCAAAAACATACCCATCAGTGTAATAATCAGGAACCCTTCTTCCGATCTCTCTCAGATACTGCACATTCTTAACGTGATGAATGAAGAAATCCTCTCTCAAGGCACCCCTCTCTATAGGAACACCGAAATAGTCTCCGAGAGCGTTCCTAAAGGAAAGTGGCAGCATCACCTTGTTTTCACCGCGTATTGATTTATGTCCGCTCCCATGTGGCGGTACTATAGTTAGAAGCCCACTTACTAAGAGTAGTCGCATTAGCTCTATTGTAAACTTCACTGAACGGCCGATTGAGTTAGCAACCGAGTTATAACTAGTCTCACCTGGTTTTGAGGATGCTATAAACCTTAGGAGCTTGAATGCGCTATCGATGTAGCCACTATCTATGCTTTTAAGCGAAAGTAAGTCATGAAAAACTACTCTTTCTATGATTCCTGGATAGATCTCTTTTCCCTCAAAGAATGCGGCAGGCAGGCCATAGTGATTAACAAATTCTGGATAAAAACCAATAAACGGAGCTATTTCCTTTGTGGCTTCAAATCGCTCCTCGACGATCTCTTTCATAGTGCGTTTTCTCAGCAGAATTTTCGTCTTAAAATAGATATATTCCCGAAATGAGAGAGGTCTCAGCTCGCTGATATGTATCCTCCTCGCAAGATCTGACGATTTTACTGCGAGATCTATAGCTGAGGAACCTGTTAGGATAATCTTCGCCCTGCTTTCGTCATAGAACAGCTTTATGTCTTTTGGCCATTCCTTTATAACATGAATTTCGTCTATGCCGAACGTGATAAATCCTTGGTTATACGCATATACAAGCGTGTCGTAAAGATCGTACCCCTGCTTCAGAAGAAATTCTGCGTTTATGTATATTCCCTTCTCTGACCTTTTAAGGATATCTATAAGAAGGGATGACTTACCAACACCCCTAAGCCCTTTTATTGCTGAGATAATCTTCTCTTCCTTTATAGTCTTTGATAGTTCATCGGAAACCGGCCTGAGGGTCTCTACCGCTTTCTCCTTGACGACCCTTTCTGAATATGATAGCAGCCTTGTAAAATCGATCTCATCCATGCAAATATTAGAATCATGCAATTTATAAATGTTTTGTTTCCACTTGGAAACAAAAATATGCTAATTTTATTGCCATATGGAAACAAATTAGTAAAGAGACAGAAAACATTGGAGGAAAGAAGAAAGAGAGCAGTATTAAACATAAGTAATACATAAATATTTAAATTGTTGCAATTAAAGTAATGGCATGAGACTTAATCTTCTCGCGCGGAGAAGAGAGTTTTCGGATTCATTCGAACGCGTTTGCAAAGAATTAAAGAAAACTGCATTTAGAAAAGTAGCAACTCCTCTTCTTTCATTTTCTCTTCTTTTCTCTTCTCCGTCGATTCAACCAACGGTGAAACCGATAGAAAAAAATCTTTCTGCAAAAATCATGGATAGAGTACTTACAGATAGATGGAGTATGGGAGAATGCATTTTCAACGAGAGCGATTGGACACTAACCTATAAGAGTGAGAAAGAGATAAATGAAAAGAAAGAAGCAAAAATAAATCTGGATAGAATCGAAGCGGTAGGGACGCCGGAAAAAATCGTCTGCGGCGATATTCGCAGTTACCTTCTAACTCCTACTCATGTAGTTATAACACTCGGTGGGTTGAGCGTTTTTGGTGGCCAGCAAGCACTTGGTTTGATGAATGATGAATTGATTATCCCTAACACGATAGCACTCGATATAAGACCAATTGCAAAGCAGGAGATTCTTCTTAGTTTAGTTGTTTTTAATACCAAAATCATAAATGATGGATCAGACACGCAATCAATGACAGACGACGACCTTTATCTTTTTACGCGGCTTGGTAAGTTGTGGGTCCTTCCCCTTACTACCCCTACAAAAGCAAGCTGTGCCTTCACGGCAAAATACCCACCAACCAACAACGTTGCGCTTATTCCCTATAAGGGGCTTGTCATCTTGGCAAAGGAAGGAAATGAAAATATAGTAGTCGTAGAAGACGCAAAGGAAGAAAACAAATTCAGAACGTTAACGACGGAACCGAAGGAATGGGTGAAGGGAAAGATTTCTATAAAAGAAACTGACGACGCTCTTAAAATTAGAATAGGCTGGAAGGAATACATAATAAAGATCGGAGAAGAAGGGAAGGTTGAAAGCGCCACAATAGATGAAAAGGATTATAAAGAAAAAAAGAATAAAGAAAAAAGAATGAAAAAAAGGTGAGAAGATGAGTAAAGCAGCTGAGAAGCTAAAGGAGGAAAATGTTCCAATAAGTACAATAAAACTGGAAACTATAAAGGAAAGGGTAGGATCAAGATACGACGAGGCTGTTGAAAATCTTATGAGCAGACTTGAAAGAGAAAAAAATTCACTTCAGAGCAAGATTAACGATGCAATAAGGCTGGGAAATTGGAAGGGCGCTCAGAAACTTATAGACAGTGCTCCGCCATATTTAGCAGTATATGTAAATCCAGAGGGAACAAAGGCCACAGTGTCGATATCTGATTATGCAAGCATTAAGAAAATATTTTCTGATGGAAAAAAGAGTTTTGTTGAAAATGTAAGCAAGATATTAGAAGGCAATCTTTCAAGCGAACTTGTAAAATCATATAAAAGTTGGTATTTTGAAATAGGAGGAAGCCCAACTGATCTAACCAATTCTCTCGCAAGGATGTTTGGAGAAGAGCTTAATAATGTCATGGGTATTAATCCGCCAAAAGGCGTCAACATAAAGAGCATCCCTGAAGGTAAGAAGATCGAATTTGTCAATGCGACTGTTCCGAAAGATAAGCTTCCTATTTATATTACGACCGATGAAAATAAAATAATCTGCTTTTGGCCGCCGTGGATAACAGGAAGGGAGAAGGAGCTTACAGAAGTAGTCCCTAAAAAATTGTAATTATTTTGTTTTTAAAAGTGGAATAGAAAGGTTTAAATATAACCTCTGCAGTAATATATACATGTGTCAGAAAATGAAAAATGAAGATAAAAAAGAGATGAAGGAAAAAGACTGCCAGCCACAGGCAAATCCAAAAAAATCCTTCGAAGCGCTTAAGGCAGCGGTCGAAGGGAGGGACAGTAGGTTTACTGTTTACGAGGTACCAGAAGACAAGAAGGAAAAGTATGCTGCACTAATTAAAAAATGGAAAGACAGCGGCCTGATAGTAGACGATAGCAGCGGTCTAATTCTTTGAATTTATTTCGTCTCCAAGCGAACTTGAAATAGGAATGTTTAAAAGCTGGTCTTCTATCATAAGCCAAGATAAAAGCTGTGTTAGGAGGGTTTTTATGAATGAACAACTTCAGAACGAACTAAAGGCAGAATTGGAAGCGCTTGAGGCGCAAAATCTCCTTTGGAATCCGAAAACGCTCGAGGGACCATCCGCGCCGCGTTCGATAGTTGCTGGAAAGGAGGTGCTAATGCTCTGCTCTAACAACTATCTTGGGCTTTCTAACCACCGACTGCTTAAGAGGGCTGCGATAGAGGCGGTGAGAAAGTATGGGGCTGGCTCTGGAAGCGTGCGACCGATTGCAGGAACGATGGACCTTCATCTTAAACTCGAGGAGACAATTGCCAGGTTTAAGCACACTGAGGACGCTCTCTATTATAATACTGGATTTACTGCGAACAGTGGTGCAATTCCTGCCCTCCTTCGCGAAGGGGATGTTGTCATTTCAGATGAGCTAAATCACGGCTCTATAATAGACGGTATTCGACTTACAAAGGCTGAGAGAATGATATATAAACATCGGGATGCTGGCGACCTTGAAACAAAACTCAAAGAGGCGCGGGCGAAAAATCCGAAGCGGATTTTCATAATTACAGATGGCGTGTTCTCGATGGATGGGGATGTCGCTCCACTTGATAAGATAGTTCCGCTTGCAGAGCAATACAATGCCTGCGTTTATGTTGACGATGCGCATGGTGATGGTGTAATGGGAGAGGGTGGTCGTGGGACCGTGAATCATTTCAAGATGGAAGGTCGTGTGGATATAGATATGGGAACATTCTCGAAAGCATTCGGTACCATGGGCGGGTTTATTGCATGCACAAAGACAATGAAGAGATATCTATTGAACAAATCGAGAACGTGGCTTCTTACTGCTTCTCATCCACCTGCAGTAGTCGCCGCATCCATTGTGGCACTCGAACTTCTCGAGAAGAGCGATAAGCTAGTGAAGAGACTGTGGAAGAATACAAACTACTATAAGAAAAGGCTAAGGGAGCTTAATTTTGATATTGGTGAGAGCGTCACTCCAATCACACCAGTTATGACGTATGATGAAGGAAAGGCAAGGAAGATGAGCGAAAGGCTTTTTGAGGAAGGGGTTTATGCACTGCCAATTGTCTATCCTATGGTTGCAAAGGGAAAGGCAAGGATAAGGACGATGATAAGGGCAGATTTGAGTAAGGAAGATTTGGATTTCGCAATCGAGAAGATCGGGAAGGTTGGAAAGGAATTGGAGATTGTGAAATAATACGGTGAACAGAGCGGATTATAAAAATATTTTTATAAATTGCATGCAGTTTATTTAAAAAATTAAAATAACATGCAAAAGAGAGGCAACGGAATCACCTTTTCATCAATTATCAGCTGTTCCTTAACATAGAAATCAGTACTGCATTTGTATTTATGTGTTCCGAGTTCAAAGCTCATACCATTTATGACATAATCCGGGGTTTTTCGTTCCCTTTCTGTCTTCATGTACCTTGGATTAAGGAGATAGGTGTTTGCTGTGAAGATATCCTCCCTGATTCCACCAATGACCTGCTCAAAGCTAAAACCTAGATTTTGAGCCAGCGTGAGCCGGAATGTGGGTGCAAGTAAGAACTTTGGCTCCTTCCGTAGAAGTGCTGCACCCCTTCTTAAAGGCATGACAGTATTGATGAATCCTACCTCGGAAAGAGCATGCAGAATAATTTCAGTGTAATAAATGTTCCTGCCTATCTGTTTTGCTAGGAAATTGTAATTCATTTCATTTGGATTAGATACGGCAAGGGTGTTTATCAGCTTGTATGCGTTATCTATATAATCCACATCTATTTTTCCTGTGCTAGTAAGGTCTACCCTAACGATCTTTTCTATTATCCTTCTATACAAAGGATAAGCGTTATCCTTTTGCGAAATATAGAATGGAAACGAACCAAATTTCATGTATTCGTCAAAGTATCTAATGTATGGTGTTAACCGTACAATCAACTCTTTTCTTTTCTTGAAATCTATAATATCCTCTAGCACTGTCTTTTCCAGTGGCGCACCAACTGCTAGGCTAAGAAATTCTCTGAAGGAAAGAGGAGGAAGATAAAAAAGAAGCGCCCTACGTGAAAGGTCTGCTGCCTTTTCCTGTATTTTAAGACTGGAAGAGCCGCTGAAGGTTATGTCCCTTATGCCACGGTCATAAAGCAGTTTCAACTCTGACGACCAGGAGGAGTAGGTATGTATCTCGTCTATAAAAAAGGACGTGAATCCTTTCTTTTCTGCGAACTCTATGAATTCAACGATTGATATTCCTTTAAAAACAAGATTTTCTGTATTGATATAGAATGAATTCTCTTTCTCATTTGCAAGTTGTAGGAGAAGGGTGGTCTTACCTGTGCCCCTCAAGCCGTAGATGCCAACCATAAGGCCTGTTATGGGCTTTACCTCATCAAAAAGATTCCTCTTTTTTAGGAGCGCTGCTGCTTCCCTTTTCATCTTTTCGCTTTCGGTAAATAACTCCGCAAACACAGTATCGGTTATCATAAGTATGGTATTCGCAACAAAACTTAAAAAATATTACGATTTTTTAAATAAATTTAAAAATTAGCATGCAGAAAAATAAAATATGTTTTTCATCATCGAACCTTTAAAATGTTAGATTTTGATTGTTCGTCAATCATCATAGGACAGAGGGCAATTATTTAAAAACAAATACTCGCTGTCTTGAAAGAGAGTGATTTCTATGAAAAATATCCTCGTTATCGGAGCAACAGGACAGATAGGGTCAGACCTTGTTCCAGAATTGCGGAAGAAATATGGAAACAACAACGTAGTCGCGATGGCACACAAAAGCCAGCCAAGCGAAGAGCTGATGAAGGGGCCGATAGAGTTTGCGGATGCGAACGATAAAGAAGCACTTTTGAGGATTGTGAAGGGGTACAGTATCGATACAATTTATCACCTCGCTTCTATTCTATCTGCGAAAGGAGAACAGAACCCAGAGCTTGCATGGCATGTTAATATTGGAACACTGAAGAACGTTCTCGATGTCGCGCGAGACCTTAAATTAGAGAGGATATTTTGGCCGAGTTCTATAGCGGCATTCGGCCCAACAACGCCAAGGGATAAGACGCCACAGAGAACAATTCTAGAACCAGGAACGATGTATGGAGTTACAAAAGTTACTGGCGAGCTGTTGTGCAACTATTACTTCAAGAAATGGAATGTAGATGTAAGGAGCGTAAGATATCCGGGCTTGATAAGCTATAAGGCGCCTCCTGGCGGTGGGACGACGGACTATGCAGTTGCAATCTTCCACGAGGCACTGAAGAATAAGAGATATGAATGCTACTTAAGAGAGGATAGTGTCCTGCCGATGATGTACATGCCAGATGCCATTCGCGGAACGCTTCAGTTGATGGAGGCAGATCCATCGAAAATAACAGTAAGAACGAGCTACAACCTTGCAGGGATAAGCTTCTCACCTAAGGAACTCGCTAACGAGATAAAGAAGCACATTCCTGAATTTACATGCACCTACAAACCAGATTTCAGACAGGCAATCGCAGACTCCTGGCCAAAGAGTATAGATGACTCCCAGGCGAGAAAGGACTGGGGCTGGAAGCACGAATACGATTTAGCGAAAATGACAAAGGACATGCTTGAAAAGCTGAAAGAGAGGATATAATTAAGCAATTCCAAAACCTTTATATTCTACCTTCTTCCTTAATTTAAAATATGAAGATTAATTGCGAAAGCACCAGAGAGATTCTGATCCCAAAGGATTTGTTTGAAAGAATAATAGGCCAAGATGAAGCAGTGGAAATCGCGAAGATGATTCCTTTTCAGAGGAGACACCTTCTTCTTGTAGGCCCGCCTGGAACTGGAAAGAGCATGATTGCACAAGCAATAGCAAGCGTCTTACCAAGGCCGAGATATGAAATATCTGTAATAGATAATCCTCAAAATAGCGAAAGACCTATAATTGAGATAAGAGACGAAAAGCAGATAAAGAGCGATATGAACAAAAAGAAAACACTTGGCAAGATAGTTACCCCATACGAAATTCCATCATTTGTGGCCGAGAGATTTGGGTTTAGATGTAGAAGATGCGGCGGCTTCTCTAGCCATACAGAGTTCATTTGTCCTCATTGCGGTGCAGAAAAGATTCGAAGCGGAAATATATTTGAGAAATATAGCCAATTCCCGCAGATAAACGAAAGCGGAAAGATGCGCGTTGCAACAACAAGAAGAATAGCAGATGGTAAAGAAGAACTTCTAATATACGAAAGAACGAATGAGGGCGTCGTAACCCTTTTTACTGCTGATGAATTAAAGGAAATAGAAACACAGAAAAAGAGAAATGTAATAGTCCCACTGAACAGATCGACATTTGTACAGGCAAGCGGAAATACTGAAACTGAACTCTTAGGTGATATAAGGCATGATCCGTATGGCGGGCACCCTCATCTTGGTACTCCTACTTATATGAGAGTAGTTCCAGGAGCAGTACATGAAGCGCATGAAGGGGTTCTTTTTATAGATGAATTGTCAACCCTTAAGGAGACCCAACGCTTCTTACTAACTGCAATGCAAGAGAAAACCTTTCCTATCGTGGGCCATAATCCAATGAGCAGCGGAGCGGCTGTTCGTGTAGACAACGTGCCATGCGATTTTATATTTGTGGGTGCTACGAATATAAATGATTTGAAATATGTAATTCCGCCCCTCCGCTCTAGAATAAGAGGGGACGGTTATGAGATACTAATAAATGTATATATGCCAGAAAATCAGGAGAGCACCAATAAGATGTTGCAGTTTATAGCGCAGGAGATAGAGAAGGATGGTAGAATACCACATGCGGCTAAAGGCGCTATAGAGGAGTTCTTAAAGGAGTCAAAAAGAATAGCAAAGAGTATAGATGGTGTTTCTGGGTATACGTTGAGGCTTAGAAACTTAAGCGGTCTTATAAAGATGTCAGGAGATATCGCAAAGATGGAGAAAAGCGAATTGATAGAAAGAAGGCACGTCATTAAAGCGATTCAGAGCGCAAAACCCATAGAAGATCAGCTTAGGGACAAGTACGGAAATTGGTGGAAAACAGAAACGGCTGATTATGGAATAACGAAGCCTAAGGTTGGGCCTGAAACAGCATAAAAAAAGAAAAAAAGGATCACTCCCCTGCTTTGTATTTCTTTGTTTTTCTTCTTCTGAACAGTATGTAGCCAATAATCAGAAGCAACAATATCAATAGCCACCAGAAGTATCTTGCTACCTGATCTAGTAAGGTTACTGGTTTTTCCTCTGGTAGAATAGGCGGTCTCTTTAGTGATTGGACCTCTACCGACAGCGGTGGTACTCCTTCCTTTGCAAGAGCAACGCTGTATCTTCCTTCGGTCTCTAGAAGGAATCTTGCATAGCCATTTTCATTCGTAGATAAGGTAAGTGTTCTGCCGTCTGGATCTGTTAAAATAAGTGTGTATTGCCCTTCTGGATAAACATGGACGTCATGTTGCTCTCCAACATAGCCGCTATCATTTGTCTCTATCTTGAAAAGCACACATGTATGCTGGAAGCAGAATTCTCCTTGTGGGCAGTCTTCATCCTTGCAGCACTCGTACTCGTGCCATGTGTGGCCTGCTGCATATCCGCATTCTCCTGTTATCAACTCGCATTTACCATTGCTGCATCTCTCGTTATCTTCGCAATCAGCATCTGATTCGCATTCTGGTTTTTCCTTGACGCATACGTGATTCTCGCATTTATACCCTTCAGCGCAGTCTTCATCCTTGCAGCAGTCATATGGATAGCAGGTGTGATCCTTTACATAGCCGCATTCGCATTCAACTGGTTTGCATGTGCCCATCCCGCCAAAGTGAGTGATGCCTCCTGCACCATAGCAGTATTCCGTATCCTTACAATCATCGTCGTTGAAGCAGCCGCACATTGTATAGTCAAATTCGTAGTCTGATATTGAGCAATAGTCTTCTATTCCTCCACTCACTCGAACAACGTAATGACCAGCTTTTGGAGGAGTAAATACCACTTCACCCTTACCATTCGTTGTCTTTACATCAGACCATGGCCACGGTCCTTCTATTACTACCCTCGCCCCGCTCACTGGTGTTCCGTCTTCCTTGACTATAAATGTGACTGCATTTTCTGGGCATTCTATTCCCACCATGCCGATGCTAACCTTTGTGCATCTTCTTTCTTCGCCACCTGCTGTCACTAGTGGTGGTGGAGCAGCACTTCCGTTAAGCGCATATCCTGAGAAGCTACTTACTCCAAAGTCCGCTCTATTGCCAGTGCATTTGGAATAAAGCGGAGGATACACCGAACCATCTGCAAGTATCTCTGCCCTGCTCTGCGGGAAACCAAGGTCTTTGTAGACTTTAAGGTTTACGCATCCAGGAGTGTAAAGCGTTACGTTTGCAGTGACGTTGAAGTCCTGCTGAACAGAGTCATCCAAGGATATGAAATCAGCCGCGAGTAAGAAGTTAGAATTGTCAAGTGGGGTGTCTGCAGAGGCAGCTGTTATATTGACTGATGGGAAATTAACCCGGCCGTTTAGATCGCTCACATCATATAATAGATAGAGGTTAGTTACGTTTGTTCCATCTGCGAATGCAACATATTCCTCTTCAGGCGTGTTCGTCTTCTCGATCCTAAGTGTGTTTATAGTTCCATTTCCATATATCTCGAATTGAGAATTGTCGTGCAGGTTGAGCTCTCTTGTGACTATCGTATTGTTTGAATCTTCTATGTATAAACCTACATAATTCGCGTATAGCTCGTTTCCTTCGTATGCTGGATTAGAATAGAATGATATACTGTTTGTTCGTGTTATCGCAAGACCTGCTGTGTTGTCATAGGCAGTGTTGTTAGCAAGGATATCTGGAAGAGTTGACAATTCGTATAGAACAATGCCACCATTGTTATCATGTACTGTATTATTTGCCACTGTACCTCTAGTGGTTGCTGAAAGTAATAGACCTGATTCTCCATTATCATAAATGAGATTATCTCGCACAGTGTTATCTGCACTTGATGAGATTTCTATACCGTTCTTAGAGTTGTTGGAGATCTCGTTTCCTACAATTTCGTTATTATCAGAATAACTCGTAACGTAGATACCTTTTGTAGTGTTATAT
>CAYSXZ010000034.1:0-15119 GCA_964435235.1 Microcaldota archaeon
ATTTTATTATGTCTTCTTTTGATGAAATTACGCCAAAAAGCAGTGTATTCAAAAATTCATCTGTTCTCTCTCCGCATTATATACCAAAAACGCTTCCATTCAGAGAGACGCAGATAATGGAAATAATGAAACTGCTTTCGCCTGCGATAAAAGGACAGAAGCCTAAAAATCTTATAATATACGGAAAAACCGGAACTGGAAAGACATGTAGTGTTAAAAAGATCATGGAAGAATTCGAGAAATTAAACATAGATGCAAAGATGCACTATCTTAATTGCAGAATATACAATTCGAGATACAGGATACTACAGCGGATGCTTAAGAACTATGCTCCAGAATTGGAAAAGACAGGTTTTGGTCTTCCCTATCTTTACGAGAAGCTGGTAGATATAATAAAGAATGGCTACCAAATAATAGTCGTGCTAGACGAGATAGACATGGTAAAGGACTTGGACGAGTTGGTTTACACTCTTACGCGCGTGAATGACGAGACACAAAATGGTGGGGTAACTATGATAGGAATTTCGAATAAGCTCTCGTTCAAGGATGCTCTCGACCCAAGGAGCAGGAGTAGTCTTTATGAAACAGAGATGGTTTTTCCACCATACACTTCCGAACAACTTAAGCAAATTCTTGCACAAAGAGTTCCAGATGCATTCAAAGAAAATGCTGTCGAAGATTCCGCAATAAATCTTGCTGCTGCTATAACTGCTAAGGAAAGCGGTGATGCAAGATACGCATTAAAACTTCTTCTTAAAGCAGGAGAGCTGGCTGACCAGAATAAAAAAGAGAAAATCACTGACAGTGATGTGGAAGCTGCAAGAGAGAAGGTCGAACTAGACCTCGTTAGAGAGACAATAAGCACCCTTCCAGAGATGCATCAGATAGTTCTTCACGCTATCGCTGCTCTTTCGATCAAAGGAAGCAGATACTCTCGCCTTGAAGAGATAGAAATAGAAAAAGGTTTTCTTATTTCTGGAGAAGTGTACGAAGAATATGAGCGAACATGCGAAAGGTTGAAGAAAAAGGGACGGAGCCTCAGATGGTTTAAGGAGTACATAAACGATTTAGAGATGCTAGGCCTTGTTACGACTATGCCTAGTAGTAAGGGAATACGCGGTCATACAACATTGATAAGGATTGGACAGAATCCTGAGGATATTTATAATATTACAAGGATAAACTTATTTGGGGAATAAGATGAAAACATCTCTGCTAAAAAAGGACGGGAAGGTTTACATACAATTACCTGAAGAATTTCTCAGTTTGGACAGCGCCGAATTTTTCAAACTGAGGGATGGTTATTATCTCCTTACCATTCCACTAGAAAGTACTAAAAAAGATGAAAAACAAAAACTACGCGATAAATTCCAGGTTCTAAGTAACGAAGAAAAGAATGTACTTAGAAGGCTTCTATCGATAAAATTCCATAATAGAACTCCTGCTTACGTTGAAAAAATTCTTTCGCAAGAAGAAAAGAACGTTTTGAACGAATTGTTGGATAAGAATTTCATAAACATATTTAAAAGTAAGAAATACCCGAATGGTGTTTATAACATAAATGATAAAATATATAGTGTACTTTATGGTAAGGAAGTCAGTGCTTCTCAGTCATCCCAACCAACGCCTTCTGTAAAAAAAGAGAGAGAAAATCCGCAAGGTTCCTTAGCTTTGCTGGAGAGCAAGGGCTATATCATCGGTACGTCTAAGGACCTTAGTGAGATAGGGGCAAAATATAAAGACGAAATAAAATCAGGAAGAATAAAAGGGCTTAAGGGATTCGATGGAAAGTTCTATATTGCAAAGGCTGAATATGTAGAACGGTTGTCACCGCTTATAATAAAGCAACTCGATAGAGAGAAGAGTATAGAGGAGATTGCAAGCAACCTGCATGTTGAGTCAGACGCCGTTCGTACCGTCCTTCATATCCTTGCAGAGGCAGGCGACGTTATAGAAAAGAGAAGGGGAATATACGCGGCGATATGATGGTAATAATAAAGGATGAGATATACGGCACGATAGAATTTGATGAAATAGAAGAGAGAATAATAGATACTGCAGCCTTTCAGCGACTTAGAAGAATAGCGCAAATGTCGGTTACGAATCTTGTTTACCCAGGAGCAAATCATACTAGATTTGAGCATTCTCTTGGTACTGCCTACTTAGCTTCCCTAATAGCAGAAAGACTTGGACTGGAAGAGAGCGAAAAAAAGAAGATAAAGATATTCGGCCTCCTTCACGATATCGGCCATGTTGCATTCTCTCATGAGGGGGAGGATGTTCTTAAAAGGTACATAGGCGATCATGAAAAGCTCGGTAAGGATATTATAAGAAATGGGGAAATAGCAGATATTATCAACGAGAACTACTCCTCGAAAGAAATTGCTGAGATGTATGGAAGCAAAAGAGGGATGATTGTCGAGGCGGATATAGGCGCAGATAGGATGGATTATTTGAAACGAGATGCACTGAACACAGGCGTTGCATACGGCATGATAGATATAGACAGGATTGTGCACACGCTTGCGGTAGAAGAGAATGAGCTATGTGTCACAGAAGGCGGCCTCGAAGCAGCAGAATTCCTTCTCATCGCAAGGTTCATGATGTTCTCGGCGGTTTACTTACACAAGACAGTAAGAATTGCAACTGCAATGCTACAGAGGGCTATACTAGGATCAATAGAGGATGGAACAATAAAACCAGAGGAATTTCTGTATATGGGCGATACGGTTGCTTATTGGAGGATGCTTCAATCTCAAAATGCCAAAAAATATGTAGATGGTCTTTTGAGAAGAAGATTATACAAAGAAATCGTATCTCTTCATGAGAAGGAAATAAGTATGAAAGAGGCAAAAGAGCTTGAAAAAAAACTTTCAGAACAATTCGAATGCGACATTATCGTTGATTATCCAACCAAATTCTCAAAGGCTGTTGAACTTAAGGTAAAGACAAACGGCGGATTAAAAACCCTCCCCAAAATGTCTTCTCTTGTAAACTCTCTTCAGAAAGCAGAGGAAGAAAGAAGAAAGATATTGGTTATAGCTGAGGAGGCGATTAGGAGAACTAGAGGAGAGGAAATAAAGAAGGTTGTTTTTAGATCTATCTGATTGCAAAACCAGCTATTTTTACTAGTATAACAAGTGCAAAGGTTGCTATTATAAGTACCTTCGGATCGATTTCAAATCCGCTTAACCTCATGTCTGGTGAAAAACCGATGATCCCTGCTGATGTCATCGGCATTGAAACCTTTTCTTCTGCCATGATTTATTACTGTTGTATTGGGTTTAAAATCTTAATCTTGGTGATAAGGTTATGGACAGCATTCTCGCGATAATACAGACATTCGTTCTTCTCCTAGTCATCATGGATCCTGTGCTAAGCCTTGCAGCATTTCTCTCGCTTACGAAGGGAAAAAAGGAAATGGAGTGCAGGGCAGTGGCCTTTAAGGCGGTGCTTGTCGCAGCGATTGTTTTCCTCATATTCGCATTCGGTGGGGGCGTCCTCCTTCAAGTTTTAAATGTTAGCATGGATAGTTTCAAGGCAGCAGGCGGCATAATACTTATACTTTTGGGCGTTCAACTCTCGCTCGGCATTTCATTTCCAAAAGATAAGGAAGAGGATGGGATAAGTGAGATAGCAGTAGTTATAGGAACCCCGCTCATAAGCGGACCTGCCACTATTACAACAACAATAATACTCGTGAATGATTTTGGCCTGATGACAACATTGCTCTCCGGCATCGCAGCCCTGGCCGTTGTTCTTCTCTCTCTTTTAGCAGGTACGTATATAAACAGGATAATAGGAAGAGGTGGGCTACGTATTCTTTCCACTATGATGGGAATCGTGACGCTTGCTTGGGGGGTGCAATTCGTGGTAGGAGGAATTCGAGCATTGATGATGTAATTTCTTTTGAATCAACCTAGACTGCCTTACGCGATTTCTCCCTTTCGCTTGGTTTTATTTTTATTGACATTTTTGCAGTCTAAGACCCTTTCCTCTCTTTGCGCTCTTATATTTTGGCATTTAGAATACCAATATATTTATAAATACTCTGGTATTATAATTTCCCATGAATGAGGCGTTTCTGGTTGAGCAAAACCCATGGTGGAAGGGGAGAGAAAACATAAATTCCGACAAAAAGCTTGTTGAGCTTGAGAAATTGCAATACGTATGGAAGTCGCCTCTTCTTGACCAACCGCTTGTCGCAGGGAATATCTATTCAGTCAGGGGTCCTCGTCAGCTTGGAAAGACGACTGCCCTGAAAATGCTGATAAAAAAACTCCTTTTGGAAGAAAAAGTACCAGAGTTATCCATATTTTACTGGAGTTGTGAAGACATCTTGAATTTTGAGCAGCTCGTGGCGTTGGTACGTTCCTATCTGAATATCGCAGCATCGTACAATGTGCAGAAAACGTACATCTTTCTCGATGAGATTACCTTCGTGAAGAAATGGGAACGAGGCGTAAAACTGCTCGCAGACCGTGGTTATCTTGAAAACTCCGTTGTCATGATAACAGGTTCGAATATTGTGGATCTAAAGCGCTCTGCGGAACGCTTTCCAGGCAGGCGAGGAAAATACGGAAGGGATTTTCTGTTCATGCCACTGACCTTTCGCCAGTTCGTATCCCTAGTCAATCCAGGGCTTGCGAGCAAATTCGATAAGATACAAATCAATGACCTGTGTGATGTTGGGAAAATACATCTGCTTGCCAGCAAACTCAAAGTTCACGAGACTGAGGTAGCTAGTCTTTTTGGGAAGTACTTAGTATGCGGCGGGTTTCCAATTTCCATAAACTCCCTAATGAGCAAGAATGCTATCGATGATTGGATATTTGAGATGTACAAAAGCTGGATTATTGGAGATGTCCACCGGCTTGGGAGGCAGGAAACAGTGCTAATCCAGATATTACGAACAATAATGAGACATCATGGAAAACCGATGAGCTGGGATGCTCTGGCGAAAGAAAGCGAAATAAAATCACATAAGACGATTTCTGCATACGTTGAAATGCTGGAAGAGCTTTTCATATTTCTCATATCCTATTTCTTCGATATACAGAAAGGTACAATAAGGCCTGCGAAAAACAAGAAGATCAGATTCATCGATCCTTTGCTGTATGATGTTGTAAGAAGGTGGGTTCGACAGGAACGCAATGTTGCGCCTTTGATAGAGGATGTGGTGTATTCAAACATTTTCTCTTCTTTCTTTTTGGACGACTACATAAAATATTCGGAAAAGAGGCTTTATTACTACAGTGAGAAAAGGGAAACCGATATCGTTCTTGAAGCGAATGGCATATCTATAGGTATAGAAGTGAAATATCAAGAAAAGATCTCAGGTGAAGATTGGCTCAACGTAAGCCCGTTTGAGCGCGGCCTCCTCCTTACCAAGAATTTTTACGGCAAGCGCCAGATAGGACGGAAGATGCATGTCGCGATACCAGTGCACATGTTCCTTATGCTGATTTGACCATCGCTCCTTGCGTTTCTTTCTGTTTAGTCAGCGATTTTTATTCCATCACCCTCTCGCTTCAGCCTTCTATTGTTATAATTAGTTGACAATCTGCATTTTCCCCTCTCGCTCGGTTTTATTTTAATTCTCCCTTTGAAACGCTCATCGAAGGCACGCTCGAGTTGTCTTCCTTCCTGAAGTCTATCAAGAAGAATTGCGAGCGCTGCAACCTCGCTGTGTGGCTGGTTTGTTATCGCAATGTTGAAATCTGCAAGTTTGTAAACTTCCTTGGGAACGCGTTCTGCACCAACTACAACAAGGACATTCGCGCTTTCCTTTATCTTCTTTTCAACCTCAGGAAGAGGAATACCGTACATTGTAAGATGTAAAACTGTGAAGCCTTCTTCCTTATGCTCCTTTATTGCCTTTATGAAATTCTTCTCGTACGAAATGAAAAACTCCCCGCCCCAATTTTGAACGATATCAGAAATGCTTTTCTCGAGGCTGCTGTCGTGCTGGCCTGAGTAGATAATCCCGTCAGCTCCGAATGCACGCGCAACGAGCCCGACGTGCGTTGTAATCCGCTCATCCCGCGGAAGACGATGACCAAGACGAAGAACAACAATCATACGACCGCCTTATGCTACTGATATATGTCTCTTCTTTAATTCTATCACAAGCGGATAAATAAGGATAAGAAAACCAAGAAAAACAAGCGAAAGGTGAATGGTAGAAAACACAGCACTGCAAAAAAGCACGATGCTGATACCGAAGATTCTTCCTATATTAAGCAACCATTCCCGCCCAACCATTAGTTTTGACATGTTGCGCTTGTTATCGACCATTATCGTTGTTGTGAATGGATAGAAAAGCGTTGCAAAAAAGTTGCGGGCAGAGATGGCTATAAACCATGCAACGGCACTGGTGGCCAGACCTGCAAGGGATGTTGCAATTCCAAGTCCCAAAGCAGATGGAACAATATATCTCTTCCGTTTCTGCGCCTTGTCAGATATCTTACTTATGATAAATGATGCAATTACTGAGAAAAGAGTTGTCATGGAAAGAAATACACCGAGTTCAATAGGAGTTTCAAAATACATAAGCGTTATAATAGTGGTTGCTGCAGAAATCCCGCCCCCATACACGCCCTCCAAAACTATAAGCGTCTTGAATCCCTTCGTTTCCTTCGTGGAATCAATAAAATCATATTTATACTCCCTTTTCTCAACGAATCGTACAGCAGCAAGAAGGAGTAGAAATAGGATTGCTGAGATGAGGAACAGTATCCTGAAGCCAAGCGTCTCCGCGATGACACCGCTTGCAACTGGAATGATTAGACCTAAAAGGGAAGCCAGAGAGAAGTATATAGAACTCATCGTGGCTGCCATTTCCTTGCTAAGTTCAAAGTACATTATGTTAAACGGAACCCAAAAGAAAAAACACGTCAGCCCAACAAGAAATGTATTGAAAAACAGAAGCTCCTTTACTGGTTCGAACAGAAAAAGCACGAAAAAGGCAATAAATTGCAATACCATGGCTGTTGCCATATAACCCCTAAAGTCTGTTTTCTTGCTCTTGTTCAAAAATAAGATTAACAATACTGGCGCCACCGGCCAAAATAGGAATGATGCGATCAGGTCTAACTCGCTTAGCCCTGCATTCTTGAAATAAAGGTAAAGCAGACTGCCTGAAAACACGATGGCAGCTGACCATAGGGCGTATAGTAGGAGCAATCTTCTTAATGAATCGTTAGCACTAAGCATAGGGTATCGAAATAAATCAACTCAAAAGCGAATAAAAATCTTTTGAAGTAAATTGGATTGGATTGCGATGACGAAATATTTTGGAACAAATGGTGCAAGGGGGACGTTCAAACAGCTTACACCTGAAATAGCGTTGATGATAGCGCAGGCTGTTGGGATCTACCTTAAACGCAAAAAGATTCTTGTAGCAAGGGATATGCGGCTTACGAGTGACGTTCTTTGGCACGCCATCGTTTCAGGTCTCCTTAGTGTCGGGTGCGATGTTGTGGATTTAGGGATGGTTCCATCTCCTACTGCAGAATTTATACTTAAAAAAATGAAGGCTGGCGGGCTGATAATAATAACTGCATCCCACAACCCGCCGGAATATAACGGAATAAAGGTTGTTGACGGTGCTGGGGTTGCTGTTTCTCGAGAGCGCGCTGAAGAGATAGAAAGATTGATGGAAAGGCCGCAACATGCAGAATGGGACAAGATAGGCAAGTTAACACACTACGGAAGGGCGATAGATGATCACATCGATGCAATCATCCAACATATAAACGTAGAAAAAATAAGGAGGAGGAAACCAAGGCTTGTACTTGACTGTGGAAATGGAATGGCATCGCTCATCGCACCAAGACTTTTCAAGAATCTTGGTTGTGATGTTATTCTCCTTAACTCCGATGTTGATGGCCATTTCCCAGGAAGACCATCCGAACCGACGGCAGAAAATGTAAAAAGAATGCTTTCTCTAGTGCATGATGAGAAAGCTGATGCTGGAATAGCATGGGACGGGGATGCAGATAGGGTAGCATTTGCAGATGAACGGGGCGAGTATGTCATTGGCGATAAGGTATTCGCACTTTCCGTACTCCTAAAACTTAAAGAGAAGAAAGGGAATGTTGTTAGCACGGTAGCAACGAGCCTTGCGATAGATGAGATCGCAAATATGTATGGTTCGAAAGTTATTTACACGAAAATAGGCGCTCCTTATCTAAGTGAAGAGATCTCTAAGGGTAATGCAGTGATTGCAGGCGAGGAGGTTGGCGGTGTAATCTGGCCAGAGATCTCTCTCGCAAAGGAGGGGATATTCACTGCAGCAAAGATAGTCGAAGCGATATGCGAGAAGCCTCTTTCGGAATGGCTGAAAGAGGTTCCTGATTATAAAAATATAAAGGAGAAAATCCCTGCAGATGAAAAAATGAAAAAGGAGGTTGTTGAAAGGGCGAGAAGACATGCTCAAGAGAACAATCTTTCTTTTATAGATATAGACGGAGTGCGTATAAATCTCGAGGATGGTTGGGTTATAGTTCGAGCTTCTGGAACTGAAAATTATGTTAGAATTTTTGCTGAAGCGAAAACTGAGGAGAGGGCAAGGGAGATCCTGAATAAGTATAAGTCGATTGTAGTGCTCTCTAATCTTTAGCTTTTCTTTGAGTAGAGAGAGGCTTTATCGAGACGCAATCGTAGAGCGCATCGTTTTCATATGGCTTCAGACAACCAATGTTATCGTTATCTATCTCTTTCTTTGATTTCCAGAATTTTATTCTTGTTTTTTTGTTCCCTATTTTGAGGAGGACGGAATCGCGTTGTTCTTTGAACGATATATCACCGAACATATCCTCTTCCGCATCGAAGGACTTTCCTGTAAAGACATCCCCGAGTTTTGCAACAATAAGATAAGGTTCCCCTTTCTTTGCTTCTCCGCCAATAAGTATAAAATCATCGTGGACTGCGAGCTTCACGTTGTTGTCAAATGCTTTTTCCATATCAAAGAACCGAAGGGCACCTTTCTTAAGATCTACAATCGTCATCGATAGCAGACCGTCATAAAAATTTTTGGCTAGAACAAAGAGATATTTTTCGGATTGTATATGTGCTATATTTACTCTACCTTCCACATACGGTGTAGATTCTACCCCAGGACCGAACTCTACGTCTTTGTCTTTGAAATGGGTAACTATTTCTTTTTTAACATAATCAAAGATCTCGCTTTTCTCCTTGTAAGCCCCTCTATGAGCAAGAGTAACGCTGGTTGAGGTTACTAGTATTGTCCATTCATTCCCGCATAGAAGAAGTTGTGGCATACCTAGAGGATGTGTATCCCCTATTCCAAATGAGAACCATCTCCCATTTTTTAATCTATATACTATCTTTTCCTCCTCTGTATCGATGAGACACTCTCCGTCTGCGAACTTAGAAACAAACGGAACTCTCTTCTCAAGATTTGGTTCTACAAGTACATTTTTCTTCTCGAACGATGGTTTTTCTTTTTGGAATGGATGAGGAGAAGATGCAACGAGAGGAAATATTACGCTTGCATAGATTAGAATCTTTTTGCAGTCATTTATCTTACTCATTTCATCCCTCTTAAGTTGTGGTAAATGGTATAATATAAGAAAACATTAAAAACCTATCATTCAACACAAATAACTTAAAAATCCTTCCTGTTGTAATACTTTCTGTGATATCTATGGGAGGAAAAGCGGCGGTGTATATTGAAAAAAAACCGGAACTTAGAATGGAAATTAAGGTTGATAAAGAGGAGTATATCGTCAAATCTCCTAAAATTAAAGACTACGAAAGCATTCCGGACTGGACGAAATTACCTGTACCACCAAAAACAAAAAAGGAAAGAAACGAGTTTTTCAAAGAACTGGCAGAAAAATATGATGTGAGCATATACAAGAAGGACGGAACAAAGGTAGAATCTCCATCTGATAAGTTGCTCATACGTGCTGGCCAAAAAATTTATCAAGAAGCACTAACAAAACATATTACTGAGGAAGCGAAAAAAGGATTAGAAAAGACATTCGGAAAAAAATAGGGGGTGCGATGAGAGCACTCATTATCTCAAATCACAAAGGCGTTACAGATAAAGAGATTATCATAATAAGGAAGACATTAGAGCGTGCTGGCCATACAGTAAAATTGGCTTCGCTGACGCGCAATTCTATTCTTACCAAAGAAGGAACCGAATTCAAACCAGATTTTGCAATCTTTGAGGTAAATCCGGATTTCTTCAACGCTGTTTTTGTAGTTGGAGAAGGAGCAGCAGAGCTTGTGGGAAGAAGGAATATACTTTCAATTGTGAGAGCAATAGCCTTGAGGGGAAAGATTTGCGGAGGAATAACCAACGGCCCGCTTGTTCTTGGTGCTGCAGGGATTCTTGGTGGAAAGAAAGCAACAGTCTATCCAAAAAGAGAGGCGATAAAGGAATTAATCCAAGACAATGCAAAATATTCAAATGAGCACGTCGTATCGGACGGGAACATCGTGACTGCAGATGATCCGGAGAGCGTAGAAGATTTTGTTAAGGAAATATGTCTGGTTTTACAGAAAGCGTGAGATTACCAAACATTGTTAGCCACCCAATAATCCATCCGGCTTCTTAACTGCCATATCCGCCATTTCTTCTTGGATGTCTATACCAGCCTCTAGAATTCCTGCCGTGAGAAATTCTTTGGATTCTTTTTTCCAAGGAACGCATCAGGAACACCAACCTCAGAGCCAGTGAGAACTATCTTACAATCTGTATTGTCAAAGACAACTGTAAAAAACGCATCCACACCTGTACCTTGGAACATCTGAGCTCATCCTTCACTGCGGAACTATCAATTCCAAAAGTCCTGCTCTCTATTCTCCCATGCAAGCAGTCCGCCAGCTTCGTGGATTATAATACCTCTTTCAGGGCTGTACTGTCTCGTGTACATACAGGTTATGGGATACCAAGTATAACCCCTATCGGCTAGCCGACCATTAATATACGGTCCTCTCCATTTCACCTTCGAGAAAACATTATTTTCGTCGCAATAACCACTGTGGCCGTAGTAGTACTCAAGAAAAACAGCAGCTCGGGGATTAAGTTTTCCATATCCTTTATACCCTCGTGAATCGTCAAGGTGGATGGTACCAATTTCAGTAGTAACGTTTGTTTCGGTATCTGTTATCGTTCCTCTCCATAGTTCCCCTTCGCTATCTATCCCTATGCTCTCTACACGTAAGAGATACTCTGTTCCAGGCTTCCATGCATACATACCAAGCGCCTGTCCAAAATTACCTTCACCTGATTGAGAATGAGTAGCTTTTCCACATTTTATTAGATCTGAGGAATTGAAACCGGTAGAAACGCATTCGGCAGTCTGGCTTTGATCATCTATACTCCAAATAGAAAAGATGGCACGGTCTTTTTCAAGAGAGCCATCTCTTTGTATGCCTATGTATCCTCCCTGGCCAACCTCAAACGAGAATGTAAAAGCTGCAAAAATTCCTACGTTCTCTTCAGGTCGTTCTAACCATGTGACATAAATTTCAATAGAATTAGTGCTTTCTTCATTATAGAATTCATAATCTGTGTAGGCCCCAGGCCCACCTCTTGTTTTTTGACAGATACCTATAATACAGTTACTCGCTGCACAATCACTGTTGTATATGCATTTTTTTCCATGTGCACATTTATAGGGACAGACGCCTCCGCAATCAATATCAGTTTCATTATTGTCGTATAGTTCGTTTTCACATGAAGATTTAATCTTTGGTGGTACTTCAATCAATTCTGTCTCATTTTCAACCGTCTCGTCCAGCAAAGTCTCGTAGTGATTTTCTTCAGAGTCAACAGAAGATGCATTGGATTCGTTCTCAAGTAATTCGACGTCTTCATATTCTTGTTGCGGTTCGCTCTCTGATATTTCTTCAGCAACAATACGAGAGTTATTATCTAAATAAGGCGAAGACAGCGAAGGTTGCTCCTCTGCTGTCTTTTTCAAACAACCGTAAGCAAGTAAAAGAAGCGTAACAAAAAACACAAGGATTAATTTTTTCTTTGTCATTTTGCTATTACTCTGTTGAATAATTCTTTTAAAAGCCTACTGTAAGGTTTGAGTGTAAGGGCCAAGGGGATGGTGAATTTTGCAGTTTTAGCAGTTGATTTAGCAACTAAGAGAAATAATTATGCAACAGAGTACATCTAATTTTAAACTACCTCTACTTTTACCTTTTTTCCAAAGACCGTTGCCCTACATCTTTCAGAATAGGTAGTCCCTTTGCTAGACGCGTGCTAATTTTTTTCTGCCGGTAAGATGCGATTGATGCTATTAAGAGAAATGCGAGTGATATTCCTGTAAATGCTAGAAAGATCGAAAAGATCTTGCCAATATCTGTTTTTGGTACAACATCGCCATAGCCTATAGTGGTTATCGTGGCTGTGATAAAATAAATCGAATCGATATAACTCCAACCTTCAAATTCGTGATAAAAAAGTGTCCCGATTATGTAGAGGATAATTAATACAGAAATCTCGATCAATATATCTCGTTGCGTATTTTTGTTATTCGCCATAGTTATTACAATATTTCATAAACGCTTAAAAATCTGCTGAAAAGTCTCAGAAATTTTTGTTTGACATCCCATTTGGTGCTTTTCAAAAAAGCATAAAATTTTTAACCTAAATCTTAGTATTGGATACGTGATGACCATGGGAGAAGTTTTTAAAATAATAGAAAAAAAAGAAGCAAAATTAATAACAAAAACAAGCTTTGGAACGAACAATGAGTATGAAGTCCGTATAGCAAAGCTCTGCACATCGA
Source organism: Microcaldota archaeon (assembly GCA_964435235.1). Classification (GTDB taxonomy): domain Archaea; phylum Micrarchaeota; class Micrarchaeia; order Anstonellales; family Bilamarchaeaceae; genus JAVZJR01. Next base: position 12,783 of record CAYSXZ010000034.1, read on the forward strand.
AAGAGATTTTAGATAGAGTGAAGGACATATCAACAAAATCGAAAGCGGAAAGGAAAAAGTCTTATCTTGAGATTGCAGATGAGTACATACTAAGTGAAGGACTTGGAGGAATCTATAAAAATGGTAAGAAAATAGAAAATCCAAGTGACTCGATGAAATTGAAAGCAGCTATGGCGCTAGTTGGTGAAGCAAAGAGGTTTTGGGCTAGAGAAGAAAAAGAAAGATTAAAGCGGGTTTCAAAATTTAAAGAATATTGATTTTTATGATTACTATAAGACACGAAGGATGTATATTATGTGCAGGATGTGCTTCTGTTTGTCCAAGGGGAGCGCTCGAATTGGTAGGGAATAAAATAGAATATTATCCTGAAAAGTGCATAAACTGTGGAGCCTGCGTTAGGATTTGTCCTGCAGCAGTGATAACACTAAAAAAGGAAGCAGGTGGCGGAAAATGAAATCTGATTATGACGTAGTAGTTATAGGTGGAGGGCCAGCCGGTTCTTCTTTTGCTAGGGTTGCTGCAGAAAACGGAATGAGCGTTCTTGTAATAGATAAAAGAAAAGAGATAGGCGTTCCTGTTAGATGCGGAGAAGGACTTGGAGCGCGAGAGGTTGTTGCACAGGGGCTAGAGATTCCGAGACGAGCGATTTCAACTGATATCTACGGAGCAAAGGTTGTCGCACCGAATGGAAAGGAGATTATTTGGAAGGAAGAAGAGGTAACGACCGGTTGGGTTCTTGAAAGAAAGATATTCGATAAGTGGCTCTGCGAACTTGCAATAGATAAAGGCGCAGAGGTGCGGACGTATACGAGAGCGCTTGACCTTGTAAAAGAAGATGGAAAGATTGTAGGTGTAAAGGTTGCGCAATGGGGAAAGGACGAGCATGAAATACGTGCTCCCCTAATCGTTTCGGCTGAAGGGATGGAAGCACACATCGCAAGAAAAGCAGGATTTGATACTGTTCACCGTCTCTATGATGTCGATACATGCTATCAATACGAGATGAAGCCGTATGATCATGAGAACCTGATTGAACTTTATTTTGGAAATAAGATTGCACCACGCGGCTATGTCTGGATTTTCCCGAAATCCGATAGAAGGGCGAACGTTGGCATTGGAATAGGAGGAAATCTTACGAATGGCGATAAGAACGGAATCCCAGGAGCAGACCCAAAGAAGCTGCTCGATGAATTCATAGCAAATCATCCGCAATTAAAGGATGCGAGTACGCTTGACGATTTTGGTGGAGTGATAAGTGTCGGCGCGCCGCTTGATGAATTCGTGAAGGATAATTTTATGGTGATCGGTACAGCTGCAAAGCAGGTTGACCCAATTCATGGGGGCGGCATCGCCCTTGCGATGGAGTGCGGAGTACTAGCTGCAAATGTTGCGGTAAAAGCAAAGAGTAAAGGATACACAAAACAGTCTCTTATGGAGTATGAAAAAAGATGGAAGGAGACAGCTGGAAAAAAGGTAGCAAAAAGACTTCTCCTTAGAAAGGTTTTAGAGAAATTGAACGATGATGACTTGAACCACATCTTCAATAGCATAACACAAAAGGATCTGAACGATGTTATGGCTGGCAATTTTGCAGGACCGGTAACAAAAGTAGTTGCAGGAAGACCACAGCTCTTGAAGGTGCTGAGTGCGCTAATTAGTTGATGATTAGTTGATTACTTGTTGTGAACAGAGACGCAGACAGAATTCTTACCGTCCTCTGTATCAGAGAAGCATCCGGTATTCTCACTAGATATCTCGTTTTTGGAACTGGTGATGTCTATCTTTATATTATCCTTTCCTATATTTAGGAAAAGTTCACCATCTTTCACTTTAAACGAAACATCGCCGCTGAATTTCTTCGGTGCAATAAAGGATAGAAGCGAGAGCTCATTATTTTTATCTATCTTTGCTGCAACCAGGAAGATATGCTTTTTGTTCGCTTCTCCACCCAAAAATACAATATCATTGTGAACAAAAAGCTTTACCTTCCCGCTGAACTTTTTACCAGGCGGGTAGGTGAATGGGCCTGCGCCATTTTTTCTAACATACGTTATTCCATATTCACTAGTTTTGATATTCTTTATCAGAACGAAGACATCGCCATCCTTTTTGAAGACTGCTATGTTTTTTTCTTCTGCTTGGTTTTCTACCTTTGATAGTGCGATTGGGTCACCTATTTCATTCTCCTTTATGCCAGCAGAGGATAGACGAAAGGACACGGCCCTTTCGTTCTTGTTCTTTGATTCGTAAATAACCATGCCTGTTTTTTGGTTCAGGCTGCACATTCCGCCACTCCATTTCGCTGATAGCGTTGTTTGGATCGATTCTGCCAATGGA
>CAYSXZ010000035.1:0-14459 GCA_964435235.1 Microcaldota archaeon
AGCTATCAAGATTGACCATTTCATTCCGATAGTAGTTGTTTTTCTCATCTCATCTATCTTCCCTTTTCCAAAAAGTTCAGAGACCATCGGGAAGAAGATTGTTAGGAGGGCGCTGAATGGAAGAAGGAAAAGACCTGCAAAAGTTGTTACTATTGAATAAATACCAACTAACTCAAGAGCATTTTTACCTCCTAACAAACCAATCATAACCTTATCGCTCGCACTAGCAATCGTATTCAGCGCAGCTATGGTAGTCATGATAATACCGAAAACTACTACTTCCTTGAATAAACTAATATTTTCTGCTTCTTCGGCTTCTTTTATTTTCCAAGATTTTATGTCGAGAATCATGTAGTAGCCGCATATGAATATTAGTGGGACATAAGAGAGCAGAAGGCCTGTGCTAATCGATAGATTGCTGAAGCCTAAAAAATAAAATGCAATAATGAATGTAAGTATTAGTTTTACTGGTGTTTGAAGCCCTAGAATTAGTTGCGATTGCTTCATCATTTTTCTTCCAATCATATAGCCACCAGTGACGCCGACCATCTCATTAAAGAATATGACAAAGGCGAGAACCCTGAAAGAATCTACTGTTTCCGGTCTTCCTAAAATTGATGCGATTGTGCCGGCACCGAAAAATATTATTAGTGAAAAAAGAAGGGATGTGAAGCCACCTATGACTGCAACCATCTTAAGAAGAGAATAAAGAAGGTCTCTTCTTCCCTTTCCTTCTAAATATGGAACATATCTTGCCAAGGATTGAAGAAGGCCAAAATCTGTAAATAGCGAAAGTAGGCAAACTACACCATAAACGAAATAAAATATGCCGATTTCATCTGCCGGGAAAAACCGCGCTAGGAGAACAATGTAGAAAAAGCCGAATAGCTTCCCTATTGCTTGACCAAGAAAGGTCCAGAAGGTTCCTTTTGCTAATGTGACTGTGTCTACCTCTTCTTCCATTTCTGTTTCCTCCTTTGCGTACTGCCAAACAATAAGACGTTTCTGATTTTAAACCTCTTCTATCTTTTCTTATAAGGTTTTGCTTTGACAGACCGTGGAACGAAGGACTGGACTCTTACCTCGAGGAAGTCTGGTCGTACAGCGAGGGCGGACAGAAGATAGCTGTTCTATACAAGGTTCGGAGTGTGAATTAAAAAGCATGGAGCTTATGATGAGGTTTACCTTCTAATTTTTATTCCTTTCTTTAGATAAATATCAAGAAAACATTCGGGTGGAAACATGTTCGAAGATATAATAAAGGCTGCTAAGGGGGAATCTGAAGTTTCTTCTAACATAAAAGAGACGAAAGAGAAGGATGAAGACTTTAAGGTTAGGATATCTGTTCTTGGTGTAGGTGGTGCTGGCTGTAATTGTATTAACCGAATTGCGAATTCTGGGATAAAGAGCGCAAGAACAGTTGCGATAAACACAGACGGAAAGCACCTCAACATGATAAATGCAGATAGGAAGGTTCTTATTGGTAGGGCGATAACACGGGGGCTGGGGGCAGGGGGAGATACAGAAATAGCGAAGAAATGCGCAGAGGCGGATAAAGCACTACTAAAGGAAGAGATAGGTGAAAATGAGCTTGTTTTTCTATGCGCTGGTATGGGTGGAGGGACTGGTGGTGGAGCAGCACCTATCGTTGCCAGGATAGCAAAGGAGCAGGGTGCTATTGTTATCGCTATGGTCACCTATCCTTTTGCATTAGAAAGGGTAAGATTGAAGAAGGCGCAACAATCCATAAAGGAATTGGTCCAAGAATGTGATACTGTTGTGGTAATAGATAACAATAGGCTCTCAGCTTATGCACCGAATCTGCCAATAAACAAAGCATTTGAACTTGCTGATTCCATAACCGCTCGGGCTGTTAGAGGAATATCGGATACTATAATGTTTCCGAGCCTTATAAACGTTGATTATGCTGATATCAAAACAATTATGGAGAGGGGAGGGCTCTCTATGATTTCTCTTGGAGAGGCCAGCGGGCATGATAGAGTAGAAGAGGTAGTTAAAAACACCCTAGAGCATCCCCTTCTTGATGTTGATTATGAAGATGCAAGCGGATGCCTTATTCATCTAGAGGGCGGAACAGATTTGACACTCGGTGACGCAATAAAGATAGGAGAGGGGATAACAAAGAGTTTCAATGAGAACGCAATAGTAAAGATGGGGGCTAGGATTGTGCCTGAATTAACAAATACTGTAAGAGTGACTGCAATAGTTGTTGGTGTGAAATCTCCATACATCTTCCAAAAAGGAGAGGATGCTAAAAGGAGATTGGAAGGTGGAGAGGAAGAAGATATTTCGTACATATAATTGTAGGATGTGAGAATCGATGCTTGTTTCATTCGACCCATTTACACTACTGGCCATAGTATCTATTTGTTTTTTCATTCCAGGAATATTAATAGCGCTTGCAACCCTTAAGGGAACCAGGCTTAACATAATCGAAAAGGCCTTTATCGGCCTTGGCCTTGGCTTCTGCCTTCCGCAAACTATTCCATTCTTCGCATATTTTTTCTTTGGGATAAAATACACATATGAGATAGCACTCGTCACTGTTGGCCTTTTTTGGATTGCTGCGCTTGCCCTTGCTGCATTTAAACGCGTGGATCAGGATGTTATCGAATCTTTCAAGGTATTACCTTCAGCAAGCAGAACAACAGTTGGTTTGCACGTCTGTGTAATCTTCATCGCGCTTCTTACCTTCTGGATACGCTTTGGGAGTTATTCCCCTGTCTTTCAAGAACTCGATCCTTACTATTACACATATATCCCTCAGCAGATAATTACGCATGGATACAACCCTCTCAACGACCAAACTGCATGGTATCCTGAGGTAAATGTAAGCCATAGGAGTTTTCCTGAACTCGCGTACATGGAATCTCTTTGGTATTCTCTCTACAATGGCAGCAACCAATACAACAACATGCTCCTTGCCGTAATCGCCTCTCTATACCCTCCAATCGCAGCGATGCTCTCATTCCTCTTTCTTTACCTTTTCCTGTCGCGAATTGTGAGAAGGGAATACGCACTTATAGGAGCAGGGATTGCATTGCTCACCCCATCTATGATATTCAAGCTTATGGCTGGTGAGGCAGAGGTTCAGCCATATGCATTCTTTGCAATCCCTTTCTTTTATGCACTCTATCTCCTTATGCTTCAGGAGAGGAAAAGAATCTTCGCTATTCTTTCTGGGATAGCGTTCTTCGCGCTTGCGCTCGGTTCATCATCAGAGGTCCTTGCCACCACAACCCTTGTCCTTTTCTGGATTGCGTATGGTCTTATCCTTTTCCTTAAGAATCAAAGGCCTGAGGAAATCTTTCAGCTTATTGAGCTGAATGTGATCTGCCTTGGAATAGGAATATTTTTTGGTAGCATGCTTGTAAAGGGTTTTTATTACGAGGGTGCGCTCACCTTGCATGGATTCCTTCCAGCGCTCTTCATATTCTTAACCCTAGGTGGCCTTTATTACATTCAGCTCGAACAGCTGCTGCTCAGAAATAGGGGAATGGTAGCAGGGATGCTTGCGATAGCATTGCTCCTTTTCATGATATCCCCGCTTGGAGAGCCGATAAAGGCGCTTGGTCGTGCTGGATTTATGGTTGCACAATACATGACACCGCTCTACAGAACGATTGCTGAGCAGGGGCTTGCTGGAGGGGATTTTTCAGGAGAGATGGGTTTTGTTGCAGCAAACTTTCGCAGCATCGCGATACAGCTTTTTTCCCCTCTTACGTCATTGATTACATCTGCCGAAGCGAAGGAATCCATCAGTAAAACAATCAATACATTTGGAGATATAGTATCCGTTCCATTCCTGTTTTTCTACTTCTTCGCAAACCTTCTGAATAACATCGCTGTTTCTCTAATAAACTTCGTCCTAGGCACGGATGTGAACTATGGTTGGAAGGACAATAGTCTTCTTACGTTCTGGGAGATCGCATTCATTGCAGCTATTGCTTACTGGTTCTACAGCAAAAGGGATGCTGCAAGCAATGAACTTGCGCCAGCGCTATTTATTCTCATTGCTGTCTTCCCGCCATTTATAGTTGGTATAATAAAGGCAAAATACACGATATACGCCGCGTACTTTATAGGGGCTGGCATTGCCTTTGTGCTTGGGCAGTGCGAGGATTTCATAGGTAAACGCAATCTGTTTGGTTGGAAGGAGAAAGCATTTCGTGCCGTGCTGGCTGTTGGTATCTTCCTCCTAGTTATGCAATTCTTCTATAGTGGCTTTGCGCCAGGGCTTACGATCAGCAATTTCCAAACAAGATTCCAGGACGATCCGCTTGCATCACAACCAAAACTTCAACAGGTATGCGCAGAAACAAACGACCAAACCATCTGTGCAGCTGCAAGCAACCCAATCGCATACGCCTCCCTTGGAACGAATTATCAGTACGACACCACCCTTTGTTTGATAACAGCACTTCCTGATTATGGAATATTCCTGAATCCGAGCAAGGCGCCAGACATCTATCGGGCAGCCCTGTTGCGATGCAATCGCGTTGCAGATTACTGGATAGAATCGATGGAATGGATAAGATATAATACTGAGAATGATTCAAGGACGACATCTTGGTGGGATTACGGCCATTGGATAAACTTCTTTGGTCAGAAGAATACTGTGTTAAGGAACGAGCATTCTTCACAACGAATGATAGGAAATGTTGCCTATGCCTACATACACGGAACCCCTGAGGAACTCATCGAATTCATGAAAAGCCATGATTCGAAATATGCGCTTTTCGATATCGAGCTTGTCGGAGGCGGAAACCAGCTTGGCGGGAAATATGGTGCCCTTAACTATCTTTCCTGTGCATATATGAATAGAACGAACGTTAGCTACTCCCCGGGCGAGTCGGTTTGCGAAACAGAACATCTTTGGGAGATAAACTATGTACCAAGAGATTCGAGAGGAAGGACGTGTATAATTTCTGAAAGCCAGAATAAAACAGGGGTAATTGCATATAAGGTTTATATAGGTCCGATGGAGGAAAAGGTGTACAGTGCTTACTACCCAGGTGTCTGCCAAGGAAACATAATGGATGCAAGAGTAAGATACTATTGCGATAATTATGTTGTTCTAAAACCTGTTTATTGTGTAGGTGAGGTGACCCTTGCGGACGGGAGAAAAATAACTGGAACATATTACTTAAATGAAACATATCCAAACGGAGACCTAAAATTGAATAAGGCGATGCTTGCAATGCCATTCGAGGTTAAAGGCACTCTTCATCTCGGTGACGCGCTCGGCTTTACAACATTCTATACAAACGACCCTGTTTGGCTAGAGAATGGGGAAATCGTGGGAGGATATAGCGACGCAAAAGGGGAGTTCTATGATTCAAATCTTTACAGAGGGATATTTCTTGGTGAGATACCTGGATTTACAAAGGTATTTGATAATGGTGCGGTGAAGATATACAAGATAAACGAGTGAGTAGAAGGGAGTAGATGTATTCTAAAAAAATAGAGGAATTTCTGAAGAAGAATAACATTTCTGTAGGGGATAGGATAGCGGTAAGCAGCGAAAAGGGTGAATTTGAAGGATTGCTCATGCCAAGGACGGCTGGAGAGGAGGAGATACTTGTAATAAAACTTGATAACGGATATAACATAGGAATAAGGTTTGCTGATTCGAAGATTAAATTGATTGAAAAGGCAAAACCAAAAGAAATGGGCGTAAAGAAGGGAGAAGAGAAAGGAGAGGTTGCAATTTTGGGTTGTGGTGGGACGATTGCATCAAAGATAGAGTATAAGACTGGGGCTGTCTACCCAGCAATAACACCGGAAGAACTTCGAATGACGTTTCCAGATATTAAGAAGATAGCAAGCATCCGTTCAAGATCGTTATTTTCTCTTTTCTCAGAGGACATGAATGCTACACATTGGAAGACTATAGCTGAAGGAATTGTTGAGGAAATAAAGGATGGAGCGAAAGGAATAGTCGTTATGCATGGAACCGATACAATGGGATATACTGCTGCGGCTCTGAGTTTTATGCTTCAGAACCTCCCAGTTCCGGTCGTTCTTGTAGGAGCACAGAGAAGTTCTGACAGGCCATCTAGCGAGAATGAAATGAACATGCTAAATGCTGTTTATTGCGCAAAGAGAGACGTTGGCGAGGTCGGTGTTTGCATGCATGCCAGCATAAACGACGACTTCTGCTATCTCCATCGCGGGACTAGAGTAAGAAAGATGCATACATCAAGAAGGGACGCATTCCGTTCTATAAATTCTTTGCCGATAGCTGCTGTCGATTGGAAAAATAATAGATTCGATGTGCTATCTGGGTATAAAAAATGCTCCTCTTATGAAAGCCTTAGAGTAAAAACAAAAATCAATGATAATGTTGCTATGATATACATCCATCCGAATATAAAACCAGAACTCATTGAATCCCTTAGCGATTATGATGGTGTTGTTCTGGTAGGAACTGGATTAGGCCATGCACCAACCAACCCGTTTAACGACAGTAGCGTTCGTCCTATTCTGCAGGCCATAAAGAATCTTTGTGATTCCAGCATTCCAGTAGTAATGAGTTCACAAACTATAAGCGGAAGATTATGCATGAGGGTTTATACAACTGGGAGGTTGCTCATAGATGCAGGTGTAATAGGGGATGGGATGGATTGGTTACCTGAGACTGCTTATGTAAAGCTCTGTTGGGTTCTTGGTCAGACTAAGGATATGAAGAAAGTGAAAGAACTCATGTGTACAAACCTTGCTGGAGAGATAAGCGAACGTTCGCAGATAACAGAGGTGTAATAGTGAAGATAGGTCTTGAAATCCACCAAAGGCTTTTAACCCATAAATTATTCTGCAACTGCCCATCAGAATTAAACGAGGAAAAAGAACCCACTGTTGTTGTAAAGAGATATCTCCATCCGGTCTTCAGTGAGCTCGGAGAAATAGATTTAGCAGCTATGGCTGAATTCGAAAAATCGAGAATGTTTGAGTACCAAGCATTCGCAAGATCAAACTGTCTTGTTGAATTGGATGAAGAACCGCCTTTTTCTTTGAATATGGATGCTTTGAAGATAGCGATAGAGATAGCATTGCATCTTAATGCAAAAATTACGGATGAAGTCCATGTCATGAGGAAGATCGTTATAGATGGAAGCAATACAACTGGTTTTCAAAGGACTGCTATAATAGGTTTTAATGGATACATAGAAACTAGTAAGGGAAGAGTTGGTATACCTTTTATAGCATTGGAAGAAGAAAGTGCTGGAATCGTCGAGGTAAAGGATGACAGAGTGGTTTACAGGCTCGATAGACTTGGAATACCATTAGTTGAGATAAGCACAACACCTGACATAAAAGACTCAGAACATCTCAAGGAAGTCGCTGAAAAAATAGGCCTTATATTAAGGACTACTGGAAAGGTCGCGAGAGGGATAGGGACAATAAGGCAGGATCTGAACGTCTCTGTCGAGGGTGGCGCACGGGTGGAGATTAAGGGAGCGCAGGAATTGAAACTGCTTCCCGTACTTATAGAAAATGAAGTAAGAAGACAGAAAAGACTTATTGTGGTTATTGAGGAACTAAGAAAGAGAAAAGCGTATGGCATGTTAGGAGAGGCAAAAATTATAGATGTCAGCGATATCCTTACAGGAACGTCTTCTTCGCTTATAAAAAAAGCGTTTGAAAATGGAGGGGTGGTCCTTGGGGTTCGTCTTCCAAGGCATGCCGGAATCCTTGGGATAGAATTACAACCCGGAAAAAGATATGGGACAGAATTGAGCGATTACGCAAAGCAAGCCGGGGTTAGGGGAATAATACATAGTGATGAGGACCTTTTTAAGTATGGTTTTGAAAATGGTGAGATAGAAGGTATTAAGAAAAGGCTTTTGGTAGGAGAGGAGGATGCGTTCGTGCTTGTAGCTGCAAAAAGAAGTGTTGCGGAAAAGGCTCTTGTAAACGTTATTGAAAGGGCGAATATCGAGCGAGTGCCTGAGGAAACTAGAAGGGCAAATCCAGATGGAACAACATCTTATCTTAGACCATTACCTGGGAGAGCCAGAATGTATCCGGAAACGGATGTCCCGCCAGTTTTGGTGGATGAAAAATTAATATCAGAGGTCTCAAAGAAAATGGAGGTGTCTTACGAATCAAGAAGAGAACACCTCTTGACTATTCTTAATAAAGAGTTGGCGGAGAAGATGTTGCGCTCGAAGCATCTAAAGCTCTTCGAGAAACTTGTTGCAGATGGTGCGGATCCGGTTCTGGTGGCTGTCACAATCGAAAACACATTGGTATCACTCAGAAGAGAAGGGTTTGAACTAAAGGATGTAGATTCTGTGCTCAAAAAGGTTTTTTCTGAATACAAGAAAGGAAGATTCACAAAGGCTGCTATTCCAGAAATACTTAAAGAAATTGCAATGGGGAAACAGCCGGATTTGGTGATGGCGCAGGAAAGCATAAGAAGGATAAGTGGAGAGGAGCTAGAGAGAATTGTAAGGGAGAACGATTTTGATATTAAAAAGATAATGAGTAAATATAGAATAAGAATAGAAGCAGACGAACTAATGGACATTGTAAAGAAAAGCAAAGACATGAGGTGATGACTGCATGGCAATAGCTGAAGGATTTTTACAAATCTTTGAACCTGCTGTATTCTCCACGGCCACAGCGATATTCATTCTCTCCTTCTTAATTTGGGAATTCCCTCGCTCCATCAAGATAATAGATGAAGAGTATACAAAAGGCGTCTATCCTGAGACTGGAAGGGTTCTCGACATAATAATAATGATTATAGGGTTAGGGTGTATCCTCTTTCTCTATCTTATGCGCGGAATGGATGATATTGGATATTTTATGCTGCATGATCCGCGGGCACCTGTTTTTATTATAGTCATAGCAGCGGTTCCGCTTCTGATATTTATGGGATATGTAAAGAGGGTTCTTGCTAGGATAGACAGGCATGAATCGATAACAGTATTTCTGGTTCATAATTTCTTAGATTTAGCCCACACTGCCTTCTTTATAACATTTTCATTTATTTTTATCACTACTACTATCTATCTCATGTTCGACATGGTACTCCGATGAAATGTTATTAAAGATTTGCGGATAATGAATGTACAATTAAGAGATGTTAAGGTGATTCGAAATGGCTAAGAAAAAAAAGATTAAGGAAAACGTAAAACCAATTTTAGAACGCATGCCTGAGTGCGAAGGTCCTGCAGAGGGCCCTTCACCCACAACAGAACCAAACCCTTATCTGCCGGGATATTTGCTCATAGCTCTTGGCCTGCTTGCTCTTCCAATAAATTTTGGGCTAATAGAGATGCTTGAGTTTGCAAGGGCCTGGCCTCTCCTAATGGTTATCTTTGGATTTGTACTAATAGCAAAGGTCAAGATATGTAAGTTGAAAGGGATGGATATCTAATTATATCTTTTTAACCTTTTTAATGAAATCAACAAGCCGGTTTGAATAACCGAACTCGTTATCGTACCATGCAGATATTTTTACCAATCTTCCTTTCGCTTTTGTGAGGGTTGAATCTACTATCGATGATTCTGGTCTGCCTATTATATCTGTTGAAACGAGTTGTTCCTCGCTATACGCAAGAATGCCTTTCAATTCCTCGTTTGAAGCTCGTTTGAGTTCGCTGTTTATCTCTTCCGCGCTCCCTTCTCTTTCTAACAAAAGCGCCATATCATTCATAGAGCCGCACGGAACTGGAACTCGAAATGCTATACCATCCATCCTCCCGTGCAATGCTGGTATAACCTCTCCGATTGCCTTCGCGGCGCCAGTAGTTGTTGGTATTATGTTTATAGCCCCTGCCCTTGCCCTTCGCCAATCATCATGACTTCCGTCGAGAATACGCTGGTCGTTTGTGTAAGCGTGGACAGTACTGAGGAATCCGCTTTCTATGCCAAACTTTTCGTGGACTACCTTCAGGACGGGCGCGAGACAGTTTGTTGTGCAGGAAGCAAGCGAAAATATTTTCATGTCTTTAGTTATTATATGATCATTGACCCCAGGAACAATTGTTGCATCCACTCCCTTCCCGGGCGCGGATATTAGTACCTTCTTTGCTCCTGCCTTTATATGTTTTTCCGCATCTTCCCTAGAGCGAAATTCTCCTGTACTTTCAAGCACAAGGTCAATGTCTAGTTCCTTCCAAGGAAGTTTAAGCGGGTCGACCTCGCGAACCCATTTTATCTCGTGATCGTTTACTACAAGGTTTCCGTTCTTTACTTCAACTGTGCCGTTAAATCTTCCATAAACAGAATCGTATTTGAACAGGTGGGCGTGCATCTCCACTGCGCTTCTCGTATTTATCGCAACGATATCAAAATCCCTTCCGACTGCACCTTGAGCCAATGCTGCTCTCAGGAACATCTTTCCTATTCTTCCGAATCCGCTAATCGCAACTCTCATGAATCCACCCTTAACAAAAACGATATTGAGGATTATTATTTAAAGATTTTGTAGGATGTAAAATCTGGAGGTAACTACTATGAAAATCGTGCAGGAAGGACCCGGACGGATGGTTTTGAAGGATTACAACATCTCTCAATTTATCGTGGGACTCCTATCTATCGCGGTTGGCGTCGGCATTATTTTATTCCTTGGTTCTCCAGCCAACATGCAGGTATACGTATTCGGAGCGATCTTCGCACTTGTCGGGCTATTCGTGCTCTTTACCACAAAAATAATCAATATAACCCTCGAAAAGGCAGGCAGATGTAGGTTTTCGACGCGGGGGCTTATTAGTGGTGAGTCAAGCGAATGCAACGCAGACGAGATAAAGGAATTAAGGCTCGAGAAGATTTCTGTTGCTTCAAGTAAGGGCAGGACAGAATATCGGTATACTATCACTTTCGTATTGAAAAATGGTCGGGAACTGTGTTTTGAGTTTGGTACTGTGCCAGCAACGAGCGTGATGGATGTCATATCGTCGCCACACGAAAAGAAAAGGGCTGAGGCGAAGCAGATAGCAGATTTTCTTGGAATACCGTTGGTTGTAATCGGCCCGCCAAGCACTGGAGAGATATTAGGCATGGTAAAACAGACGATTGATAAACAGATGGAATCATTCAAGTAGATAGAGCCAGAGTGGAACCAGCTTTATTACTCTGCCATCTTTTGTCTTCTGCGTGCTAAAATCATTTTTTGTTATGAGCAGGCCTTCTGTGCTGTCTTCAAAATGCTTGAAAAACGAATGCAGCCCCTTAATATCTGCACTGTTGATTGTCTGCTGGTATTTGACCTCTATGGGCAACGGGGAACCCTTTTCTTCCACTACAAAATCAACTTCGGTTTTGTTTTTCCAGTAGTTAACTCTGTTGCCCTTTTTCAGAAGATGCACGAAAACGCTGTTCTCAGCAAGAGCGCCGATGTTTTCATAGCCGAAGTAAGACGTATGCAGAATGTTGTCTATGGTGAAGATTTTCTTTTCCTTCTTGATTTGCATTGAAGAGCTCTTTGCATAATACTCAACAAGATAAATCAGGAATGAATTTGACAGATAATCAATGTAATTTTGGGTTGTTCTGAGGTTTATCTGCAATGCATCGGATATTTTTCTGTAGCTGAACCTCTGGCCAATGTTCTGCAAGGCAAATCTTCCTATCTTTTCAAGTGCCGTCACGTCCTTGATTTCCCAAAGTTTCAGTATGTCCTTGTAAAGAATGGTTTCAAAATACAGTTTTGCAATCTTCAGTTTTTCTTCAGGATTTTCTTCAAGCAGTATTCTGGGGAAGCCCCCATAGACAAGGTATTGCTGCAGATATTTGTCAAGATCAAGCTGAGCGTATTTTTTGTACTTCTCATCTAATGTTTTTGCTTCGGGTAGAATGACATTTTTTATTTGCAGGAATTCATTGAAAGAAAAGGGATAAACTTGTATAGGCGTAAACCTGCCTGCAAGATAGTAAAGGTCCTTGCTTTTCCAAAGGGTTGCACTCGAACCTGAAACTGAAACTATGAGTTTTACGTTTTTCCTGAAACGGTCAAAGACGTTTTTCAGCTGCTGCTCCCAGTTTTCAAAATATTGCACTTCGTCGAGAAAAACGTACTTTCTTCCTTCTGCCGAACCATTGAATGTGGAGACAACATCCATAATGTCCTGGAAGCTGTTTTTTACCGCAATCTCATCGCAGTTAACCAGTAGGATGTTTCTTGTTGGAATCTTCTTCTCCTTGATAAGATGCTCTATAAGCTGGTATATCAAGGTGGTCTTGCCAGATCTCCGTATGCCTGAGATTAGCTCTAATTCTTCCTCTTCAACATGAGCTTTTAGCTGCTCAAGATATTCCTTCCTTTTAATGCCTACCAATGCCGATGGAACATCTCCTGTGGCCCACCATGGATTAAGCTCCTCGAATATCTTCAGTTTTGATATGTCTGCCATAGCGATATTTAGGGCCAAAATCCTTTAAAATGTTAATTTTGACTACCGCAGTAATCAAAAATATACATTTTTTGACTACTATACTAATCAAAATGGCACTTTTACTGGGATTGCTCTTCTTGCTCGCTTACATGCATTTGCTTCGCTGGTGCAGGCCAGAAGGTCGACATAACCGGTAGCAGTTCTCTCCAAATTTGCCTTCTTCACAGTTTCTGCAAACACACTTGAGAGTTTCCTCGAAGAAATGGTTTGCTCATGCAAAAATGGACTCAAGGGGATTTGCAGTTTGGCATTCGATTGCGAACATTGCCAAAGTTTCGCACCCCTGGCCTCTCGCGTGCAAGGCGAGCGCTCTACTACTGAGCTATGAGCCCATGTGTAATTAGGTATTAACAGAGATTTTATTAAATAATTTCTTTTTTAACCGTTTATGAACGAAAGAGAGCGAGCGTTGAAGGACATAAAGAAGCTAGAAGACGCGATAAAAGAGTTCGAGAAAAGCGGGCTTGCCAAGAAATATCCAGAACCGTACAACTGGGCAAAGAATTATCTTCACGATGCCGAGTATTATTTTGAAAAGGGAAATTACTTTACATCCTTTGGCTGTGCAAACTATGCCTATGGAATAATAGATGGAATAATTATACACGAAGGCAAGAAAAAAGAGGAATGTAGATGAGACTAAAAAAGAGGCTTGCCCAAAATTTTCTTACGGATAAGAATATACTAGGAAAAGAGGTTAAACTAGCTAAGGTTGAAGGAAAAGTGGTTTTAGAGATAGGCGCTGGTGATGGTAGGCTTACATCGGAGATAGTCGCTGCAAATCCAAAATTATTGTATGCTATAGAGAAAGATGAGAGATTAGCGGGCGTCCTCAAAGAAAGATTTGCTGGGAAAAATAGGGTAGTTGTAATAGAAGGGGATTTTTTAGAGATTGAACTTCCCAGATTCGATGTCGTGCTTGGCAATATACCGTACTACATATCTTCTGATATAATCTTCCGCCTTGCGAGATGCGGGTTTGAACGCGCTGTTCTAATAGTTCAGAAGGAATTTGCTGAGAAGATGGTAGCAAAACCGAATGAGAAAAATTATGGGAGGTTAAGCGTAACATCTCAGATTGCCTTCAACATTTCTCTCGTCCAGATTGTTCCAAGGCATCTTTTCTTCCCGCAGCCGAAGGTCGATTCTGCATTAATCGTACTTAGGCCAACTGGGCGAAGGTTAACTGAATTTGAAGAGGATGTAATAAGGGCACTTTTCCAACATAGGAATAAGACTGTTGCGAATTCACTTCTGGATTCAAAAAGATTTACGAAGGGGAGTATCGTACTTCTCAAAGATTACTATAAAAGGAGAGTAAGAACCCTCTCAAAGGAAGAATGCCTGGAGATAGCAGCTATTCTGAAAACTCAATAGTTTCGTAGATGAAAAACCTTGTTCCCGGACGCCGCCAACCATTTGGGCCTAGGCCTGCCTTTATACTCAAATGGCGAAGAAATTCATTCTTGTCTTGTAATTCCTTCCAAACAGAAGGTAAGAAGGTTGCTCGCGCTACCCCTTGCTGCAAGATTAAACCATGTTTATTCGGGATAAGTTTTTCTAAAAGCTCTTCTGGGCTTTTTACAGATAGTTCCTTGGGCTCTGTAAGCACAGAGATGCTTATCTTGACCTGACGAAGCTCTTGTATAGTGAGTGGGAGAAAGCGTGGGTCCTCAACGGCAGATGCCACTGCATTGTTGATGACATCTATAAAAAGGGGCCTGTATGCTTCTAGCGTTCCGATGCAGCCTCTCAGTTCCTTTCCCTTTCGTAGTGTTACAAATGAAGCCCTGTTTTCAACCAACCTTTTAGATGGTACTTCGCTTGGCGAGAGATGTAGCATCATTCCACTCGATAAATAATGCAGTATCGATTTTCTTGCAAGCGAGAGCAGAAACTTTTTATCTTTTTCGTCAAGTGTTAAATCAGAAGCCATAGGATCACAGTCAACCGTAGAAGGCATAGCACCCGTATCCAACTACATTATCCTTTGGCCCTGCGGTATCCCCTGAATTTCTATAGTCTAATAGC
>CAYSXZ010000036.1:0-13645 GCA_964435235.1 Microcaldota archaeon
CCTATCCCATCTGCATCCCCATGGAATCTAAGGAGAATGAAACGATTGAGTTTTCGCGCTGTGAGTAGTTTTTTCGCTATTAATTCCATTGTTTTAAGAAGAACAGAACTTGCTGGATTTTCTGATATTAAATCCTTTCTCAAGATTATTCTTTCTGATAAATTTTGCTCTACGTCTCTGTATACCGTTTCTGCTTCATTCCCAGTTAGAGGAATTATGCTCTCCGGTGCAACTGCTAAATCCTTTAGACTCTTCAAAATACCGTTTAAAACAATTGCCTCTCCGATTGAAAATGTTTCTCTGCTCCTAAAAGAGAAGGTAGCGTTTCCTTCTTCTACAAGATACTCCTTCTCGTTGCCAATCATCCGTGCGTTTGTTATTATACCTTTTATTCCAACCTTTTCCCCCTCATAAAAACCCTTCATAATTCAATAATCACCCTTTCTCCGCTTTTTTTTCCTAGCGCTTCTCTAAGATTTACATTTGCTACTATTTCAATTATATCCTGTGGATGATTACTTCTAAGAGGAATTACTACTGCCCCCTCAAGCCCTTTTCTATCTATCCTGCAGGGATAAGCGAAAAGGTCCCCATATGTTCTTTTCTTTGTCTTGAATCCGTTTATTATTATCGGTTCCTGTTTTAATAACTCTCCCTTGGCGCCAATGCTTCTCTTATCGAGCTTTAGATTGAGCGTACCAGGGTATGGGATAAAACCGAGCTTTTGTTTTATTTCTGCTCTGTATGCAGGTATAGAGAGGTAGTATCTTCCTTTCCCAAGACCGTCGACGATCCTTCCGTTGAATATTATTTTATCTCCTTCAATTGCTTTTTTGAGAGACTCATATTCCTCTATTATCATCTTCATGCCAGCCGGAGTTATTATTATCCCGTCCTTTCTCTCTATCAATCCCTCTCCTGCTAACATTCTAAGTCTTCTTGAGGCATTCTGCTGAGACATCCTTGTGGCTCTTCCAAGCTCGGCTGTAGTTATATCTATCTTTCTTCTCCCTCCTCCTTTCTTAAGGAGGAAAAAAAGGACATCGTCCATGAAATAATATTCTTCTCTTCTCTATAAAATACTTTTCTTAGCGGCTGTCAACGCTTGCGTTAATGCTTTTAAATGAGCACCACAAAATCGAGCTTATGCGCATGGAGATAGAAGGGTTGATCCTTGAGATACCAAATAGTGTTTACCAGCCATCTGAAGACTCCTTCCTGCTTTCGAAATACGGCGCGCATCTTAAAGGAAGGATACTTGACGTGGGATGTGGTTGTGGGGTAGTAGGATTAATAAATGCGAAGCAGAATCCTGAAAATCATGTTTTGGGCATCGATAGGAATCCTTATGCAATTTGGTATTCTAGATTTAATGCGATGATGAATGGAATCAGAAATATTTCTTTTATCCAAAGCGATCTTTTCGAGAATGTACCAAAAGAGCGTTTCGATGGAATTCTATTTAATCCACCTTACCTTCCAACAAAAGAAGATGAGAAATTAAATGACGAATTAAACTATGCATTCGACGGTGGGCCCGATGGGAGGGCTCTAACAGAGCGTTTCCTCGATGATTTTGAGAGATATCTTGCAGAATCTGGAGTTATCCTTATTGTTCAGAGCAGCCTAAGCGGAGTAGAAAAAACGATCGCTAATTTAAAAAAACGCGGGTTCGTTGTCTCTGTAAAGGAGGAGCAAAGATTTTTCTTTGAGAAAATATCAGTGATCGAAGGGCGAAAAAATACTGGAGAGCCAAAAGGAGAAGTTTAAATACCTCTTTTGTCACAATAATTTTAGAATGATGACATGAACAACCTCTGATCAATGATGAGGCTAACAGCGTCTGACTCTTCCGAAAAACAGTTTAATAAGAAGCGAAGCTCAGGAGTCTGACGATGTTCAATACAGCGTCTGACTCTTCCGAAAAACATTATTGGGCAACGTAGATGCGTACCTTCTGACGAAAAGAATTTAAATAATAATATCAAGATATCTGCATAAAACCCATGCAACCGCCAAGGGTTAATACCTGAGGAGTGATCTTATGGAGTTAAGAGAAGTATATCGCGACCTTACTGGAATAGGGCTTGGTGAGCATGATGCGGCTCTTCTAGCTGACTGTATAGTAAAAAAGAAATCGTGCTCTTGGATAAACAATGATAAGGTAAGCAAGGAGAATGTAAAGGGACTTGTTAATTATCTAAAGAATAATAACATCCCCATAGACATTGCTATAAAATACATCGAAACAAGAGAAAAATTTATCTGGGAAGTTAAAGCGATAGAAAAAAATGATTAGAAAATAAAGAGACGCACTGCTATTCCTCTTTTTCAATAAGGGCTAGGTCCCCAAGCGCAACAAGCTCTTCCTCTTCTCTCTTCTCAGCACTTGCAGCCTTTCGTGCTGCGTTTCGGAGTTCTCGCATTGTGCCGTAAAGTTTTTTTAAATCCTCGCGTATTTTTTTAAGGTTTGTTTCTATTTCAGATATCTCTTTCTTTGCCTCTTCTATATCTTCTTCTATGTACCTGCTCTTTCTTCTCGCCTTCTCGATTTCACGCAGACCTTCGAGCTCCTTATCAACTCTTTTTACTTCTTTCAGCCATTCCTTTTCAAGTTTTGGTGTGTATGCTTGAGTAGCTATCTTAAATTCTAGTATTCTCTTCTTCCTTTTGATAGGTTCTATTACAACATCCTTTGTCTTCTCTAGGAAGGGTTCCAGAGCTTTCTTCTCATAAAGTTTATACCTAAGCCTCCTGTTTATCTTTTTTATTCTGTCTATAAGCTCTGCCTTCTGTTTTTCTAGCGCGTCGATCTTTGTTTTTATCTCTTCCTCGGTTGTCATTCTACCACTATTATTGAAAAAAGTCGTGGAATTTGAATTATTTAGTAAGGTATTTAAAGCATATAGAGAGTCAGAAAGAATTTAAATTTACAGCATCTCATTTTAACTTATGGATGCCGACAAGGTTCTTCTTGCAATTATGCTCATCGTACTTCTCCCAGATGCCGTAAGGGCAGAGTTTATTCTAGAAGGTGTGGATGTTGAAATAAGCAATATAATGCCGGATGGAAGCGCTAAAGTTCGCGAAAGCATAAAATTTCTTATAACAGGAGAACACTCTCAGGCTCTTTATGATAGCGGGTACAGTGGTTATTCGAACAACGACCTTTCGTTTTGGTCGACAACAACTGGTCTTAAAGACGTAAAAAGACACATAAATGCAGCAAAGGTGAATATAAAGGATTTCACCCTCACACCACAACCAAGAAAGAAATGCAATCCGTTGCAGGGAGTATGCCACGGAGAGCTCATTTTCGAGTACTACACCTTGCCAACATATAATACGAGTGAAGAAGGAAGAAACGTCCCGATACCAGGAACCGGACTTTTTACAGTAGAGAACTACAAACCGCGAACAACAAGATACCTACTCAATGCCGATGCCCTTTCCTTTACGACCACTGAACAGGGGAATATTCTTCTCGGGAATAACATTCGCCTTAGGATAAAATTTCCTGATGGAAATCTTGTAACAAAGGTCAATCCCCTCCCTGAGGACGTCAATGTCAATCTTCCAGCAAGATTTTCCGAGCTCAGTTGGGAGGATATGGTTCTTGTAAAATTTACGGTTGAGTTTGAAGTTGAAAAAAGCCTCGAAAAAGAAGTTTCGGAGTTCTTCTTTGGCATCGTAGATTGGGTGAGTAGTACTTTAACCGGTCCATATGGAGTTGCTGTAATAATACTTATGATAATAATTATAGGGGGATACGCCTACATAAACGCAGCAAAGAGAAGAAAGGAGGAGTAGCAAATGTACAGAGGAGAAAAGGAAATATTAGACATCCTTTTAAAAGAGAAGAGACTCTCCTTCGAAGAGCTCGCAGATAGAATTGGTATGTCGTTAGATACCATTCGAAGAGCAGCCGAATCCCTAAAGGAGAATGGCTATCTAACTGTAAGCAGCGAAGAGCTAGTTCTTTTTCTTCCCACATCAGAACTTGATGAATACATAAAAAAAGGATTTCCAGAATTTTCAGTTTTTGAAAAAGCGAAGAGTGGGAAGGGATTGACCGATCTTACGCCCGAAGAAAAATCTATAGGAATAAGATGGGCAAAGGTTAAAGGATTTGTAGACGTAGAAAACGGATTGCTTGTACCACGCAAGAGTAAAGAGGAGGTTGAAGAAGAAAAAAAGAAGATGTACGATGAATACGAGACACTAAGGCTCAATGGTGTTCCCAAGGACAAGACAATAACGGAGCATTTCTTTCAAAGGCGTTTGCTTAGAACTAAAATCATTAAAAGACAGATTGCCGAGTACACAGGAAAACCGATAAAGGTTGACGGGGGATTCGACCTCTCTATAGAAGCTGCAGATGCGCCTTTAGGGAAGGCACATCCGCTTAGTAAACTAAAAAGAAGGATAAGCGAGATAATGGCAGAGCTCGGTTTCGAAGAGATGGATGGTAGTATAGTAGAATCTGCATTTTGGAATTTTGATGCACTCTTCCAACCACAAGACCATCCGGCTCGCGAACTTGCAGACACGTTCTATCTAGAAGGAAAGACTGAATTACCTGATGACAGAGAGCTTGTCGAACGTGTAAAGAAGGCGCATGAAGTTGGTTGGAAGTATAAATGGAGTGAAGAAGAGGCAAAAAGATTGGTGCTTAGAACGCATACTACTGCCCTTAGTGCAAGATATCTAGCAAAGATTAAGGATAAGAAACCTCGAAAATACTTTGCGGTAGGCAGGGTGTTTAGAAACGAAGCCACCGATTACAAACATCTTGCCGAATTCAATCAAGTCGAAGGAATAATTGTTTGGGAAAATGCAACATTTAGGGATCTGCTCGGGATACTTAAAGAGATTTATAGAAAACTGGGCTTTGAAAAGGTTAGATTCCGCCCGAGCTATTTCCCATACACGGAGCCGAGTCTAGAAGTCGAAGTCTTCTTTGAAGAGAAAAAGCAATGGATGGAGCTTGGTGGTGCAGGTATATTCAGACCAGAGGTTAGTATTCCGCTTGCAGGAGTATATCCTGTTCTTGCATGGGGCCTCAGTCTAGAGAGACCGCTTATGCTCATGCTCGATATAAGCGATATACGCGAGATCTACCGAAATGATTTAAATTTTCTTAAGTCTGCAAGGTTGAAGATTTAGGTGGTTTGCTGATGGATCTGAAAAAGGTAGCGTTGATGGTGCTTGGCATACTGGTCTTGTTTATTATGACCGGCGTTCTGGTTTTCTTTTCAGGAATACTAAGCAGCGAAAATGAAGAAGAGAAGATAGAGACGAGATTTAATGTCCTTGAAATGGGAAATGCAGGAAATTATGGTTATGTTGTTTACGATTTTTCAGGAGAAGGAAACATAACCCTCGTAAGTTATAGAAAAGAAGCAGCCAGAGAGATAACGGTAATACGCGACAACGAAGGAATAGAAATGGAAAATTTTGATGAGTTTATAGAAATGCTTAAGCCCCTAGAAAGATATGGATACACAATAAAAATCAGCGACAGAAGAATGCTCGGGGATGGTGTATATATAATACCAACTGGAGCGATGCCTACTTATGTTCTTGACGACTTAAAAAACAATGTAACTAATGGGGTGGTGATATATCTAGGAAAAAAGAATTTTGTGCTTCGCGGCGGGATGCAAGAAAGAGATTGGTATAATGAGCTTACGCCAGGCCATAGGGATAGAATATTAATCTATGAAAAAACGCTTAAGGAATATATGAAATCCGAAAATTATACTATTGTTACAGATATACTTGAGAATAAATGGTCCATCGACAGCAAGATCACATACAGCATAGCTGGAAATGGAAAGAAAACATCTAAGGTTCCAATAAAGGATGGAAGATATATTAGAATAATATACGATCTTGGAACGCGGATTGGTTTGACGGATTCAGTTGCGCTCAAGCCAGTTTCGAATGTCCTTCTTCCAGAACCAGAAAACAAGTATCCCTCCCAGGATTCTGTTCTTGTTTTTCGTTTGAATGAAACTGATGGTATAGCTTACTTCACAGTAACGAAGGACGGTATTGAGTTGCGAAGTAAGAAACTTCCAACAGTAGTAAATGGAAGTATTTTTAGAGAGGTTTTGGAATTTGATAAACCAGGGGAGTATATCTTAAGGGTTGTGGATAATAGTGGAACTATAGCGAGCGGAGTACTACATGTAAATGAATTAAAAATCGAACATTATGGTAGGACAGGCTACAACAATTATTTCCGTATAACTGTTGATGGCGTTCCTCTAAAAAGCGCAGAGGTGGAAGCAAACTTAGAAAATTCTACCGTTACAAAAAAGTTTTTTGTTAGTGAGGGGGAGCTTACGATAGGCGCGCAGCTAAGAAAGGGGGAGAACGTTTTTGTTATGAAAATTGAGGGAGAAACAATTAGAGTGCCTGTAAATTATGAGGAAGAAAATATATTCGATGTTTATGTTAAATATGGTATACCTGGTGCGCTGCTTGTTCTGATTGTATATGCGGGAGCAAGATTTAGCAGAAAACCAGTATATATTCTTAGGGCAACCGAAGGCTCAAAAGAAATAAGAAAGGAGATAAAGATAAAAACAGGCGACCTCATCGAGGCCTTCAAGAATATAAGAGAGGATATAAAAATTGGAAAAAACCCAATAACAGTCCAAGAATTTGAGATGGCTATTAAAAGATATGTCACAAAGGGAGCGGATGTTACCGATGGAAACATAGAGGAGATGCTCAAGCATCTTGTTGATAGAGGAATACTCGAAAGCCATAGGCAATATTATCAGTTCACAGGGGAAGGAAATGTGAAAGAAAAAACCCTTTTAAGAATGATAAAGGAAAAATTAATAGAAAATGGAATAAGCTTCAAAATGTCCGGCAAACGCTTTATCACAAAGGATTATGAGATAGGATTGTTTGGGGAAAAATTCAAAAATAAAGCAATTATAGTGGTGGATGATGAAGGCGAAATAAAAAAGATAATGGAAAGCCTTGACCGCAATGAGAAGGCGAAGATAAGAATAAAGGAAGCGAATGGAATGTTAACCTTCGTGCCAATAGATAAACTAGATGAGATGCTTTAGGTCTCAATACTTGGCGGTTCTATGAAGAAGTTGCTTCTTTTGTTGGCTTTCCTTTCATTCTCCTCTGCGCTTTATGATGACCCTCCGCTTGCTTCGGTGGCGGCATCAAATCGTGCGACCGCATCTTCCATTCTTTTCAATCATTTTAACGAGAGTATTGCAAAGAGCGTAAGCATTCATGCAGTTGGGAATATTATTTACTCAAACGCGAGTATGAGAATTGCTGGTCTTACGTTAGTAGTGGACAATGCAACGAGCCCTGGGCTGAATACTGGAGTAATCATTGAAAAGGGCGGAGTGACTGGACATCTAATGCAAAAAAGCGGTATTGGTAGGTGTGATAGAACGTTCTTTGAAAGATACGGAGATAATGCGGAGTGCGACTTTGATAATGATGGATGTTCTGAGTATGAAAACTCAACAGATATTTTTTATACCATAAATGTTACCTTCTTCTTTAGGGACTCAAGCACAACAGAAAAAGTGAACGAGGAGACTGTAAGAATTTTTGATAAAACATTTGGTAATGCCGTAACGAATGTCATTTCCATACCGGCCTTGATAGAGCAAGTGATGGAAAATTCGTCTGGAATAGAAAATCTGTCAGTGGTTCTTAATGGAACTGCAACCGCTGTTTATGATATTGTTGATAGGGAAAATGCAGGTGTTGGTTGCATAGACAGTCATACGGTCGTATTTGATTCTATGGGCTTTAGCGATATGGCGATTTATAGGGTAGAAGGTAAAAATAAATTCTTTTTCCTAAGTGCCCCCATACTGAACGAGCAATGGTTTAGGAATAATCAATTCGACAACGTCGTTCTCTCGCAGAGTAGGATGTATAAGGTAGAGATAGTTAAAAATGATGAAAAAGTGAAAAACTTCACACTCTATCGTTTCAACACTACGACAAACGGCTTTGGGCTGTTGGAGATTGTTTCTGTGCCGGCAGAGGATATCTCTACGTTTATAGGCACGGTAAATATAACCCCATCTCATCTGGATAGTGATAATCACACGTACGCTTTTTTATACAGATTTAACTATAGTTATGATGGGATTGGTGACAATATCCTTGCACTATTGGTAAAGGATGTTTTTGGGAGGAGTGAAAATTATACACAGAAGATAAAAAGTAGGCAACTTTCTTACGATTCGAACAAAACAGAAACTGGCAACGATTATAATGCAGCTACGACAAGAAAGAGCGCTTCACTTTCTATAGAAAATCTAAGAATGCTTGAAATAGGTTTTGGTATGCTGGGAGTGCTGGTAATATTGATTGCATATCGTACAAGAAAATAGAAAATTTGGAAATCCTAAACCTTTTCTCCAACTGCATAAGTTCTTTTTACATCTACTATTTTTACCTTGCAGCTCTCTCCTTTCTGAGCATTCTTAACAAAGATAACAAATCCTTCTACCTTCGCTATCCCATCTCCTTGCCCACCTACACTCTCAATCGTAACGTTGACTACATCCCCGACTGCTACCGGCTTCGGGCTCTCAAATTTTTTAAATCCTTTAGTTCTTCCTTTTTCTTCTTCCACAATTTCACCTCTACTTATGCTCTCTTTTCTACCAATCTATCTTTTAACCTTTTCTCTCTTCAAAAAAATATAAGCCTCTGTAGCTCAGAGCTCTGAAGCAGGTGCTGGATCTGCTTTAAGCGTGCAACAGCAGAGCGACCGCTTCGTAAGGTAGACACACTCGTAAAAGCGGTAGGTCGGGGGTTCAAATCCCTCCAGGGGCTTTGTGCGAGTAAAAAGAAAGAATTAAAAATAATAACAAAGAGAAATAAACATGAACGAAAACGAACCTCCCCTAGTAATCGTGTCTGATGACGTACTTGAGATTGATGGCTTTGTACTTAAGAGAGGAATTTTAGAAGATTAGGCTAATCTTAGCGGGATAGGGGAGCCTGGAGTTCCCGCTGGGCTCATAACCCAGAGGTCGGTGGTTCAAAATCTTTTTATTAAAGAGATGAAAATCCACCTCCCGCTAATATCAGAAAAGATTCAAAGGCAGAGGAAGTGAGGTTATTTTAGAAGGTTAGAGGCAGTTCCTTGTATTATTGTTGCTGCGCCAGCAATTGCGGCTACAATTATTCCTCCTATAATCATACTCACTCCACTAGTCTGCCATTTTCCCCTACTATCCGGTGGTTGCGTATAGGAAAGACCGTAAATAATCCCTCCTAACACCATTAGGATTATGGATATCGTAGGGGCGGCCCCAAGCAAAAATGCTGATATATTAGACAACGTAACTTCCAGTCCTATTGGCATGTTTATTACCCTGTTAGTAAGTATTTAAATAACATTATTGTTCAACCCTTTCAAGCCGTTTATACTCTTTTTTTGTCTTTTTAAGGAACGGTAATTCAAACTCTGTTTCACCACCGCCCTCCTTGCGTTTGTAATAGTAAATACCGCCAGCAGCGAGCACTGTCAACAAAGCAAGACCGATGAGCAGTAGATTACTACTCCCTTCCCCTTTATAACTGTTTAAACGTTCTAGGATAAGCCTTCCCGCCTTTAATGCGCTTATGTATTTTTGATTGGTGATAAATTCGGCCATGGCTTCGAGACCCTGCTTGACAGAGGAGAAGACGTCGCTTGGTAGGCTATCTTTTTTTACCGCAAAGGAATCCCGCACAGTCTCCAGAAGAGATTCGCTCTCTGACTTAAGCTGTTGAAGAATTTGTACTATTTTTTCCTTTTTCTTTGCAAGCAATTCAATTTTCTTTTCTATTAAACGGCGGTCTTCTTTTCCAAACATTTCTTCTATCTCATCGAGCGCACTTTCTATCTTCTCACTATCCACCATGAACATACTCTCCCATGGGGTTCCCTTCGCTTCGTTCTGTTGACCGCGATATGTTTTTAGAAGAGTATCAACATCCTCTTTCATATCGAAGAAGGATTTCCTCAATCTTTCGGTAGCTTCATTATTCGTTGTCTCTGCAGATTTCACAAAATTTTCTGCAGCTGTAAGGCTGGAGGCAAGCTTGACAGCATCGCCAAGGTTGTTGGTTGCGGCAAGCGTGTTCAATTTATCCTCAACACCGAGGAATTCTTGCGGTATGGTAGTAACCCCGGCTTCAAGCGTTCTCTTTTTAAATGAGTTATAGGCATCCCACGAAGCTGCTTGGAATTCGCTGATTGTGCTTTCCTTCCAATTCGTTCCTGCTTCTTTAAGTACGCCAACTGCTTCTCGTAGGTTTGTTGCTGCTTCAGCTCTTTCGAGTGCATTCTCTACCGTTGTCTTTCTACTTTTCATCTTCTCTATCAAAGAGTTGTTCATCCCTTCTACGGAACGAAGAGCAGAATCTATCTCAGATTTTTCATTCTGTAGCGCCAAACGAAGGCTGTTGTACTCCCTGGCAAGCGATTGCTGGGTTGCACGCCACTGATCTATCTCACCCCTCAACCGCTCTTTAATTTCTATAGCGGATGCGTAATCTCTTCTTTCGTTCGCCGCATTTATCATCGCAATCATTTGGTTTATGCTTGCTGGGAGAGGGTCGCATTCCTTTTCAATACCTTCTATACAATTCTTACTATCTGGTATGATCGGGGCAGATGCGTCTCCTGCGCTAGTGTTCAGAATCGTATAACTGACTGCTATCAGCGCTTCCTTATCCTCCTTCAATCCGGAAAGCTCGAGAGCACAATACCTTTCGCACTCCTTCTTTGATAGCGTTGCTCCTGTAAGCACTGATATAGACATATCCGAGACGTTGTTATATTCTGTTTCGATTGTTAATGGAAGATTGTCAATGTCCATTTTCGGAAGGATTGATATCTTATAATTCAATTGAGTATTCAAACCAATTTGGACACCTTCTATATCAGTTTTGTTGATTGTGTATGCTTTATCATCTATGTATGAAACAGCGAGGGTATGTTCTCCCTTATTTAGAAGAATGCTCGTGCTCCCCCCATCTATTGTGGCGCTTCCAGCGTGTCCGTAAGAAGAAAGATCGATTCGGACTCCGCTAACATCAACCTCGAACCTTCTTCTCTCTTCGACCCTTGCTCTTCCTTCACCTAGACCAGTTGCTTTTCTTTCTACATTTTTAGTGCGCGCTAGGACGCTGTCCTTTTCGAATATTATAGAGCGCGTCCAATATGGCCTAATCTTCTTAAACGTTAGGACGATATTGTTATTCTCCATCACAACGTTGCTTATCTCGTCCTTTCCTTCCTTTATGTCGCTATAAAGAAGTGGCAATGCTGCATCCAACGGAACACGCACGTTTATATCTTCGCCTGAATTGGCTGTTGGATTTGAAACTAAGATGAGAAGCCTTATGTGAGTTGGTTTATCTATCTTTACGCTTTCTACGTTAATCGATTTGCTTACTATTAGAGAATTTGCTATTATACTTTTTTCACAGACAGTAAGCTCTTCCGCTATCTCTCCGTAATCTCCTTCCAATTTCTTCAATCTCCCTATACCATTCATATAGTCGATTGCGTTATTTCGTATTATTCCTCTTTCTGCATTTTCTACATTTTTCATAAGGCCGCTGCCGCAATCCCCAGAGTTGCTCATGTTCTCCAATAACTCTTTTCTGAAATCCAGGATATGATCGTATTTTATTCTCGCTTTATTTAGAATGCTAGAGATAATAGAACGCAATTCTGTGGAAATATCTCTGGTAGAGGCCTCCCCTCTAAGACCACTTATCAATGTTTTTTCAGTCTCGACATTTATATCATCCATCTCCGCTCTTCTTATCAGATCCTCTGCCTGCAAGAGAAGTTCGCTGCTCTGATTTGTAACAACCCCCTTTTGCTGAAGTGCTTGCCACGCATACGATGCCGCACGGGCGTAATATACAAATTTATCTCCTAGAACTGTTTCTGCTTCCCCTCTTTCAAAAAATGTCTTTGCCTGCTCATAACTCTGCCTCGCTCTCGTATTTGTAGGATCCCTTTCCACAATGCTCTTTGCCTGATTTAGAAGGGTAGATGCCTCCTCTCTCTGTTGATTCACTACAGTTTCGGCGTCATTAAGAAGGCGATTTGCGTTTTCTACTAATCTTCTGTATGCTTGGCTTGCACCAGAAGCGCTCTTTGTTGCTTTCTTTAAATAGCCATCTTCGCTTGTTCTTCCATGCATCGTAGTCGCGTTAGATAGAAAGGCCTCTGCCTCGCGCTTATTGCTTTCAAATGTCGCGAAACGTTCGGCTATCGACCCTATGCTCTCTTGTCTTATTTCTTCCTCGAATGCAACTGCCTTTCCTATCTGGGAGATCTTTTTTGATACCATCTCTGAATATTTTGCATCAACTGTTCTTTTGTTATTGTTTGCATCGCTAATAAAATCAGAATATACGTTTTCTGCTGTTGTGAGTGCAGCATTTCCATTTTCTATAAGTTTTGTAAATAGGGGTATAGTACCGTTTTCACTCTGCCAAAGCAGTTTCATTATATGAGTGTAGTTGCGCAATTCCGGAGGGTAGTTTCCACTACTGTTTTTTAAAGCTAAGAACGCAAGCCTTGCCATGTTGTACTGGCCGTATGTCCCTTCAGTTATGTTCCTTTCGATTATTGAAAAGGCTGTTCTCATTTCCGCACAACCGCTTCCTATATTCCATGTGTAATCGTCGTCGCATATCCCGCTCTTCTTCATACGATTCCAGAGCGGTCGTGCTTGTGTCTCTATCTTGTTATCTGCATAAATAAAGCTGTTGGTAAGGGCGTTGAATGCGTAGGATACTGAATTAGACCAAAGCACATAGTAGGATTTACAGTATGCACCACCTGGATTTGCTGGTTCAGACGCTGTACATGGACTTCTTGGTTTTTCTCCACCAGGAGCCATTATTGCGCGGTATTGATTGAATGTTATCGGTATCGGCCCAAGAAAGCATGAGTACCCCTGATTTACGAGATAATCGTGCGCGGAGTAACTGCTAGAATTTCTGCATATGTTTGCATAATTTAGCGCTTGAAGTCTGTTTGAATACGATATGTTTAGGTTGCTTATCACGGCAGAATTGTTCTCATAGTCGGGGGTAAAATTTGACAGATAGTTATAGGGATTTTGGATGTTGACGCCGGTTGTGTTAGCAGAACTATTTCTTACAACAAGTTTTTCGATCTCCATTTGGTTCAGCGAATTCTCGAATCTATCTATTCCCCATGCTCCGCGACTATATCCAAGATCGCTGAGCCTAAATGTTCTAGTAGTAGTACGACATGCGTAGCAGGTGCTACAGCCATCCTCATCGCAATTACAAGAGTAGGCATATACGTACGGCCAGTCTGTCACTACAACAGATTTACTCTCGCATGTTATTACGCCGTATATGTCTGGTGTGTTGTTGCATCTCCATGCCGCATTCTCCCAAGGTTTTTCGAGTTGATAAGGATTTAATTGAGCGTTTATCAATGTGGTTAACAACACAAAAAGTAAAAAAATTATGTGCAACCTCATACCAACCCATGTACATCTATGGACAAAACAATTTTTATATTTATATTTGCAGAATTTTTATTGTCGCTGAAACTTTTTGCGGATAATTTTTTTAATTTCTTCCC
>CAYSXZ010000037.1:0-2258 GCA_964435235.1 Microcaldota archaeon
TATGGGCCCGCCCAGGTTTTCGAACCGAACCGCAAGAAATCCGCATTTCCCATCCCCATTCTTTTTGGGGGAATCAGGAAATCGAGGATGATGTGGTGAAGCAACCCACCCAACCATGCTAACCCTTTGGGTGGGCTTCGGTGCAACCCAACTCTTCTAAATACTTGGGTTGCACTTGCTTCGCCACATCAAAACCGCGAGGGGGCGAGGCCCCCTATGAGGTTTGTCTTGTGGGAATCCCGCCCTTGGCAATCCATCCAAATATTTAAAAAGAGTGGCCGCCAAATAGAGATGTGATAGCATAACATTTTGCTAATTCTTCAAGAAGGTCAAGAGATTCTATCGCTCTAGCCAAATTTATCGCAGCAATCTTTATTTCAACACTATTTTCTCTTAGCATACTGGGGAAGTTCTCTACTATATGGCGCCTATTTGTTTCATCAAATTCACTATATCATCTTTGTCTTTAAGTTTGGCACAATCAGAGCAACTTGCTAACGTATGCATTGAAGTTCTTTCTAATGCAGAAGATCTTAGTCATATACAAACCCTTATGGAAAATTATAAAGCGCCAAAAGGACAAAAAGAAGCGAGTAAAAAGAAATTAGAGGAACTTGGAAATAATATCAAATTGATGCTGGCTAATAAAATGCCGGAATTTACAGTACAATGAGAATAAAAAAATAAAGGAATTATTATACTATACAGCAAAGCATAGCTCGACACTACTAGTCGTCTGGGTAGTATTCTGGGTAGGGCAACAAGTAATCAACCGACCTCGGTTGTATAGTTTTTGCCATTTCTCGTAATTCCACTGCTTTTTCTGGTTTTCCTACTATTAGCTCGTATACATCAGCTATATATCGTAATGAATATGGGTCTCCCTTAAGGGTAGCTATATTAGCTGCTTGGGCAAGAACGCTCAAACCATATTCCACGAGTATTTTAGCAGGACGACTATCTTTTTCTGGGACTGTAACCCCAGCTGCGATGTATATTTGCGCACCCAGTGCGAGCTTCATCGGGCTGGGATTGTTTGGATCAGAAAATGCATCGGCTATTAAACCATTTGCGTACTGCAATGCAACTATCTCGGTTCCTTCTGGAACTCGACCTGTGTAGGGTTTTAATTCTGCAGGTAATATTATTGGTTTAACCACCCCTTTATCTTTTGATTGTTTGCCAGTAGAAGTTTCCTTGCTCTCCTGCGGCATAGGACCATAATTATCTTTATAATATTCGCTTGGGAGAAGATAAGAAGGTTCTGCTTTTCCTTCATCGATAAGGTTGCGAGCCAGTGCCCTCATTTCTTCAGGTGTAACACCAAGGTTTCTGCCTTTTTTTGTTCCATCCATCTCGTATATATCTGCAAGCCACATAAGAGCATAAGCTTGTTTTGCGCCCATTGCAATTTTTATCGCTTGCGAAAGAAGACCGTCAGCAAACTCTCGGCATCTTTCTGCTCCTCCGGAATTGCTCTTGTCATGTGAGTTAGCAATTGAATAAAATACGTGTGCAGCAAATCCAAGTTTTAGTGAATTTACACTATCTGGGTATGAGAGCGCATCTGCCATAAGTCCATATCCACACATCAGCGCTAGAATATCTGTTCCTTCTTCGTACCCTACCTCTACATATGTTTTTTGTTCTGTTTTAGTTTGTGTTGCTGGTTCTTGCGCACGCAACCCGCTTGGACCAAAGAGACTAACTAAACCAGCCAAAACAATTCCCTCTATAAGAGGCTGAACTCTTTCAAACCACTTTTTTCCACCTTGTTCTTTTCCATACCCTTCTTTTACGTCCTTTCCAGTTTCCATGCGTTTACTCATATCATCACCAAGGATATTTTTATGTTAGCAAATGTTTAAAAAGGTTTTGTTTTGTTATTTTTTAACACACAAGAAGGTGTTTCAAATTTAAAACATTTTTAGCCGGCATTCGTTTCTCGGAAGTTTATGGAACCAGGAGGAGCCTCAAACTGGGGAGGTGAAACCTCATCCGCGGTTCTGAGCGACGGTGGGTTTTTTACAAAAGAATTTGCAATAGGCTCGAGAGGCATGTATTAAGATTTAAAAAACATTAGTATGATAAATAATATTAAGGTGATAAAATGGTTGAAGTAAGTCCAGAAACAAAAGAAAAATTGGAGAAGCTTATTAATAGGTTGGAGGAGTTGGAAAATAAAAAAGAAAAAGAAGGATATCGCAACTTAAACTTATATAAGTATTTGACATCATATACAGGTGAATATACCACCA
>CAYSXZ010000038.1:0-5284 GCA_964435235.1 Microcaldota archaeon
GCAATGTACAAAAATGTAGGTAAATCGATTAAAAAAAGAGGTGAAAAACCACGCGTATACAACTATAGTGATGTAAGAGAATTGTGGAATAGATTCGAAAGCGTGGCAAGAAAAGCAACGATGCTCATAAATGAAGCAGATACGCAAATAAAAATAAGCGTGCAACCGCTATCTGAAAAGGATAGAAATAGCATAGAAACAGCGGCAACTTTACGCTTTGCACAGGTGCAACTTGAAGGTCAAACTCCTTCTCTGGAAGTTGCTAAAGAAAATCTTCAAAATGCTATAAAGATGGCGAAAGGAATTTTGCCCGATGACCCTATTGTTAAAATAGCAGAAGATGTTTTAAAGAAAGAAACGAAGCCTGCCATCTTACAAGAAGCAGCGCGTAGTCTTCTTGCAATAACAGAGGCTGTATTTCTTTATAATAACGGAGAAATTTTTGCGCAAAAAGGAACTGATCTCAATAATGCGGAGAATAGCATAGCACTTGCGAAAGAAGCATATCGATGGTTGTTTGGAGGGGAGAAATCAGCAATAAAGGATATAACCATCGCGAGAAGACTCGCGTATCATGCAAATCACATCTTATCTCCAATGCTTCTTGAATACGAAAAGTATCTTTACGCTGAAGGAAAACAAGGAAATCAGGATGCATGGAGAACTGCATTTCAAGTAGCAAGCGTGCAAAAAGAAAAAGAAACTGGGAGGATAGACGTAACCAGAAGATATTTCTCAGATATACCATCTTATGTAGACCCTGCCTTTGGTAGGATTGAAATATCTAAAAGATTGGAGATAGGAACAGAAGAAAATCCAAATACCTCTCCATACGGAATAGTACTAGGCCAGCTGGAATATGCCTATGCTAATCACAGGCTTGATAGAGAAAAATACGAAGAATTACACAATAAGATCCTTAACATTTCGATGTCTTATGGTATTACTGGGATGAAGGATCAGAGAGACGATGCTAAACAGATACTCAATGAAATTCTTTTTATAAATGAGAGCACGCTCAGAACAAGATTAGAAGAGTTGGAGGACAGAATAAAAACAGAAAAAGAATTGGAAGCTGCTCCTGCGGTTCCGCTTTCGCTAAAAGAATACGAGAAAACACTTTTCGAGAATAGAAAGAATTTCGAGGAAAATAAAAAACTTGTCGAAAAAATGAAAAAAGATGAAACTGTAATCTATAATAGCAAAGAGATTTCGAAAGATAAGGCGAATGAACTCCTGAAGAAATGGGAAGAGAAATTGACAGCAGCTGAAGATTATCTAAAGTTCGCAAAAGAAAAAGGACTTACTACTGTAG
The DNA here is from genome assembly GCA_964435235.1 of Microcaldota archaeon. GTDB lineage: Archaea > Micrarchaeota > Micrarchaeia > Anstonellales > Bilamarchaeaceae > JAVZJR01. Next base: position 1,316 of record CAYSXZ010000038.1, read on the forward strand.
AAATACCAAAAATACCTAAGATAAAGGAAGTAAATTTGGATATCGCTAAATGGATTTCTAAGAATATTTCTAGCTACCGCGAGAATCTCACCTACCCGCAACTCATTGCCCTTACAGAAGTCGGTTTTGATGTTATCGAAGGAAAAGTGCCTAAGGTGCCTAAGGAAGGTCCCACGCCGCAGAAGATACCGAAGATTGCGTTATTTGAAAAACCTGGAGAGAAATTTGAACCTTGGGTGACACCATCAGAGCTCATTAAAGTACGCTCAACACTGCCTGAGTATACAGTCACGCAAGTTTCTTCTGATGTCTGGGCTGGTGTCGGAAGCGTTAACGATATAGCTGGAAATGCAGCGTTTATCTATGGCGGCGAAAAAAAAGCCCAAGATATACTAGAGGCACTTGGCAGCGCCGCTGGCGTAGCATTCAGCCATTCATCAACTTCGAGTGATGTAAAAAAAGCAGCCAAAGAGCTCTTCGATACTCTTCCAGAAGAAATAAATGTGGCTAATGATGACTACCGAGAGAAATATAAAAGCATTCGTAATAGAATTGAAGAAGCTTCGAAAACTGGAGACAAAGGAACGCTTAGGAGCGCTGTTGAAGAGCTTATGTCAGACTCAAATGTAGGAGGGGGACTTTCTACTGCCATCCACCTTTTCAGATTTGATGCAAAAAGAAATTCGTTCCTTTACGCTCCTATGGGCGGATTTGCAGAAATCTGGTTTGGGGTGGATAAAGAGGCTTTCAAGTTAATCGAAGAGAATAAAGAGGTAGCAGGAAAGGTCATCGCTGCTTTCATAAAAGTAGCCGGAATGTACATGAATTATCCTGGTGAATTCGTTGAAATTGATACGACGGGAAAAATCGTAGAAGGAGGACAGAGGTACCCTGGAGAAGCAAAAGAAGCGGGCGTGGAAGTTAGTGGAGGTGCTATGATAGCTGCATTCAAAAAAGCAGTTATCACTTTTAGAACACAGCTGTCTGTAAAGGAACAAAAGGTATCTGGAGCAACCTTTGAAGAAAGAACAATAACAACATTTGCGTTAGATATTGTGGACGCAACACTTACACTTCCAAATGGAACAGTATTTAAGGGCGCCGGCCTCGGTATTCTAACACCTGTAGGAGGTATAGTGGCTGGCAAAGAAGTTAAAACACCAACTTGGGGCATAAATCCAATAGCGCACATAACACTTGGGTGGGACAAAAAGTCAGGTAAGGTAAGTGGCGGGATATATCTCCAGCCTGGAATAATATTCTACGGCCAGGGCGTTGAGGGATTCAAATCAGAGAACATAGTATACTTTGGTGCACTAGGGGGAAATCTTCTTTTTAATCTGCCAAAAGGAAAACTAAACCTAAAGGCTGGTACTTCTGTCACATCTCAAGGCATTGAAAAGCAACTTGGTGTGGAAACTAGAATGGGAACGGAATATTATTACAAGAATGTTGGAATTTCACTTGAAGGTTATTACGACTGGCTTATCAAGCAGTATGGTGTTTTTGGTGGAATTAAAATATATATTCCTGAAAAGAAAAAATGATGAGGTGTTTCATTGGTAGGTATAGACCCAAATGCGAAAAGAACCATAGCGGTACTTGATGTTGTTAACAGGATTTCTTCTCCAAGTACTGTTGAAGAACAGGCAGAAGCCCTTCTTCAGCTAACCAACATCATAAGGCTTTTTAATGTAAAAGAACGGCTCGGCTCCGGCTGGGGAAAATACATCTATGAGGTAGCGATAAACACTCTTGGAGAGGATGCGGAAAATAAATTGAGAGCGAAGAGGAAAGAGCTCCTCACACAACTTGCCTCTCTTGATTCGAGAGAATTAGAAAAAATACCGGTCCAGATTCGCAAGGGGCTTATCAACCAGAGGATATATGACTACGAGCCGCCTGCAAGGGAAGATTTCAAGCGCCTTTTTCTCAATCTAGTCGGTACCGAGGACTTAAAAACAGTTCGCATCAGTACGCATTCGCCGAAACCCGTTACTGTCCTTTTTTCAGAGGGCAATGCAACGCTCCTTATGCTTGACAATTTTTATATCGACCCTGCAACTGTAAGAATGTTCGATAGCGAGAAAAGCGCTACAGAATTTATTGCCAGATTAACAGCAACACTTTTATACTGTAAAAGGAAAAATCTTACCTCACAGGCGGATATAATCAAAGATAGTATTGCAACAGAGCACTCAAGGATATTATACAAACTTTGGTTAAAATCGCTTACAGAAGAGAGTGATGAGAATATAAAAATAGGAGAGCGTTTTAAGGAATATGATATTCTTGGCGCGGCAGAGAAAATTATGGCAAACGATGCATTTTACCTAACAATGAAGAACATACAGTCTGTGGCTCTTATCGAGTTCGCCCCTTCCACCCTAAATTTCACATCATTTGTTGGTACCGCAACATTCTCATTTGACGATTATGGAAAGGACAGAATTTCTGCCACACTAGCAAGAGATAAACAAGGAAGCGCACTTCATCTCTTAGCTGCAACGATGCTCTTTGACTATCTCACTAAGAATTTCTCTCTCGATGACGTATATCTAGAACGGGATTTCACCATCGCATCCGTAAGTAAGAATGATTGGGTTGCGCGATTGCCACTGAATATTTTAGCAGAATGCACTGCTGATTATGATGTAGTGGAAGGGAGGTTGAGGGCACTGGTAGGTATTAAGAGATTTGTACTAACGTTTGCAGATGGTGAGTTTGTTCAATTAACAAAGAGTGAAGAAAGCTTTGCGATAGACCCAATCTATCACTCCATAATATATTCCATCGCGACTATGCCCTATGATGAGGCCGGGATTATGAGTGGTACTTTTTACATCATGCCAGAATTTGATTCCCTACTAATTGAGCTCCGCAGATATGGAAGGGTTGCAGAACAAGCTGTGAACCGGGCTAATTTCGTTTTCTCAAGAGGCATCCGTACAAAGCCATTTAAATACCTAGAAAAAGACAGTATTGCTGGTGTGGTCGGGAGTTTTACTGATGTGGTAACCACATCAAAGGAGGGAAAGAAAAAATGAAAAGAATGTTCTTTGTAGCATTGCTCTTACTTATTTCTTACACATTTGGCGCGACTATCAGAGTAGATTCAGATTTCAGAACAAATGCGGAGGGTGTACCTGCACATTTTGCAACAGACCTTAATTTTAATATTGGAATGTCGTGTACGTATTCAGGAAAGATACTTAGTGGTACTCCTTGTGCTGGAACAGCTACTGTCTGTCCAGGAGGAACACTTGCTGTTACTCCTTCTGTTACTGCCTCATGGGCAAAGAGATATGCTGGAATAGTGTCCTCTTATCCCTACTGTTATAGTGGAGCTACCTATTGCCCTTCTATGATTGATTACCCAATGCTGAACACCAATCTGAACATCAGATGGCTCGGCGACGGTATATTCGACGCCTATGACGTCTCAGATGGAGATGGTCATAATAGCATACCCCTTCGCTTTGGCGACGAGGGTATAGAGAGATACAATGAACTTAGTACTTTCCACCCACAGAGAGTAGGTTACTACAATGTGACAGGCGGCCCTATTTACACTGATAAAAGAGGGGATGCAAATGTCTTCTGCAATGCTGATGTTGAAGTAAAGCGCGATGGAATTGTTATTGATAGGCAAGAAATAGACAGATTAAGAGTAGCTAATGTTCCGCTCCCCTCTGAGGGAACTAAAAGAGTTTCTACGAGGCTGGTTGATACAAACTGTTTCGCTGTGGTAGTAAAAAACCCTCTTGATCTAGACAGACCAGATTATTTCAACCTAATACTTTACGGTTATAATCTACCATCGATTCCAGTGATAGAAGAAAATACGAATATAATAGTCGAAAACAGACAACCCTCCCTTAGTAATGTTCCGCCAAGGACGGTGGCGCAATCCTCAACTGTGCCTTCCACCTATCTCATTTCAATAACTGCTTATAACGGTGGAAGCGT
>CAYSXZ010000039.1:0-13704 GCA_964435235.1 Microcaldota archaeon
GTGGTCAGATAGCAAAGACTGCGCTCGTTTCTGACGCCGCATTAAGCTATTTGAGATCATTTGAAATGCTCGCCCCTCTTCACAACCCTCACAACATAACTGGCATAAAGATTACAAAAAAGCTTATGCCGCATGTTCCGCAGGTGATGGTGTTTGACACAGCATTTCATCAAACAATGCCGCGAAAGGCTTACATGTATGGCCTTCCGTATTATTTTTTTGACAAATATGCGATAAGAAGATACGGTTTTCACGGAACATCTCATGCATATGTCTCCAGAAGGGCAGCGGACATTCTAAAAAAGAAAAATCCGAATTTGATAACCTGTCATCTAGGAGCAGGTTCGAGCATAACAGCAGTTAAGAATGGAAAATCTGTCGACACGAGCATGGGAATGACCCCGCTTGAAGGAGTTATGATGGGCACAAGAACAGGTGATATAGATCCAACAATCCTTCAATATCTTGTAAAGAAATACGGTTTTGATTACGATGAGCTTTTCGACATTATGAATAACAAGAGCGGCCTTCTTGGAATCTCTGGGGTGAGCAAGGATGTGCGCATAATAGAGGGAAAAGCAAGAAAGGGAGATGAAAGATGCAAGCTCGCTCTAGAGATGTTCTGCTACAGGATTGCAAAGTATATAGGCGCATACGCAGTTGCACTTGGAAGTGTGGATGCAATAGTCTTTACTGGTGGAATAGGTGAAAATGCAGTATCCGTGCGAGAGGAAATCTGCTCTTATTTAGGGATACTGGGGGTCAAACTTGACAAGAGAAAAAATAGGCTCGTAATAAAGAAGGAAGGGAAGATAAGCGCGGAAGGTTCGAAAATAAAGGTTCTAGTTATTCCAACAAACGAGGAGCTTGCGATAGCTCAAGAAGCGGCAGAAGCGGTGAAAAAATAAATGGATGTCGTTGGTTTGGGGATTGATATAGTAGATATTCGAAAGATGAAGAAGGCGATTTCTGGAAAGATAGGAAAGCGCCTTGTTGAAAACACATTCACAAAGAATGAGAGAGAATGCGCTGGAAAAAACATTGCAAAGCTTGCAACAAACTTTGCAGCAAAGGAGGCTGTTTATAAGGCATTTAAAACCGGATGGATAGAGGGAAGGGACGTGGAAGTCCTCCGTGATAGAGAGACAGGTGCACCGCTGATAAAGTTGCATGGTGAAATAGAAAGAATTGCAAAAAAGAGAAAGATAAAAAAAGTGCTCGTTAGTCTATCGTTCACTAATGATTATGCAGTTGCTGCGGCGATTCTTATTTCTTGAACCTCTTCGTCTTTTCGTACATATAGTCTATTGCCTGCTTTAGGGTTTTGTTCTGTCTTACATCCTTTTGCGGGATTCTTAAGCCAAACTCCAGTTCAAGTGCTGCGAGTAGCTCGACTATGTCCATGGATTTTGCATGAAGGTCATCTACAAAGCTCGTCTTATCGGTTAGCTTGCTCTCACTGACGTGAAAGACGTCTGCAACGACCCTCTTCACTTTCTTTTCCACTTCCTTCCTGTCCATAGCTCACTTCACTACCCTGAATACGACGATATTCATTCCAGCCATTTTCTTTACTTTTGCCTTCACAGGCATAGGAAGTTTCTTGTTCTGCTCCTCTATCGCTTCAACGCTCTTAACATCCACACCTTCGATTTGTGTAAAGAAGAAAGGCCCTTCCTTCAATTCTACTACGCCATAGGCATAGGGGTGGTACTTTGCGAATTTCATGGGTGGCAGATTTCCGCTTGAGAAGAAATGTAGTGTTCCATCACCGCTTATCTGTTCCATTTCCATGTTGTGTGCACCGCATGCTTCACAGCCCGCCTTAGGTGGGAATGCAAAGTGCCCGCACTTTTTGCATCTTGAGCCGTAAATCTTTCCTTTTGCTAAAGATTTGTAGAAATTTACAACAATGCTTTCTGGCATCATTATCACCTCTTAAGAACAGTAACAGCAGAATGCATGCCGTATCCATGGTTGTGAACCACAGCGACCTCTGGTATATCCTTTATCTGCCTTCCTTCTGCCTCTCCCCTCATCTGTTTTACTGCTTCATATATTTCAGCTCCTGCAGATGCTGCGAAGGCATGCCCCTTTCCGTGTCTTCCTCCAGATGTGTTCATTGGTTTGTCACCAGTATAAAGCGTTCTTCCTTCAAGAACAGCCTTCCACGCTTCGCCCTTCTTGAAATATCCGCAAATCTCAGATTCTATAAGATGATATATCTGCATACAGTCATGGACGCTAAGGTAATCAATATCATCGCTGGTTATTCCAGCCATCTTCATCGCAGTTTCAAATGCTGTTTTATCAATCACCCAGTTTGTCGGGTCCTTTCCATACCAAGGATAGTTGCTCGAACTCCAATGGAACCCTTCTATCTTTATCAGTTCTTTTTTGCAGAATTTTTTCGCCTCGCTTTCAGAGCTTATTATGTATGCCGAAGCCCCATCCACTGTGTTCAATGCGCTCTTTACCCTCGTAGGCCATGCCAAGAATGGGTTCTTTCTGCTCTTCCAGAATTCAAACGAATCCTTGAATCCCGCTTTCTTCGCTTCCTCTTCAAGTGTTGTTTCGATAAATGCCTTTGGATTCTTTGCGGAATGAGTTCTTATTGTTTTGTGGATTGCATACATAACCTCATCCATTTTATCCATCGGTATTCCGTATTTCTTTGCATATCCCAGTATTGGCAGTCCGCCATAGGCGGTTGCAATGTCGTATGAGTGATGATAGGCATAGGCCTGATCAATTCCGAAGTCTGTCCAATACCAAAGTGTTGTTGGATCGAGCGGTTTTCTCTTTGTTGGGTCATCCGTTGCCTCTGAAGACAATATTTCTGCTCCTACAACGAGCACATTCCTGAATTTGCCCGAAGCGACGCCCATTGCAGCAAGCCCAACACCAGTATTTGTTGTCGAGCATGCAGTTGCGAAATGAATTCCTGGCTTCAGGTGCAACCCAAGCCAATCGGCCATTTGCGTATGATGCGAGTATAAATGCGATATGTGACTCATCATACTACCTATGTAAAATGCATCGATGTCCTTCGGATCTATCCCCGCATCATCCATTGCCTCAAAAGCAGCCTCGCACGCAAGTTCATAGAAAGTCAACCCCTTAATTTCAGGAGTCGTAAGAACACTTCCGAACTTGGTGCACCCAACACCCGTAATAACGGGCTTTTCCTTCAACATCCCCTCATACGCCATCTCCTCACCTGGAGTGAGATCGAAAATAAACATTATAATCTTTTCTATGCGTTTGTATGCAAGGGATGTTATAACATCCTTGCATATTTTTCCATAAGGGTGCAGTATTTCTCTATTCTCCTCTTCGAATCCTCGTTCGGCTTCTCAGCATACTCTATGGCCGCAACCTTCGCCCTCACATTCGCGCGATAGCATTTGTAGTAATCTAATAGAAGGAGTAATTTTCTATCACCAGTGAGTTGGATGTACCTTTTAACAAATGCCTTTGAAAGATCCTCCCTTTTATATGCATCAAGGTCCATAGCCATAAAGGCAATATCGCTTGCCGTGTCTATATAACGAAACTCTTTATTGAATTCTACGCAGTCGAAGATGCATATCTTCTCCCCTAAGAATACATTTGCAGCATGAAGATCCCCGTGGCAATCTCTTATCATCCCATCTCTTTGTCTTGTAAGCATCAACAAAATATTTCTCTTAAAAAAATCATCGCATTTCTTAAGCGTATAACCAACTACCTTTCCCATCTTGCACGCCTTTTCAATTGTTTCACGATGATTCTTTATGTCATCTATCTGCTCTTTTATAAGCTCTGGGGAACCATATGTTGGATCGCGTATGACAGTAGCAATTTCATGAAACCTGGCAACGGTTAGGGCTATTTTCTCAACGTCAGCATTTCCGACCTCGTTTCTCTCTAATAAATGATTCATCCTTCTCTCTTCCGGCATCCTTCTCATCTTTACTGCATATTCTATCGGTACGCCCTCTCCTTCAAAATAATACTTGCCATCTCGCTCTACTATTGGTACGACCCCTAGATACATCTCCCTGCACAGCCTTTTGTTAAGCCGCACTTCTTCCTCGCAATAAAATTTTCTTTTTTCAAGAGTTGAAAAATCTAGAAAAGAAAATTTCACTGGTTTTTTTATCTTGTAGACATAGTTTCCGGCTAGATAGATCCAAGAGATATGCGTTTCGATGAAATCAACCGTTTTTGTTTCGTATGGGAAGCTTGAGGGATTTTTCAATTTCTTCACTATTTTTTCGTCCATATCCATCCCTAACTCTAATCATCTTTTTAAACCTGATATTATTAACACAAATAATTCATAACAAGCCTAACTTGTCTTTCGATCGGTTGCGAGGTATCTACAATTAGATGTTCGTCTTCAATCGGCTCGAATATCTCCTTTATTTTCTTATAAACCTCAAAATCAGCTTCGCTCTCGCTCTCGCCCCTTTTCCTTGCAAACATTCGCTCTCTTAATACACTTTCAGGAGTTGTGCATTCAACTAAAAAAAATTTACTTTTCGTCTTATCAGCTATCGCTCTTGCCTTTTCACGAAGCATTTTTTTATAGAAGGTTGCATCCAGAACAACACTCCTTCCTCCAGTAATCAATTCTTCTGCTTTTTTAAACATCGCTTTGTATACACCTTCTTTTTCCTTCTCAGAATAAGTCCTTTTCCTTAGTAACATCATGCGAATTGCATCGCTGCTAATGTGAACGGCAGGAATGTGTTTGGCGACCTCTCTTGCCAGTGTGGTTTTTCCAGTTCCGGGCAGTCCGCATATGATGACAAGCATATGGAAGAACGTACAAATGTTTATTTTAAACCTTCTTTTCTTCCTCTTTCTTTTTCAAAAGATGCACAAGGAGTAGCGGCGCAACGAAAGCGGTAAGCAAAGCCATCGCTGCTAGAATGGAATATTCTAAGGAAGAGAGAGCGCCCTTTGAAAGACCTATTGCTGCTATTATCAACGCCACCTCTCCTCTCGGTGCCATACCAACACCGATAACAGCAGCATCCTCAATCGATAATCCTACAGTCATGGACGCAATACCGCACCCAAAAAGCTTTGTCAGGAGTGCGATTAAGGTTATAATGAGAACTGGCATCAGGTGAGCAACCAGCGCGTTAACATCAACCATCATGCCAAGCGAAATAAAGAATATAGGCATAAAAATGAGTTCGAGGCCGTAGGTTTTTTCTTCAAGCGCTTCATAGTGCCTGCTTCTGTTTAGTATAATGCCGGCAAGGAATGCACCTACTATGGCGGAAAGACCGATAACCTCTGCGACATATCCAAAAAAAAGCATAAAGGCAATTGCAATGAGAAATCTCCTCGCGCCCATCTCTTTTCTATCATAATATTGGATAAAGTATTTTCCTATAAGTACAGCACCTACTACAAATATCAGAGCAGTAAAAAATGTTGCAGCAATATTCAAGAGGACTTCTCCTTCTGCGGAGGTAGTGTTTATCACGATGGAGAGAACCAGCAAACCAAGTACATCATCTATCACAGCCGAACCTATTATAACATCTGCGAACCTTTTTCCGAGTAGGCCCATCTCTTTAAGTATAGCGACGGTAACACCAACGCTTGTTGCTGTCAGCGTGGCACCGACAAACATAGAGTAAACAAAGCTGTTTCCACTCATGGAGGCATAGAGATAGCCGCAGAGAAATGGAAATATAACCCCTGCTGTTGCGACTATTACGTTTTCTTTTGAAAATATTCTTTCTATCTTGCTGTGGAGGCCTACCTTAAAAAGAAGCATTACTGCACCGAGTTGGGCAAAAACTGCTATTACACTCTCGTCTCGTATTACATCTGGAGGATTTGGAGGAAGAGTAAATGGTAGATTCAGAGAAAGTAAAGAACCCCAGAGGATATTCATAAAACTTTTACTCATCACCATCCCAAGAAGCATTAGTACTATTACGTTCTGCTGTTTGAGATAAAATACTGCCATCTCTGCAAGCACAGCAAGAAGGAGGAGAAAAACGATTTCAAAATATATATGCTTCTCTTCTTCCACATAACCAAATATAGATGTTCTTATGACAGAAAATATGAGAAGAATAAAGACAACAACTATTGCTAACGCTGCGCTTGAATATATCGCTTTTGTCATAGTCCTGCCTTCCTCGACCATAATATCAACTGCTAACAAACGCTAAACTACTAGAATACTAATGTTAGCATTTTATATTTTATTATATATTGTTATGGTGTATCTTATGAGGAAAAAAAAGATAATAGGCACCATAGCTGTGCTTGCTTTGTTGCTGTTTTTTATAATACTCCTGTCTGTCTCTCCTCCTAGCAGATACGAAAATGAATACGAAGGAGGAAAGAAACAGATTAGCCAAGGCAGCACGTTTGTTGATATACCAGAGGGCTGCGGTCTTCTTAAAGTGCACATAATAAATGTCAGCCAGGCTGATGCTATATTTATAATAACACCACAAAACAAAACAATACTGATAGATTCCGGTTCAGGCATGAAACCGCGCTCCTCTACAAATGTAATTGCTTTCTTAAAGCGCATGCGTATAAATAAAATAGATTATCTCATCGCCTCTCACTATCACGAAGATCATATAGGTGGAATGAAAAGTATATTTGAGAATTTTGAAGTTGGAACGATATACGATAACGGTAACTGCGGTAACTATTCAAGCAATGCGCAACGCACCTTTGAGAGCTATTTCTCCTCACACCCACATGTAGTCGTAAGCCATGACATGGAGTTCAACATAGATTCCTGCATTTATGCGCGACTCCTTGCACCGTACGACAGACCTGAAGGGTGCTGGCCGTCTGATAGATACGATTCAAACGAAAACGAAAATTCTGTTGTTCTGCATATCGTTTATGGCAATACCTCTTTCTTTTTTGCAGGAGACTGCGAAACCAGATGCGAACGAAAACTTGCGCGGAGACAGGATATAAAATCTGATTTCGTAAAGGTCGATCATCATAGCAGTGCAACTTCGTCAACGCCACCGTTTCTTGCTGCAGTTGGTGCGCGTTTCTACGCCATCTCAGCAGATAAGGAAAGAAGCGTTGTTGACGGCTATTACCATCCAAGACAAGCTGCACTTTCGAACATCTATGTGCAGGGTGCGAGGGGTGCTGGAAGCCTTTTTAGAACAGATTTGAATGGAGATATAACAGTAATATCTGATGGGAGGCAGATAAATATTACGGTGCAAGATGTTGCTGGAAGATGCCAACTTTTCAGCGGATATTCTAGCGCAAACGCCTCAAGCTACGGACCAATCCCTGAACTTGCATCTGTTTGTAAGTAAAATTAACATTCGCCCCGGGGATTTGAGTAACCGACGATTCGGTCACTGCTCCCCGTTGCTCATTGACATTCGCCCCGGGGATTGGAGTGACATGCGCTTGCTGTCACTGCTCCCCGTTGCTCATTGACATTCGCCCCGGGGATGACTCGAACATCCGGCCTGCTGATTTCCGCTGACTTTTTAAAAGCCAGTTTTGATGAAACTTTTTCCTAAAAAGTTTCTAACAGTCAGCCGCTCTACCAATTGCACGCCTTGAGTTGGCAAATCTTGAACGGACCGCCATTCAAGGCTCTGAGCTACCGAGGCATCAATAGAGTGTTATTTTTTCTGAAATCATTAAAAAACCTTCGAATTAGATATGTATCGTCCTCGGTGAAGCGATGGGATTGTTAGATTTTCTCGGTAATTTATTTGATTTCAAAAAAGATCAACCAACTGAACTCCCATGCCCGAATTGTGGTGAAGGAATATTTCTTGACGCAGAATACTGTAAAAACTGTGGCCTAAGCACGGCATTTTTTATGAGGAAATGTTATAGATGCGGAGAATTCAACAATATAACTGCGTCTGTTTGTTTTAAATGTGGACAACACTTTAATTCTCGAGCTATAAAAAAAGAAGAAATAGTGTTTAGATGCCCCGCATGTGGACATAAAAGCGAATCATTTTTTGTTATTTGCCCTGTATGTGCGACACGGTCGATTTAACCAACTTCCTCTAAGATTTTAACAAGCTCTTCTCTACTTCCTGCGATTATTACTAAACCATGCCCTTTGATCTTTATCTTATTGCTCTTTACAGAAAGTTTTGCTACAGCGTTTGCAAGTTCTTTACTTCCATATGGAAAAGGCCCAACAGCAGGCCAATCAAGTTTTTTAAGCAGTAAATCATCATGGAAATGAAGGACGAGATTTGCGTCTTTTCTCTTTTTATATATTTTATAATGCATCAGAGACTCGGAAGAAGGAATACCTCCGACAGCGCATACTACATTTCCTTTTACTTTCCTGACAAGAACAACATCGCTTTTCTTTAGAGAAGTCATGCGAGCTCCGCTCTTTTTTATCAGAAAACCACCCCTAACTCGTATACTCATGTTTCCCTCGTTTTCTTTTGGATTGATATATCGAGCAAGCGTCCTGTCCACTTTTAGAAATTCTGACACGTTTCGTATTTTTCCTTTTTCTATCCTCGTCTTGAACTTTACACCGACATACCTTTCCAAGCGACCTCTACCTCTCTGACTCTTTTGCAGACTCCGAATTCTGTTATGTACCCACTTACATATTTATTTGGAGTAATATCAAAGGCCGGATTTCTTGCTCGCGTTCCATTTGGGTAAATATGTAGTATCACCTCCTCCTCCCCCCTCTCTTCAACCTTTATCTCTTCTCCCGTCTTTATATGGAAGTCGAAGGTAGAAGACGGAGCCGCAACATAAAACGGAACGTTGTTCTCCTTTGCAAGGACAGCAAGCGGATATGTACCTATCTTATTCGCAAAATCTCCATTAGCTGCGATCCTATCTGCTCCGACAATAATAATATCGATTTCTTTATTTTTCATGAAATAACCAGCGGCCGAGTCTACAATAACATCATGCGGTATACCGAGTATTCTCAGCTCCCAACTCGTTAATGCCCCTTGGAACCTTGGGCGTGTTTCATCGACAAAAACAAATATTCTTTTTTTCTCCTCCCACCCCTTCTTTATAATTCCAAGTGCAGTGCCATAAGAAACACCAGTCGCTAGAGAACCGGTATTGCAGTGAGTAAGTATCCTCATGCCATCGCGAATGAGTGTAGCACCGTTTTCTGCAATTCTTTTGCATTTATCTTCAACTGCATTGTGCCATCTTTCAGCAGCAGAAAAGGCATCCCTTCCATTTTTGATTTCTTCAAGCATGAAATCGACAGCATTCTTCAAATCAACTGCAGTTGGCCTTGTGCTAAGCAATAGTCGTGCATCCTCCTCTGGTTTTTTTGATAAGGCGAGAGCGTATGCTGCGGCTATTCCTATAGCTGGCGCGCCCCTAACCTTCATGCTTGTTATTGCCTCAGCAACATCATTAACATTCTTACATTCGACATAATTTGTTCTATGCGGAAGAAGTGTTTGGTTGAGAATGAAGAGCCTGTTCTTCTCGAATTTTATCGATTTTATATCCATACAATCTTAAGAATAGCATTCAATTTTTAATATTGCCTTACAAACTACAATCATGGTTGAAGAGGCAAAAAATATTCTTCGTAAAAATGTTCTTGCAATACGCGATTCGCTTACTCCTAAAGAAGTTGAAGAGCTAAGCAAAATGATAGAAGAGCGATTGTTTGAAGAAGTGCACTTCAAAAATGCCAGAACAGTCGCATTTTATATTCCAAAAGGAAATGAAGTTGATACAAGAAAAATGATAGAGCACGCCATGAATGACGGAAAAGAAATCCTAGTTCCAGCGACAAACGACGAGATAACCATGTGCAAACTGATATCGCTTTCAGAACTCGTACCAGGGAGGTTCGGAGTCCTGGAACCAAAAAATAGAGAACCAGGAAATCGTGGGCCAGATGTTGTAATTGTTCCGGGCGTTGTATTTGGGCTTTGCATGCACCGTCTTGGCTATGGAAAAGGGTACTACGATAAATATCTAAAAAAGACGAAAGCATACAGGATCGGTGTCTGTTACGATTTCCAAGTAGTCGAAAAATTACCAAATCATCCACACGATGAACCGATGGACATAATAATTACTGATAAGCGTGTCATCACGCCGCGTGTGGAGAGCGGCAGCGATTAGTTTTTGCATGCTACTCTGGCTTTGTAGAAACCCCTATCTAGCTTAGGCTAAAGATGAAGCAACAAAAAATTTCTTCAAGCTGGGTCGACCGATAAACATTGTAAGAAAAGTACTTTAGCTTCAATTCCTTTCGTTTCATCCAAATGTCTTTGCTATAGAAGGCATCCTTTGGGAGGAATCTAAGCCTTGGGAAGCCTAGATGATGAAACCCATAGGCAAAACTAGCAATTAAGCATTTCTACAGAGTCAAAATTTTAATGATTTGTTAAAATAATTTAATTACCTTGGGGTGAGGGGTTTTTTGGCATATTTTTCCTTCGGGCTGGCTTTCTCTTGCGTTCCTTTCCATTTTCTTGGCTGCTTCGAGGACTTCTTTTGACGAGGGGATATCACGATAACCGAAATAGCCTCGATTGCGCATTTGTTTTTCATCGGCTTCAGTAACTAAACCAGCTTCTTTCACAGCTTCGTACGGAGAGTCATCATAATAGGGAAGCACTCCTCTCAATCTATTTTTATTAAAATCTTCCACTGTTAAATCTCTTGGATCTTTATTCAGTTTTTCTACAAGCCATTTTACCGCAGCTATTCTGTTTTCTTTTTTCTCATAAAATCCACGAGGTGTCTGTATCATCTCCCAAGGTTTAATATTTAATTCAGGATAGGCTTCGTTAACGGCTTCGTACGGAGAGTTACCATAATGATGACAAATTAAACCCCATAACCTGTTTTTTTCGAAATCTTCTTTCGTTAAATCTCTTGGGTCTTTCTTCAGTTTTTCAATCAACATTTTAACTACTGTTACTCTGTCGGATACATCTTTCCACTTTGCGAAATAAGTTATGTATCCGCTATTAAGAAGTTCCTCTGCCTTTCCAGCATCAAGCATACTCTCTATTTTTTCATGCGCAATTTTCTTCTTCTCCTTTGCAGCAAGCCCAACTCTGTATACTATTCTCTCATCTCTTTTCCTGCTCGAATAATTCTCAGCAAATTCCATCGCCTGCTTTGGGGTTTCGGATGTCCCGAATTCCTCTATAGCCTTGTCAGTAAGCTTCCAGTTGCCTTTCTTTATGAAGTATAATGCAAGCCAGCGTTTGAACTCCTCGCTCATGTTATTTGCTATGTTAGAATGTATATTAAAATGTTGCTAATATGCTTGAGGCTGCCTAAACACCATAAAACCTCCTTCGGTAGAGGAGAGCGGTTTCCAATTCCTTAAAGGATACTCCTTCAAAACAGCGAAAGGTATGCATATACAGCCAGCACCGTGATTATCGTAAGCGCGACTCCGCTCCTGGCGAATTCCCAGAACGTTATCCGGACCCCCCTCTTTTCGGCATTCTGGGCTATTATGATATTGGACGCTGCGCCGAGAAGGGTGAGGTTTCCGGCTAGCGTGCTTCCTGCCGCAAGGGCGATAAGCGCCTTTTCGCCTGCGCCTGCAAGAAGCGGGAGATAGAGCGTCACGAAAGGTACGTTTGAAAGCACCTGGCTCAAAACCACGCTGAGCGCCAGCGTCGTTCCCACGTCCTGGAAATCTACATGCGCGGAGCCAAGGAGCGATTGTATTGCTCCGGAATCCCACACAGATTGCATCAGCACGAACATCCCTGCGAAGAACAGCAGCGTACCCCAGTCTACCGTGCGCACCATCTCCGCCCTCCTTTCTGAAAATATAAGCACTATGGCCGCCCCGCCGCTCGCAACAAGCGGAAGAGGCAGAGGGAAAGGCATTCCGAAGGCAGTTGCTGCCGCACGCAGCAATACTGTCACCAGAACAGCTATGAGTGCAATCCTTGATATCGAAGCCAGCTTCTTATCCCGCACCATTGAGAATCCATCTCCAGGGTGTTTCCTGAACCCTGAAAGCTCTTTGCGGTAGAGCATTTTCAGGACAATGAAGCATATGGCTAGGTTCAGCAGGGTTGGGATGAGCAGCCAGCTCAGGAATGAGAAGAACGGCGCTTCGAACCCTCCGCGCACAGCCACAAGCAGATTCTGTGGGTTGCCTATCGGACTTGGTACGCTTCCTATCGTGACCGAGAACGCAAGCGCCATCAGGAGCGGCAATGGCTTTACGCCAAAGCGCTGGGAAATGTAGAATGCCACCGGCACACCCACTACTGCGATCGTGTCGTTTATCAGTATGGCCGAGCTCAGGGCGGAGAAGATTATCACGCTTGCAAGTAGGCCGTCCGCACTTTTCGCAGCTGAAAATGCTTTGTTCACGAGCTCCTCAAGATATCCGCTCGTCTCAAGCGCCCTTGCGACCACGAACATGGAAAAAAGGAAGACGATTACGCCCCAGTCTATGGATTCCAGGGCTGCAGCTAGGCTTATCGCACCAAATGCTATGGCTGCGCATCCCCCGAGCAGCATTGCCTGCCACATCTCAACCCTGAAAGGGCCGATTTTCCTGATGGCTATTAGGATGTAAACTAAAGCGAATATGTAGAGCGCAATCAATCCTATCGCCTTTTGGTTGATATTTGCAGGAAAAGGATAAATTCCTGCGTTTTTCCTTTTTCCCAGTGAGTCCGAACATCTTTTATAACGAAAGCGCTCGATACTGATTAAACAAAAATCAAGGTGTGAGGCTTTAACTTAAACTTTCTGTCAAGAACGGAATTAATTTTTTCTCTGCTCGTCTAAGATTTTCTTGATATGTTTGTCTTTTAACCCCTGACATCTCTGCCAATTTCTCTAAATTAATTTTACGAGGATATTGATAGTATCCATGTTTTACAGCGAGTTCAATAGCTTCTTTTTGTTTTGGTGAAAGCTTAGGATAAATATGTGGTAGAAAAATATCTGAAAGTTTTGTTTGTTTTATATAAATTAATTCTACGTCAAAAACAGGAACATCTATAATCTTCATTAAAGTTTCTTTATCCCAGCATGCTAATTCCCAATCTTCAAATCCATCTACTCTTTGGACAACAGGTTTAACCTGGATAATTTTAGGATCAAAGACCGGAGAATAGTATTGCTTTTCTATTGGTTCTTCGTTTAAGGTAAATATATAATTTCCTCCTTGCTCAAATTTCTTAATAGAATCTTCTTTTTTTAAGTCTTTGATAAATTTTCTTTTGTTT
Source organism: Microcaldota archaeon (assembly GCA_964435235.1). GTDB lineage: Archaea > Micrarchaeota > Micrarchaeia > Anstonellales > Bilamarchaeaceae > JAVZJR01. Next base: position 13,212 of record CAYSXZ010000039.1, read on the forward strand.
TCTTCCCTACCCTGAAGGATGTGTAATTCTGTGTAGTAGAATTTCTTTTTTTCTACCCATGAATTTATTAGATAGACAAAATCTGTTATTTGATGTTTGACGCACCTGGGTCTAAGTAAACAATTTTTGTGCCAGATTTTGAATTTTGCTACCCACATAGATAAATTTAAGCTTCAATTCTATATAACCTGACTTTCGCAAATAGCTGATTTTGCTACTTTTTGTGTGTTAGCTTGTCGTCGTGCTAATTTTATTCCTAGTGATTAATTTCCAAATGTTACTTCCGAAGAAGCACCTCCCAACTCAACAAGGTTAGATCATTAGTTGCAAAAGGAAAGGTACTGAGATTAACCGGTGGAAATGAAGAAATACAAAAAATAGTGTCAGCTATAAGGCTTAATGGGTCAATTTGCGAAACTTGGGTTAAATAATTACCCTATCAAACACCCTTCTTCTATTCAACTCCAGCTTCTTTATTATCGTTATTTAATAA
>CAYSXZ010000040.1:0-14615 GCA_964435235.1 Microcaldota archaeon
CCAGCCCATTTTTCAGTCGAAACATTTCCTGAGAGATTTAGGTTGGTGACATTTCCACCTTCCGTCGTCACATTTGCCTGCCCCGCTTGCGTGTATTTCCCAGTAGTTCCTAACGTCCAACTTTCTGCTGGTTGGATTGCAAAGAGCAGCCCCACAGCAAGCAACAATGTCAACAATAATTTCTTATACATATTTTCACCTTAGTCGCCTTGGCGTGTGCCAAGACAAGTTAATTATATGCACAAGTAACGAAGATAAAGATTTTAAATGTTTACTTGGCATCTTATGCCATGAGGAAGCTCGTTCTTTTACTACTCTTAATTGCTCCATTATGCTTCAGCATTGCGGTTGTCAATTCGCTTGATGGACGGGATGTCGTTTCAACCATTTATTACGGAGCGGTTACTAATGAGAAAGTCGTATTTGTACCGCCGGCGTACAATGAACAGGTTGTTTACTCAAAGATAGGAAGCGGTGGGAACGTTCTCCTTGTGCAATCTGCAAATTCGCCGATTATTACTGGGATGAGAAACACGCTTGAAAATAAAGGGAACACCGTTGAACTGCTCGTTTCAGAAAATCCTTATACTACGAATCTTGCGCTTGCAGAGAGGAGCGGAGCAAGAAAATTCATCCTTGTAGACCCGGTTTACGGATATAATACGATATCAGCGCTTGCCTATGCAAAACTGAATAAGATGTATCTTATATTCGCAGACAAAAACAACGCGGATGTAGTGGTTAATTTTATAAAAACAAAAAACCCGCAAGGCATCTTACTTTATGGATATATTGATAATGATGTAAAAGATCTGCTCAATAAAAACAATCTTACGTATAGGGAAATAAACAACGGGGACAAATACGATGACAATCTTGAGCTTGTTAATCTCTATTTCCAGGCAAACCCGTCAAAAAAACAAGTAATACTTTCAGATGGCAATGCATTCGAAGATACAATAGCTGCAGGTGATGACCCAGTCATCTTGATAAGCCCGCTAATCCCTTCAGCAACTTACAATTTCATAAAAGAAAAGGCTGCGAGCGACCAGATCAGGATTGCAATGGTCGTTGATAAAGAATATGCTCAGACCGCATACAATCTTAAGGAATCTATAAACAAGGAATTAAGGGGAGAGCCTCTTCATGTTCTTGTCCAACTTGGTCAGAGCGTAACTGGGATGGGGATGATGCCTGTTGATTTCTTCCCTGTCCCTGGGCCGATGACAGGACTTGAGATAGATAAGGTAGAGTACAACACGAATACTAAAAAGATAGAAGTAACTTATGAAAACACTGGAAACGCAATTGAATATGTGAAATCGCAACTACGTGTTTTTGTCGATGGCAGCCATGTCGGTACTGTTGGAGACGAGGAACCGTTTGCAATAAACCGCGGAGAAAAATTTGGTATGGGATATCCGATTGAAATTGAAAGTGGTGAGATAACGGTCAACATAACCTCCTTTTACGGAACATCGAGAAAGTACACAGAGAACGGCATTCGGGGAGTTTTTCCTGCTGGAAGAGTAACATTTATTGATATCTCCTCTCTTTCAATAGCGGATTTCATTGAGGATAGGGAAACGAGCGACCTTTTAGTAACATTCACAAATAACGGTACCGTTCCATTGTATTTCAGACCTGACGCAACGGTTGATGTAAACGGAACGATTACGAAAATAAAGGACGAGAACACTTATACCTTGGCAGTTGGCGAAGGACAAATGATAAAATTCCCTGGAATAGCAAAGGCCGGCTCAAGAGTAGTTGTCGGGGCAAATTATGGCGCAAGGGAGGCGTTCCTTGAGAAAAGGGTTGAAACAGAATACATCCCAAAAGGTCTGGCGGCGTTCGACCTCAATATCATTTACATTATCGTGATACTACTGCTCATCGGAATTGTCGGTTATCTCGTCTGGGAGAAGAGGAAGGCAAAAAGATAAACTAATATTAGTACAAAAATCCAAATGCATAAAGAGGGATCTCCTTTTCCTGAAAAAACAAGGATTCTTTAACCAAATAAGCATTTTTCATTTCCTTCAGCTGCGTCCAGCCCTTCGACTCTCCACCAATTTCGAATATGTGCTTTCCAACCAAAAAATCAGGAGTTCTTCTTTCGGTTCCTGTCTTTATATACTTAGCGTCATTAACATGCTGGATAAAGAAATCTTCCCTTATTCCACCAATTGAAGGAGATACTCCATAGCTTTCACACAACGCACTCCTGAAAGAGAGGGGCATCAATATTTTATCCTCCCCCCTTATCACCTTGTGCCCTCTACCTTCCGGTGGGACTATGTAAAATAACCCAGCATATGACAAGAGCCGCACCATTTCCTGAACGAGACGTGTATTTTGTCTAACGCTGTTGGCTAAACCACTATAGCTCACCTCCCCGGGGCTCGACGTCGCAACGAATTTTATTACCTTAAATGCGGAATCGATGTATTCAGCGTCCATTTCCCGTAAAGACTGCAGGTCGTAACGGACGATTCTCTCAACAATGTTTAAGTAAACCTCAGAATTGTTTTCAAAATAAGCAGCAGGTAGTGCGTTTTTTCTTGTATAAAGTTCGAATTCAGTCATGTAGGGCGCGATCTGTTTTACGATGCCTGGCAATTTTTTTCTATCTAAAATATCGTCCATCCCGACCTTTCCGAACTCTTTATTGGTTTTAAAATACAAGTATTCCCTAAAGGAAAGAGGTTTTAGATTAAATACAGTGATACGGCGTGATAGTTCCGACCCCAGTACCTTCAGGGCTACAGCGGATGATCCTGTTATTATTGTATGATGATGAGTTTCGTCATAGAATATCTTAATATCCTTTTCCCAGTTTGGAATAGTGTGAATCTCGTCGACCATAAAGGTAGAATATCCAGCTCTCTCAGAGTGATGAAGTACATCAAGAAGGTCTGCGCCATATTTGACTATAATCTCTCCGTTTAAGTAAATAGATCTCTCTATCGATCTAGACAGCTCCGCGAGTATCGTTGTTTTCCCAACCCCGCGCAAACCGCATATGAGATAAAGTCCCTTTTTACTCTTTATTTTTTTGGCTACCTCCCTACTGCTTTGTCTAAGCAAATCGACCTTTGCTGTTTCTATACTCCTTCCGGAAATAGAAACGATATTTGAATATAGTTTCTCGTCCATGCATTACCTATACGAGTAAATGTTTATATTTGTTACTATAACGCTACAAAAAATTATCTTTTTGTGTAATTTTTGAAGAAATATTTGTTTTTAAGCCAAAATTTATGTTATATTTGTCACAAACTTTTAATATTTTGTGCTATCTTTGACATAAACTGGTTTTACAAAGTTTTCGCAAATCAACCCATACTGACAGAAGGTTTCTTTCCTTTTTTATGTTCAAAAAACCGACCAAAAATAGCGAAAAATGGTCGGAAGTTTGAACAAAGATTAATAAAGACTTCTGCTCTTACATATACCATGGCAGATATAGATAGATTATATCGCATCGCCCTCGAGAATGCGGCAGCTGTTAAAGGGTATAAGAAAAGATTTCTATACGAAAAACTGAAAAAGTCGTTAGAGAAAGAAAATAGAGGTAAAAAACCAGCAATTCTTATACCTGGAATTAGAGGGGTGGGAAAAACAACCCTTATGCTGCAACTCTTTAGCGATTTAGAAGATGCATTTTATTTCTCTGCAGATTCTATTTTAGTGAGGACAGCCTCGATTTATGAGGTTGTTGAACAAGCTTACCGACAGGGGTACAAGACAATTTTTATAGATGAAATACATGCATATCGTAATTGGGTTGAGGAAACGAAAAATATCTATGATGATTTTGAAGTTAGGATAGTTGCGTCTGGCTCTTCAACAGCAGCAATCAAAAAAGGGAGTACACTTCTCGGCAGAAGAGCGTTGGAGGTTTCATTATCCCCATTAACTCTTGGTGAGTACGTCTATTTAAAAGAAGGTGAATTTTATACAGCCACGATAGATGAAATCTTAAGTAGAAGAGCGACCATAAAATGGTTGGCGGATCATCCCTCAGTAGAGAAATATTACAAAGAATATCTTTCCATAGGTGGCTTTCCAGGAGCAGCAGTTGAAAAGGAACTGATCTTCAAATTAATAAAGCGTATGATCTACGAGGATGCTGTCGCTGAGTTTAGCTTAACGCAAAGCAAGGTAGATGTTTGCGAGAGGCTCCTTGGTTTTCTGTCGCTATCAAAGCCGGGTGAATTTAGTTATACGTCATTTTCTTTGATGAGTGGCTACGCAAAATCAACAATCTACGACGCTGTAAACATGCTTATTGAACTAGGTATTCTAAGAGATGTCAAAGAGAAAACACCCAAATCACAAGCAAAGGGAATATTAAAGCTGCTCTTTTATCACCCGAATTTGCGTGTTGCTTTTGCAGATCAGCTCATGAAAGAAGCGGAGTTCGGTGCATTGAGGGAAGAATACTTCCTATTCCATACAGGGGAGTTGGGCTTTCCGGTTTTTATTCCGACAGGTATGAAAAAACAACCCGATTATGAGATAAAAATTGGCAAACGTAATTTACTGTTTGAAATCGGTGGTCAATCGAAAACAAGCAAGCAATTTGAGGGAAGGGATGGGGCGGTGTTAGACGACGAAGCGCTTATCGTTCTAGGTTTTGTTCAAAAAACCGACCAAAAATAGCGAAAAATGGTCGGAAGTTTGAACAAATTTTGGGTGTTAAAAGACCGAACCGGCTTACATACTATCTTTTTTCTGCTCTTTGTTTTCTGTTTCTTTTTCAGGTCCGATTGCTTTTCTTATGCACTCATAAAGAATCTTTTCTGGCTCATCAACGGCACCGGAAGCCACACTTTCACCTATCTGATCATATACAAAAGCGCAGAATTTATCAAAATAAATATCGTGCACACACCAGAAATCTCCTTCTCTGCATCCAAGCTCTTTGAATTGTGTCATAGAGCAACCATCGCATGTTAAATTATAGGTTTTTTCCCACACAAGCAATAAGAATTTTGGAAATAGAATCACCATCACTTTGGCAACTTTTTTCTTTTTCTCTTTATCAAGCTGCGATGTGGCTATCGTCTTAAGGGATTCAAAAAGCGTTTCCCTTTTCATCTCCTTTGCAATCTCTAACAACATACCGACATCGTCTTTTTCATCGTCACTATGATGACGTGCAAATTCGATAACCTGATCGACCATCGTACTGTTCGTCTCATCGTCATCAAACCTTCTTCTGGCTAGCATTCCTGTTGTTGGGATACGGAGCATAATGAGTAACCTTAGGAGGCTAAACTCGTCTCTCCATATCTTAATCAATTTTCTTAGCCCTTCTTTATCATTTTCAGACAACTTCCATATCCTTGCCTTATCTTTGATAAAGTTCCTTAGTCCATTTGGAGAAATGATATCATTCACCTTCTCGAGATATGCGAGCTCTTCTTTTGCCTCTTTATCATCATGTACTTTCGCCATATGCAGAAGCAGATTAATATCGCGGACACTGGCCCCGCATTTTTCACAAGTCACGAATACCCTATCTTCTTTCTTCCCCATATTTCATCCCTATTTCGCGTTCTCAAATCGCAATTAAAAGGATTATTATTTCTCCTTTTCGAAAGGTTCTTTCTCTCTTATTAGGCGTCTTTTAACAAAAAGAATAAGCTCCACTACTGCTTGCAGGAGGACGATGTTTGACATAAAGCAAATTGAAAATATTAACACGTTAGGGAGCGCAAGGATAAGCGGAATGAACGAATAAAGCGCCGCCTTTAACATTGGTCTTGGCTTTACCTTGAACCTTCTTGCGGAGAGCACAAAATTAAGCAGTGCGAGTAGTATTGAGAAGAACCATAAGATATACAATGTGTTTGGTGAGAAAATAAGCCAATTAAGCAATACTGGAAAATGACATACCGCAGCAATCTCTCTTTCGATTACGTTTATCTCTCTATCCCTTATCCTATAGCCTGGTTTTGTCCCTTTAAGCACAACCCTGCCAGGAGAATCGAACACGTATTTGAAGTACCCCTCGCTATCTGTAATCACCGTGTCATTGCCAATAACTACCGTTGCACCAGCTATCCCCCGCCCCATGCTGTCAACAACACGTATTCTCGTCTCCTTTCCTACTACTATTTCCTCTTCTGTTATGAAAAACCCAAGTCTTATTACATCGAGAAGCAAACCAGCTTGCGGATAGGTGTCCTTGTATGCGTAAAGTAGCCCGTTATATGGTACCACTATCGTTGCAAATCCGTTTTCATCAGCATAGACACTCATGTAATCTGTAAAGACTCTTGCAAGCGGAACAGGCTCGTTCTTGTTATTTACAATCTGGACGAGGATGCTTTCATTCTCCACGATTTCGCCACCTACTACAAGGATCTCAAGCTCTTTTGCAACGCATGTATGGTCTATGCAAAACTTATCTAATGCACAATCACTATCGGCGCAGCATTCGTACTGGATGCACGCATGGTTTGTGATTATACCACACTCGCATTTTATCCTTTCGCAGATACCTTCAACACATATCTCATCGTATGCGCAATCTTCGTTTTTCGTGCAGTAGACACAGATTCCGCCTTCGCATACTCCGCTCTCGCATTCACCATCTCGATTGCATTCCTCTTTTACCTTTTTCTTCGGCTTGCATGTTCCATAATCGCAATATTCATTTTCGTCGCAATCGTCATCGCTTGCGCATTCGGCGATCACTTGCACAATAAAATCAGCACATGCACGTGCATTATCATTCCGTGCGCACACTGTCAGCACGTACTCTCCGACACCGTCAACTGTTATCGGGAATGAGACATTCGTTTGTTCCCTCTCGTCCAAACGCTCGATTTCACCAGAACCACAAGTGAAGCCTGCTGGGCATTCATCTATGTAGACTGCTACGTCCATTTCGTTATAATCCCCGCGATTTTCTACGATAAACGATGGATTGAAGGTTTCCTCAGCTTTGACCGTGTACGTTCCAGGAGGATATATATAAAGTCTATGATGCTTTTCACCACCAGGCGGGGGTGGAGTAAAGCAGGTATAATTTATGTCCACCCAAAGGGTATAAGCCGTAGAAGAACCATTGTTCGGAATCATTATTTGGTAATCGCTTGTCGTTCCATTCCAGTCAGGTTTGTTGCTCACTACCACGGCAACGAAAACTAGATTGCCTGCAGCATCATTAAGATAGCCTTCGCGGAAATAGGACGATGAAGCATTGTTCGCATACGTATACGTTGTCGGAACGTTTGTAAACGTTCCATAGGAGAGTGTAAAGTTGCTTGTGTATTTAAATGTCGCGCTTCCATTTTCGCTTCCGTTTATGAAAGCATCGAGTTGGGAGAGATTTCCTGGAGAAAGCGGCAGTGTAAGCGATGGTGAAGAGGAATTCACCGCTATAATATGCATCACAAGGGACGTGTATGTACAACTTGGTTCTGATACGAGCATATTGAGATGGACTACTTGATTTCCAATGACATTATGATTATAAGTAGCCCCGAATATCCCTAAAATAACATCCCCGTAGAGCCCGTCCCACCTTGTAGAATTTCTAAGGTCAGTAACGTTCAACTCTGTAACGTTTCCTCCCTCTATAGTAACCTGAGCTGACGCAACACAGAAAAAAAACAATATAAAGAATACAAACCTTGCTTTCATCTATTCCAACTCCAGCCAGAATTTCACCACTCCACTTGTTCCTTTGTATGTGCTCAGGTTAGCAGGTACCCTTATCTCATAATCATACGTTGCACTCGAGTTTATCTCCGTAACAAACGCAACATCCTGGTTCTGCACTATGCTAAACTCTGGACCTCCTTGCGATGCATCCCACACTATTCCTGTCTTGAAAATGCTGTCCTGGGTAGTAGAATTCGCCTGAGGAACGTATGGAACAAAACGCTTGTATAACGTCATGTTAAGCGTCTCCTTTGGATTGCTTCCATCGGTACTGTAAGTTGCGTTTACGTTGTCGAACTCCGCGCTGTATCCAAGAAGGGAGTCAAGCTCGATAAAGTCGTTTGTTGAGTTCTGCCCGCTCACATTTCTTCCAAGCGCCGTAAGGTTTATCCATTGTATGTTCGCATCGCCGTTTATTGCATAAACCTTTCCTTTCTGTCCATTCCATAACCATGAATAGAATATATCTACTTGATTTGGTGCAAGAAGAAGAGTGCCGTTCACGTAGCCGTAGAAGTAATGCCATATTTCCGTACATCTGAATGTGCATCCTTCATGGCCGCTTTCGTTCCAGAGGTTCCAGTAATCGCACCTGTCAAGCGTTCCCGTATTGGTCGTATTCGAATTGTTTATGTCCATCTTATCATTGAAGCAGACGTAATTTTGCGATAGGGTATTGGAATTGCTACTAGCCGCAATAAAAACTCCCGCGTCGGTATTATTTGTGATGTTGTTTTTGTTTAGGTTAGAGTAGTCCGAGTTTAAGATGTAAACCCCTTTGCCGTTGTTGTATATCATCGAGTCGTTCAAAAATAAACCATTAGAGCTATCGACATAGACCCCGTAATTGTTGCTATATACTTTAATTCCTGAAATAGTGATGTTGTTAGAGTACGCGTCTACAACGATACCAGATGTGCATAATGCGTACTCTCCTTTATAAATTGAGTTATTGACGGAATTTTCCAAGTAGACGCATGTATCACCGGTAGAAGTTACGGTGTTGTTTGTCAAAATGTTATTTGAGCTATTATCTAGGTAGAATCCATTGTTGACGAACGTTGCAATGTTGTCAGTCAGATTGTTGTTTGAGCTTGATTTAAGATAGAAAGCATTTGCGGAGTTGTCATACACATTGTTAGAAGCCAAAGTGTTGTAAGACGCATTGACAAGGTGGAAACCGGAAAAGCTAAGGTTAACTGTGTTTGAAATGAACGTGGAACGATTCGCCTCATGAATGTAGAAAGCCTGAGCAGTACTGTTTACGACCGAATTGTTTATGAAAGAAGAATTAGAAGATTTGAAGACATCAAATCCGTAGAGTACATTATCTCTTACACTGTTGTTGTATAGACGATTGGCGGAAGAATCAAAGGATACTACGTAGCCGTAGACATTTCCGTATGCTGTGTTGTTCTCCAGATAATTTCCAGCTGAAGTGTAGGATATTGCGAAACCAACCAAGGAATCATAAGTAGTAGAGCTGGAGATGGTGTTGCCCGCGGAGTTGAGATATATATAGAAACCGTTGTTGGTAATATTGTATGCAGTGCAGTTGGAAATCGTGCTGTTGTGGCTTGCTGTCATTGTGAAACCATAGGAAGAATTGGAAGCAGTGCTGTTGGTTACGATGCTATTGTTTGTGTTATATAGATATAAGGCATTTGTGTAATTTGAGATGGCCGGGCAGTTGCGAATTGTAACATTTGATGCTGAGATTGAGAGTATTCCGTAAGTAGTTCCTGCAGTTCCGTTTCCCGTTATATTATATCCATTGCAGTCATAAACAACATTCGAAGAGGTGATTTTTACGCAGGTATAATTTGAAAGAGGAGAAGCATTATTAGGCGCTCCAACATAGTTTTGAGTTTGCACGTACGTCCCTGAAGAAGATATTACCGGGCAGTTTTCGCTTTGTTGTAAAATCCCATAGGTGCTTAATGGATCCATATCGCTCAACGATAATCTGTTGTTTGTTGTATCCGGCGTATTGTTCATCAATGTCCAGCCGCTTGCGTTGTATTTCCACAATTCAAACATGTTTTCATCATACCCTGCAAGTTCTGAATCTAACCAACTCCAAGAAATAGAATCTATGGAAACACTGCCTCCTTCCTGTGTAATATTGACAAATTTTTGAGCAAAGCTTATCCTATTTGAAGGAAGTGCTGCTGGCTGCTGATTCCATCTTATCCCATATGCCTCTTCTATTGTTGGGTCTCCATATGCATCTGTTATGTACAGAGATGTGTAGTTCTGGAAGTTTCCTGCTGGGTTATCTATTGTGAGGTTTGAGACGTAGAGATTATAGACATTGAAATCATCGGCACTTACAAGCATATCTAAATTTGAGTTGTTATAAAGATGCATATTCGTAATGTTTGTATTGTTCGAAACATAAATAAGCAAACCAACATCCGAATTGTTGTACATGGAGTTATTTGTAAGCGTATTGTTGTGGCTTGAATAAATATAAAATGCCGTGCCTCCAGTATTATACACAAAGTTATTTGTAAATGTATTATTGTGCGAGTTCGACTCGATATAAATTCCGGCGGTGTTATCGTAAACGTTGCTACTATTAATTATATTGTTGCTAGATCCCGTAAGAAGAACACCTATACTTTGGCGATAAACTGTATTATTGATCAAAATATTATTAGAACTTAAGTAAAGGTCAATACCGTAATCAAAATTGTCATAAACCGTATTATTGGTTAAGGTGTTGTTAGATGATGATATGATGAGAAATCCGTCTCCACTATTTTCATAAGCAGTATTGTTTACCAAAAAACTGTTGTTTGATGCGTAGAGCGTTATTCCATGGGTATAATTACTTATCTTACAGTTCTTTACAGTAACATTTGTAAGAGAACCATTAATAAGTATGCCGTATGTGGTAGCTATTTCAGCAGTGCCGTTATCAGTTATATTGAAGCCTGCACAATCAAAAATAACATTGGATGCAGCTATCTTCACACACGAATAATCGTTGAGCGGAAAAGCATTGTTTGGTGCACCCACATAGTTTTGAGTTTGTGTGTATTCTCCGGGGGAAGTTATTACAGGACAATTAGTATTTTGTAATATCCCATACGTGCTTAGAGGATTCATATTTGTTAATGATAAGCGATTATTTGCCGTGTCTGGCGTATTGTTCATCAATGTCCAGCCGCTTGCATTGTATTTCCATAGTTCAAACTGATTTTCATTATAACCAGTAAGTTCTGAATCTAACCAACTCCAAGAAATAGAATCTATGGAAACACTGTCTCCTTTCTGTGTAATATTGACAAACTTTTGGGCAAAACTTACTCTATCTGATGGAAGCGCAGCCGGCTGCTGGCTCCATTTTATGCCGTATGCTTCTTCTATTGCCGGATTCCCGTATGCATCTGTTATATATAGCGAGGTGTAGTTCTGGAAGTTTCCTGCGGGATTGTCTATTGTGAGGTTTGAGATATATAGATTATATACGTTAAAGTCGTCTACGCTTATAAGCACATCTTGGTTCGTATTGTTGTAAAGGTGCATATTTGAAATGTTTGTATTGTTTGAGACATAGATAAGCAGACCGGTCTTAGAGTTGCCATATGCACTGCTGTTGTAGATATTGACCAGATCATTACTATTAATATGGAATCCATATGTATTGTTGTATGCTTTACTGTTTTTTATTGTGGTATTGAAAGACAAGAGTAAGTAATAACCGAACTGCCCGCTATCATAGGCAGTTTCGTTATCCAAAATAGAATTATTGGATAACTGGATAAAATAAGCATGCACATTGATCGATGAACCTGTATTGTTAGTTAATGTATTAGAACTTACTGAATCTAGATAGAAAGCATATCTTCCAATGGTATTATTCACGTGATTGCCTACAATCTTGTTATTATTCGAACCGCTTTGTAACGAAATACCATCATAAGTTGTATTATATATCTCGTGCCCCGTTATATTATTCCATATACTTTTAGTGAGATAGACTGCATAATAATATGTGTTGTATAGTGAGTTATTTGTAAGTGTGCTGTAAGATAGGTTTTCTGCATAGATGCCGATGTTTGTGCAGTTAAATATTTTGCTTGAATCCACAACTGATGAGTTAGTATTTAAGAAATAAACACAGTTTGGAGAAAAGGAGATGTTTGTCCCATTTATTATTATTTGGGACGAATATCTTATCTCGGCCCCACTAGTGGAGGCATTGAAAAGATTTGATTGGACGAGAGAAACATTGTTGGAAGAATACACATACCAGTTGTAATTATTCTGATACGCATCTAATGAGTGAATTGTATTATTATCCGAATAATCCATGTACAAACCAACTGTATCATCGTGCAAAATATTTCCGTTGAAACTGCTACTACTTACATAGTATGTGTAGATCCCATACGATGTATTGCCAACATCGTTGTTATTGAATTGAGAGGTGTTAACATTGGAAAGATAAATGCCTTCGTCACTACAATTGCGTACGCTGTTATTCTCAATAACATTGTAACTGGTGGAATAGGAGTAAATTCCTTTACGCGCTGAGTTATTAATTGAATTGTTGAAAACATTATTATATTTTGCATAATTTTCAATACGGATCGCTGTTCTATCAGTATCCCAAATTCTGTTGAATGAAATAGTAAAATTAGAGGAATTATCAAGCATAACAAGATCTGAACCAATCGTAAGATTGTTCCAGGAAAAGTTTGAACGTAGGTTGTTGACGAAATAAGAGCCAATTATATTGTTTCTAAATCTGTTATATAATATAGTATTGTTTGTTGAATTAACGGCATATAGACCTGTGTTTGAATTATTCTCGAACAGATTATTACGAATTGTATTATTATGAGAATCAATGAGATAAAGGCCATATTGCGAATTTGCGAATATTTGATTCTCTATTATAGTATTGTTATACGATGGATCTATGAAAAAGCCATATTGCGAATTAAAGAGCGTGTTGTTTTTGAATAGGGAATTATTGGTATTTATTGCATTTACACTTGCCGAGAAATTAGAGATTACACAATTCACGAGTGAAACATTGCTTGCGTTTACGACATAAACACCATACCCTGACCTATTGCCTGTTATCGAGAATCCTGAACAGTCAATCTCAATATCACTTTGATTAATCGTGAAACATGTATCGTTAGATATAACGTTTGTCGTCAAACCACACGATTCTGTGATAGTTTGGCCACATACAAACGTAGTTGACTGACCAACACAACCAGCAGTAAATATTGTAACATTTCTCGTTTCTGTCTTATTCTCATTTTCCGCAGAATCGATTGCCGTTGCGTTGAAGAAGTATAAACCATCAGGAAGATTTGTAAAGTTCACAAAAGCAGGCGAAGATGTAAAGTAAGATTCATTTATCAAATCTCCGCTTGAATTGTAAAGACGAATCACAACAACATTCAAGTGTGCATCTTCTGCACTCACATTAACTAAAATGTAATTCCTTGGAATAGTAGAACCTGATATCTCAGTTGGCGATTCAAACGATACCAAAGGAGGTGTGTTATCTATCGAGAAATTGCCGATCATTGTATAACTGTTACTCAATCCCTCAGAAGTTTCATTCTCAAATACTGTAACTTCTATTGAATAATCTCCATCCACGTAAAGTGTAGTGTTCCATGGGTATTGAGTGGAAGAGTTATTTCCATAATTTGAGACAATTGTTGCATTATATGTAAGGTCTGGGTTTAAGAGTGTTATATTAAATTGAAGAGAATCACCGTTTCGATCGTAGACATTGCTCCAAGTGATGTTATACATTTTAGAAACAACCGCTCCTGGGTATGGGGTTAACAGGTATGGTTCTGATGGCGGACGGTTATGGTAAACTATTGTAAAGTTCGTTTTCTCTGTGTTATTTACACGTCCATAGTTATCACTTGCTATTATAGTAACATTATATAACCCAAGTTGGTCTGTACTTTCAAAAATCCCAAATGTGTTATTCTCACTATTCACTATAAAGTTGTCCCAACTCACGTTTATGCTTCCAAAGTCAGAGTATGCAGATTCTGATTCCATTGTTACATAAACCAGTCTTGCAAAGTTAAGTTCAATTGAGGCCTCTTCAATCCACTCAGATGCAGTATTATTCCAAGTATAGAATGTGAAATTACTGCCTTCGCGCTTTATCCTGAACTTTCCAGATGTATCATCTGTTGGCCTGCGCGCTATGTAATCTGAAGTATTCTCATCATTCACAAACACCTCATAGTTTCTTCCTAACCCAGTCCAGTTTGAAAGAGCGATGAATGCCATTTTTGATGCTTCAAAAGAAGTTGGCGATTCCGTTATCTGGAAGTTTAATGCGATATCCGTACCCTCATACCCTTCTATGTTAAAATCCACTTGAATATCAAAATCACCATCTATTGCTTTTTTTGAGATAAGAGAACATAACGTATCGCTCTCAGGTGCTCCGTCTCCAAAAAGGCCAGTAAATGCCTTGTCTGAAATTGTTGTATCTATATCTACAACACAAGTTTGAAGCGGGCCTATATAATCTTCATTAGTCCAGTTCACACCCAACGAATCAACGCTGAAATCATCACTCTGCAACCCATCCCCAAGCGTTATGTTCTGCACAGTACCGTTAGGCATTGCTACTTCCGCAAGTGCATAATCTATCCCATCAGGGTCTAAAATAATAGTTGATATTGAAACTGGAGTAAACTGCGAATAGTTTTCTCCGTGAGGTGAAATTATAGTAACGTTTGGCGCTTCCTGATCAAGATAAAATATTCCCGGCATTACATATGAATTGCTCAGTCCTTCTGCTGTTTCATTCTCAAATACCGTAACACGCATTGAATAGTTGCCGTTCGGATACTGAGTAGTATTCCATGCGTAATTGTTGGATGATGCGTTTCCATAATTTGATATAATCGTCGCATTATCTG
>CAYSXZ010000041.1:0-13682 GCA_964435235.1 Microcaldota archaeon
GAAGAACAAAGACAAAATTGGAAATCGGCAATGGACAATGCGCTTGATGCGCTTGAAATAAGCATTGAAAAATCAGATGAAAAGGTAGAAAAGACGAGAGAAGTATTCTCTGATTTGAGTCATGCCGGAATATGCGACGAGGATTATAGATGGAAGCCGAACGATGCATGTCGCAATCTTTCCACCGCGATTGAAATAGTTAATAGCGGCACGCTCGAGGGGTCTTATGGAAAAATAAATATTCTACATAAATATTACCATATATTGAACGATCAATTATGGAATGATCTTCCGAATACAACCCTTTACTATCCTATGATGGAGTTGGTATGGAGCAAAGGTGGAATATTAGAAACATATAACACTCTTGTTGAAACAGGAAAAAATGCAAAAATCGAAGCAGTAAATATTTATAATATATATAAATATGACGTAGAAAGCGCCAAAGAATCGGTAGATAGAAGATATTCTGATTTAAAGAAAGAACAACTTGAAAAAATAGATGTTCCTGTAGCTCAGGAGGAAGAGATAAATCTACTGAGTCGGGGAACTATTGCAGAACGATATGAAATATTAACGGATGAGAAGGAGGGCGCCGAGAAGCTTTATGAATACTCTAAACACGTTTTTTCTGATAAGGAGAGGGAAGGCTATCTTAAATATGCAACCATAAATATGTCTGCTGCTAAAGAAAGATACGAATTCTTAGGGCAGGCAATGGATCTTCTACTTGATGATGCGCGCAAAGTAGTCGAGGACGCACGAAGCGAAGCACGGGAGAAAATACATTTAGCAGAATCTAAGGAGTCTGTTATGGGAAGCGCGGGAAAAGAGATGCTTAAGAATGCAAAGAGTGAATTCGAAAAAGGTGAACGGGCGGCGCCTCTCGGCTCCAAATACAGTTATTATATAAAAGCTGCTCAGTTTGCGTCTGCAGCAGTTTTAGAAAAATCCTTTGAAAATGAAGCCGATATTCAAATAAAGATAGCAGAGATAGAAGATCTCCTTAAAAGAGCGGAGCAAGATGGCATAAATGTTGCAAGTGAGAGGGCAGAACTTGAAATGCTTTCGAATAACAGAGACGTTCCGAATATTCTCTCCAGATTAGACTCGCTTAAAAAAAGAATAATTGAAAAGGCGAGCATAACGTTCGGTGATATTGAAAATCAGCACACGCAACTCTTGGAAAAACTGAAGCTTGCAGGAACAGAAGACCTTCTAGAAGAAATGCGCGAGACAGAAGCCGGCCTATTTGTGGATGGAAAAATAGATTATGAAAAGGCTCTTGGAAAACTTAGGTGGCTGCGCTCAAAATACGATTCAATTGAAGAAACACTTGAAGAAGATTTAAAGGCATTAGACAAATTAGTTGCGAATTCAATAATTACAGATACTTCATTGATTATCGGAAGAGTGAAGATAGACGAACCGACCAGATTCTCGTTTAATGTGATATTTAGAAATACAAAAGATTACTACGGCGAAGACGTGACAGTATCTGTTGATATAAGCGGAAAATTCAACTTCGGATATTCGGATATCACGGAAGGCAGAGAAGATATTAGTGGGTTGCAGGTACAGGGAAACAGGTTATTGATAACCTTAAAATCCATAGGGCCTTACGAAACAAAATCCATAACATTTGAGAAATCCGATGTTTTGGCGAGAAGACTTAGCGAGACAAAAAGCGGGATTGGGCTTGGAGACGGCTCTGCACGTGTTACAGAAAAAACAGTCTTCGACCTTTTGGTGGATGACGCTTATGTAGAGGTGCCCGAGAGCAGTGCAGTGAGTGTAACCATAGATGGTTTAAGTGCAAGCCGGCCGCTTTCAAAGGGAGTGCACACCCTAAATAGGACATATATTTTGGAAGACGCATACGATGAAGAAAGAGAACTGACGACAGCAGTCACGCCGACCGGTACGGGAATGACAGTTATTCATTCTATAACAATAATACCAAACATAGATTTGAACAGCGTTCCGGTCTTTATAGACTTTGGAGGTAGACAGTACATCTCTGACATTTATGTCGAATGCGGAAGATACGATTGCGAAGTGAGCAATGAAGGAGTGGAGATCTTTAATCTTATGAAGGACTTACCAGCTACAATGACAGTGAGTTATTCAATAAGTAATCTCAGTAACTATGTCAACGATGAATTGAAAAGGTATGAAAATAGTACAACTGAACCAGAGATAGGCAACCTTCTAAATGAGGCAAAGACCCTTGCTGTGGCTGGGAATTATCAGGCAGCATTACAGAAAATAGAAGAATTAAAGAAGAAAAATTCAGAACTGGAAAAGAGCAAGTCAAAGCTCATGCGTGAATATTCCGAATTGATTAGGTCCATCAACAGAGAGCTTGCAGATCTCGACGCTGCTATTAATAAAGCAGAGCAATTAAACGTAACCAACTCTTCGCTCATAGATAGATTCAAAGCAAGGAAAACAGAAATTTCTAGTGTAATCGAACAATATGACAACATAAGTTCATCGACCTCTATCTCAGAGCTGGAGGAAGCAATAGAACAGCTTAAGAAAATCGATAAGAAATGGTTAGGAAAGGAAATAACCTCTTTCAAGAATGACGCAGTAAAACAATTGAACAACTATAGAAAGAACCTTGCTGGGTTTGAAAATGATAGCGTGAATGATTTACTTGAGCTTCTCGAACACGACATAAACGTTCTTGCAGCCACTGAAAAGGCAGAAAGCGCAGTGCAGGTGTTATCAGATCTAAAAATGCTAGAAGAGATGCGTAATCAACTCGAAGAATCCATCGGAATACAAAAAGAAGAACTAAAACTACTCTTCCAGTCTCTCAAAGAGAGCACAGAAGAAATACTCTCTATTTATTCGCGAGAATCTAAAAACGCAAAGGGGACATCAGCAGAACAACTCTTTACAATAAACGAAAATTCAGTAAGCAGATTGATTTCAAGCATTCAAAATGAAATCGCAACAAAAGACGTACCATACATAAAAAACAAACTGAAGGAATTAGAAAAAATGAAAGATAGCATGGAGAAGATACTAAACGCGGAGAAAAACCAAGCAGAAGAAAAGTTGATAAGTATAAAGAGTGTTTTTTCGGAGAAAAAAGACTACATATCAGAAAATGATAGGAATGTTATAGCAGACGAGATAACTCAGATGGAGCAGCTTATAGGGGCAGGCCAGAACGCAAACGCCCTGCGAAAAGGGGATGCTATAATAGCAAAGATAAACAGCGCCCAAAAGGGAAGCAGTAATTTTGCTCTCCTTCTACTTGCTTCTGTTCTTGTAGTCATTATAGCAATAATATACATAATAAAACAACAGCATGAAAGGAAGCCGAAGATAAAGCTACAAAAGGATGATGTAAGCGAAGAAAGGTAAATTCGTCATATTTTTATATCTTCTCTTTCTAGTTTAAGTTATCCCATGCATAAAGGTGTAACCATGAATTTCGATTTTAACAAAATTAAGGCAGGAATAACCCTTCCGGTAATGGTTGGCTTAGCAGTTATCATTATAGGATTTTTTATAACTCTTCTGCTTGCTCTATTAAGCGACCAACCTACTATACAAACCGTGCTCGAACTTTTAAGAAATTTTGGAAATACCATACTGTCTATTTTAAGTCATATCTTCTTTCTTGCCCTTTTCGTTTGGGCTGGGTACAGAACAGCAAAAAAATATAGGGGGGATGTGGTGGAAGCAGGGATAGCTGGCGCACTTTCATATGCGGTCTTGGCCTTGATAAATCTCTTTTTTGATTTATTGAACGCAGTTCTACAGATAACAGGTATGCTCAGTGTTGCTCCGGCCGGAGGAATAAGCGGTAGCGCATACGAAGATGTAGTCGTTTATCTTTTGGGAGATACCTTTTCCGGGCCTGCTGGGATTGCGGCTCTCCTATGCTGCGGCTTTGGTAGAATACCAATTGGTATGTTGGCGAATTTCATCGTAGGCGCTGTAGGTGGTCTCATAGGAGGTTCATCTAAGGCAGTATAGCACATAGTTAATGTAAATAGTAAAATGGGTAAACCGTAGATACTTCGATAATCTCTATATTTTTATTTGTTTTGTCAGAAATAGTTAAGCTCTAGTGGGATTTATTTTTGAATAAATTCTTTCATGATAATCTTTTTTTAGGTGAATATAATGGCAATTAAGAAAATAATGAAGAGAGACGGGAAGATTGTTGATTTCGACAGAGAGAAGATAGTTAACGCAATCTTTAAGGCTGCGCAATCTGTTGGAGGAAGCGATAGAAAAGAGGCTGAGAGGGTTGCTGATTTTGCCATACAACTTTTAAACGAAAAATATAAAGAAGAAATTCCAACCGTAGAAGACATCCAAGACATCGTAGAGAAGGCGCTTATAGAAAAAGGCCATGCGACGACTGCAAAATCATACATAATTTATAGACATAGAAAAAACGTTGAGAGAGAAATGAAAAAAATTCTTGGTGTGAGCGATGATTTGAAACTTCCACTTAATTCCATACAGGTTCTCGAAAGAAGATATCTTCTCAAAGACAATACTGGAAAGGTCATAGAAACCCCCAGCCAATTATTTCACAGGGTGGCGAGGTTTATAGCATCAAATGAAACTAGGTATGGTGCAGATGAAAAGACGGTTCGATACTACGAGCAGGCTTTCTATCAAATAATGACAAATTTTGAATTCTTGCCTAATTCTCCGACGCTGATGAATGCTGGGACAGATTTGGGTCAGCTTGCCGCATGCTTTGTCCTTCCTGTATACGATGATATCCCAGCAATATTTGACGCTGTTAAGTATACGGCAATAATTCACAAGAGTGGTGGCGGTACTGGCTTCTCATTTTCGCGCTTAAGACCAAAAGGAGACTTCGTGAAAAGCACTGCCGGTGTGGCTTCTGGTCCATTATCCTTTATGCGAATATTCGATGTGGCAACCGAAGTCGTAAAGCAGGGCGGTAAACGGCGTGGCGCAAACATGGGCGTTCTTGCTGTATCTCATCCAGACATCGAAGATTTCATAGGCATAAAACAGACACCAGGTGTTCTAGAAAATTTTAACATCAGCGTAGCAGTTGACGACAAATTCATGCAGGCAGTAGAGAAAAATGAAGAGTATGCTCTCATAAATCCTAGAAATGGGGAGATTGTGAGGAAGATAAATGCAAGAAGCTTATTCAAACTTATTGCATATAGCGCATGGAAGTCTGGAGAGCCTGGACTTCTTTATATTGATACTATAAACCGAGCAAACCCAACTCCGAAATTTCCAATAACCGCTACGAATCCATGCGGTGAGGTCCCGATGCCGGATTACGAATCATGCAATCTCGGAAGCATAAACCTTGAAAGATTTGTCGACATGGACTGGACAAAAGGGAACTGGAAGAAGAAAATCAATTGGGAGAGATTAAGATATGTAGTTCGTCTTGCAGTTCAATTCCTTGATAATGTAATCGATCTGAATAAATACCCCATCCCAGAAATAAAAGAAAGAAGCCACTACCACAGAAGAATGGGGCTTGGTGTGATGGGCTTCGCAAAAATGCTAGTTAAAATTGGTGTAAGATACGACTCACCAGAAGCCATCGAAATTGCAGAGGAAACAATGAAGTTTATAACAAATGAAGCGAGAAAGATGAGCCACGAACTCGGAAGAGCTAGAGGTTCCTTCCCTGGTTTTAAGGATAGCATCTGGGCAAATAAATACGATGCTATGAGAAATGCAACCGTGACTTCCATCGCACCAACCGGAACCATATCTATGATAGCAAACACATCGAGTGGTATAGAACCAATGTTTGCGCTTGCTTACATCAAAAACGTTATGGATGGAACAAAACTCTATTATTCGGATGAAGTTTTTGAGCATGTTCTAAAAATCAGAGGACTTTATACGCCAGAGCTGATGCAGGAAGTTATAGACAACGGGAGCATACAGCACATGGAAGAAATACCAAAAGAGCTCAAGAATGTGTTTGTAGTTGCTTACGATATTAATCCGGAAGATCATGTTAAGATGCAGGCCGCATTTCAAAAACATACCGATCTCGCTGTGAGTAAGACGATAAACCTGCCAGCCGAGGCATCGGTCGAAGACGTGGAGAGCGCTTATATACAAGCGTGGAAACTTGGTTGCAAAGGTATAACGATATACAGGGAAGGGAGCAGGGGAATTGGCGTTCTTTCAAAAGTTAAGAAATCTGAAAAGCCAAAGCCTTCAGAAAGCGAGACTCTTCCGGTAAGGCCAAAAGAAAGTCTCGATGAAAAGCTTCAAAAAGTTGCAGCAATAAATAAATAATATCAAAAATGTTCTTTTAATTTAGGAGGTTTTAATATGAATATGAAGATTACAGTAAGCATCATAAAAGCAGATATTGGTGGATATCCTGGGCATTGTTCCGTACATCCTAAGCTTAGAGAGCTTGCTTCCAGACAACTTGAATCTGCAAAAAGAAATGGTCTTCTAATAGATTATTTTGTTGCAATGTGCGGAGATGACTTAGAGTTGATCATGACGCACACAAAAGGAGAAGACAACAGAGAGGTACACGAACTTGCATGGAACACATTTAAAGAATGCGCTAAATTAGCGAGCGAACTCAAGTTATATGGTGCCGGGCAGGATCTTTTGGTCGATGCCTTTTCTGGCAATGTAAGAGGGTTAGGTCCAGGAGTCGCAGAAATGGAATTTACTGAGAGAAAGGCAGAACCAATAGTATGCATTCTAATGGATAAAACAGATCCTGGTGCGTTTAATCTCCCTATATTCAAGATGTTTGCAGATCCATTCAATACTGCCGGATTAGTCATCGATCCGAGCATGCATAATGGATTCAAATTTGAAGTACTCGATATTTATAATAACAAAAAAG
This sequence comes from Microcaldota archaeon, assembly GCA_964435235.1. Taxonomy (GTDB): domain Archaea; phylum Micrarchaeota; class Micrarchaeia; order Anstonellales; family Bilamarchaeaceae; genus JAVZJR01. The sequence continues at coordinate 6,866 of CAYSXZ010000041.1, forward strand.
TTATCTTAGAGACACCGAACGAACTTTACGATCTCCTTGCATTAATCGGCGCAAAGAGCAAATATGTTGTAAAACGCGTTTATCCGAAAGATGGTGGAAAGCTTCCTGCGGATGAGCCCGTTGCAGTTGTAAGTAGCGAAAAACTCTACCAGATAGCAGGCGAGTACGTTGGAAAGGACGATCCAGTCGGGATCGTAAGGGCACAATCAGGTCTTCCAGCTCTTGGCGAGGTTCTTGAACCATTTTCCTTTCCACATTTAGTTGCGGGATGGATGCGTGGTTCTCACAATGGTCCGCTTATGCCAGTTTCTATGGAAGATGCGACGCCATCAAGATTCGATGGCCCGCCAAGAGTTGTAGCCCTAGGTTTTCAACTTGCAAACGGAAAGCTTATTGGGCCTGTAGATTTATTGAAGGACAAGGCATTCGATGAAGCAAGGAAGAAAGCAAACAAAGTAGCTAATTATATGAGAAGACACGGTCCTTTCGAACCGCATAGACTCTCACCGGACGAGATGGAGTACACTACGCTTCCAAAAGTTCTCGAAAAGCTAAAAAACAGATTTAAGGAATAGGCCGTTCTATGGAAATTTATAAAGAACCGTTCTTTTTTCTCATTATTTTTTTCTTTATCATTTTAATTTTCTTTCTTTACACGCAGTTTAATCTCAATAAAAAACAAATAACAATTATTAATAGCAGAGGGGAAAATATAATCGTGACTGTAGAGCTAGCAAACGACCCCATAAAACGTGCTAGGGGTTTGATGTTTAGGCCAGCACTTGGTAAAAACGAAGGAATGCTTTTTGTGTTCAATAAGCCTGGAAGATATAAATTTTGGATGCTCAATACAACCATTCCGCTCGATGCTATATTCTTTGATGAAAACGGCACAGTTGTTGATATTATAACAATGGAGCCGTGCAATACAGTAAACTGCCCTGTTTACACCTCTAATGCCGAGGCACTTTATGTCTTGGAAGTAAAACAAGGTTTTTCTGTTGCAAATAAGATAGAAAGCGGTAAAAGCAGACTCGTTATAGAATAAGAAATTAGATGCGATGAAAACAAAACAAATAAAATAATTACTTCTTATTTATAATCGCTTCTGCTTACTTGCGGAGCGTGTCAGGCAATCCAAGTGGAACTTAGATGGTAGGGAAAAGTCCTAGATATAGGCGCCATCTGTTCGAGGGCTTAACGCCTCTACGGTTGTTCCAAAAAACCGCATGCTAGTACAGGGGATACGTAACAGCATCCGGTTTATAGCTAACCGCAAGCGTTAAGTACTTCACCAGGCCTTTACAGTTTCGATGTTTGGAACAGATCCTCCGTGAGGATTAGATTTGGCTATACATCGGACAGTAAAGGTCGGTTGCTTGGGCCCCAGGATACGCTTCGCTTTATCTTAATTTTTCTACCATTTTATTCTTTCAAGTTTTTTCACTTGTTTTTCGTTTAGTTCCATCATTTTATTGGCCATAGCGACCATCTCATTCCAGCTTCCTTCAAAAGGACCTACTGGAAACGCAAGAGAAATTGTTCCTTGCATTTCTATATTGACTCTGTCTTCCTGCACTCCTTGTATCCCTCCTCTTTTTACACCAGATTTTCTCATTTTCGTAAGAAAGTCTATTGCAGCAGGCATATCCTTTGCTGCAACATGCAGTATGAATGGTTCTACTTTGAACCAGAGCGGAAGTCTTCCAGTATAATTAGCTAGCGCAAGCTCTACCTCTTCTTCGCTGACTCTTCTATGCCATTTCTGATAAAAGATGGATGTTTTTTTGGTTTTTGCTACATCAAATCCAAGAAGAACGATGCGACCGTAACATGAAGAAATCGTCACCAGATTTTTATTTTCATTTATTTTTTTGAGCAGAGGGATTATCTTTTCGTCAACCTTCCCTTCGCTTATCGCCTCTTCAAGTAGACTAAGCCTGGTCTTCCTAAAACTGCTCCACATACTATACCTCTGCGAAATTTTTGAGTATAATTTCGCCATTTTCAGTATGCCACACCTCCGGATGAAATTGAACTCCAAAGACCAGCTTTTTTCTATGAGCAAACGCTTCTATTTTACACGTCTCTGAATGAGCAAGGATATCAAAATCTCTTGGAAGCTCCTTTACCTCATCGAAATGGGAGACCCATGCCCTAAATTTGTGAGGAATACCCTTCAGTATTTTGTCTTCATTATCTACTGTTATCTCGCATATACCGTACTCGGCGCTCCTTCCTCTTTCAACCTTTCCACCCCAAACATGCGCTATCATCTGATGGCCATAACATATCCCAAGAAGAGGAATGGCTATCTCATCTGCTTTCACTTTCTCGCTTACTACCCTTGCAAGGCTTGTTTTATCGGTTAAAACAGAACTCGGGCCTCCAGAAAGTACTATCCTTTCTGCTTTTTCTATAGTCTCTCTTACCGAATCATATTTTTCCTTCGCGTTTATTATTTCCGTATCCTTGTTCATATCTCTAAAATTTCTCTTTATAAGATGAGTATACTGGGAACCAGCGTCTATTATTACTATCATACCATCATCCTTTCAAAAATACAAAAAGAGAAAAACATTACTTCAACATTTCGTTTCGATTTTTTTAATCCTTTGTTCGATGAGTTTTCTTGTATTTTCGGAAAGTTCGCGTCCGTCTTCTGTTTTATAACCAAGAAGGGCTTTTAGTAGTTCAGATGAGGTTGTGGTGTTTATTGCTGTTTCTATGAGACTGTCATCTTTCGAATCATAGACAATCTTGATAAGATGAGTAAGAGATTTCATAAATTCTTCGTATTCAGATCGTGTGTCTTTTCTATCTTTTATTAAGGTTTCTAAAAGACAGGTTCTCTTGGAAAGTAGTTCCACTCCTTTTATTCTTAACTCTGGTTTGCAATCGTTTATCATTTTAAAAATATCTTTTAACCTTTTAGTTTTCATGTTCATAGTTATCAATTATGCTATGAGTGTGGAAATATTTTTAAATTTACCTTTACGAATAAACGTTTCATATCAGTAGTGTGGTCTGTCTTCCCTGCAGAATGTCTTTTATGAGTGTTCCTGCCTCTACGAATCTTGATATATCCAATCTAAAATTTGGTGCTACGTACTCTAATGCGTCTCTAAAAGCAGAAAATTCGAGCGGTTTTTGTTGCATTGCGGCACGAATGTTTTCGCGTACATTAAAAACACCTAATGGAATGTACTCAGTATGTGCTTCCCTAAGGACCACTGCACCCGCCTGCTCTTTTCTCTGTGCAAGCCCCTCCAGCACAGCCAACTTGCATGAATAATAGCATCCACCTACAGAAGAATACTCTTTCTTTCCGCGATTTGTCTCAAAGTCTGAAAACACAACTTCTTCGTTTCCCATAACATGCACAAACCCTTCTATCCACTCATATTGCCATGTAGTAGGTAATAGTATTACTGCATAATAATTGTTCAAACTGTAGAATTCGTGTACTCGATAATTATCTATTATCTCGTTATGTTTAACTTGTTCAATAAGATAATTCGCAAGAATCATGTCGCATGCAGTTATCGACCAGCGAGTGGGTACTAATTTTCTATTTTTTCCTATTCCAATTGTTCCTGCCGAAAACGCCTTTTGAAGTTGAGAAAACAACACTCCTTTTTTATAAAGCTCAACAATCGCCTCATTAGATTTTAGGTCTGTGTCGTAGTATACCCTTTCTAGATGTTTGTCCCATTTTGGATTATCTATTTCGAATTTTTCTAGTATTGCGCTTGGACCATAAGGCGCGTGCTCTTCATTCAAAGCAAATCCACAGGGAACATTTCTAAATTCTGCTTCGCTTTCTATAGAAGAATTTGAAAGCGAGATCTCCTGCAATTTTTCTACTAGTTTATTTCTAAGATCGTTTATTCTCACGGTTTGCTTTCCTCGTATAAGACTAAGCCTAAAATTTACTATATCCATAACCTCCTTGTTGGTCTTAATCCACATCTCAGGGGTATCAAGCACAGATGTATCGCCATGTTGTGGTGTAAGCATCGGTCCAGCAAAGACATTTGGATAGTTATAGGAACCAATAAAAATAGACGGAGGGCTGCTTCCATCCACATTCTTTCCTACATTTATAGATTTAAGATGCATTTTTGAAGTAAGCTTCTTAAGATAATGACCCTTGAGCATAAAGAATCACTTACTCATAAGCAGGTATGCAGAAATCATCGTCGCACTTGTTTTTACAGGCGTATTCTCTTGACTTCGTTCCTTCGCCATAGCAGTAATATTCTATCAATGTTCTCTCTCCTATACAACTATCTTTATACGTATCGTTTTTGTTTGCGAATGTTATTCTTCCAGGATGCAGTGGGTCGTCTCCGTTGTCTGTTTCGATACATTTACTTCTTACGCATCTTCCTTCATCCTCTACGCATTTGTAGCCTGTGCCGCAGTAAAGCTCCTCGTAGTATCCGCTTCCGTTCTCTGCGCACATCCATTCTTTTACTGTTCCCTCATCCACGCAACTATCGTACTCGTCGAGTACGATATTAATTCCTTTTACAACAGTTAGACGCCCTCTAATCGTAATGTTATTTCCGTCTGTTTTTGTGCATGTATAATCCATAGGCTTGCATGCACCGTTTCTACAATCGTATCCTGGTGGGCATTCTATATTTACGCCTTTAACGGAATTGTTTTTGCAGTAGTATTTCTTTACTACAGTGGCGATGACACATTCGTCTTTGTACACCCTATCGCGTAAGCGTACCTCGTTCTGCGTATAAATATCATACTCGTTTTCTACCGGTCCGATACACACGCTCAAATTCTCAGCAGTATTGCTAATAGTAGCAATATTCAAAGAACTATTATTTTGCTGATTACTATTATTCTGTTCTTCCATTATCTTTGTCGTTTCATTTTCCGAAACACTTCCGTTCGTCTGGTTTTGCTGTATCAAATTCTCCTCCAAGCTTTGCCTTTGTTCATTTTCATGATTATATGGTATCGCGCATCCAACACATGATTGCTGCTGATAGACATCTGTTGTTTCATTCTCTACAACTGACGTATTACTTTCTATGCATCCGAAGAAAAGAAACATCAACAGCATAAATAACAGAATACGCATTATCAGCACCTAGCCTATTCGAGTGGCAAACGATTCAAATTTTTTCTTTTTTAAAGCCATCATTACTCCTTGCGCTGCGATCTTATCTCTAACAAGCGCGATACAGCAACCCCCTCCACCGCCACCTGTCAATTTTGCTCCCAGTGCACCGGCATCGAGCATTATTTTTACCATTTCGTTGTTTAACTCATCTGAAACACCTATCTCAGAAAGAAGAACTTGATTTTCGTTTATAAGTTTTCCAATCTCTTCTATTTTTCCTTTTTCGATTGCATTTCTTCCTCTAAAAACAAGATCCGAAACCTGATCCATAAGCTGCGTCCATTGAAATTCGTCTTCTTCCTTGAATTTCTTTACTTTTTCTATCATCTTTCGCGTTGCACTCAGTTTTCCGGTGAATCCAATTACGATATCAAGTTGCTTTCCAGGATTTATCTTCTCGAAAAAACTTTCTCCTCTGCTCTTTCTAAATAATATTATACCACCATAGGTTGCCATAACATTATCTATACCGGATGGATTACCATGGAACGCTTTCTCACCCTCATATGCATATCTGTTGACTTCCTCATCTGTCAACACAATACCTTTCTCTTCTGCAACCGCTCTCACAAGCCCTACACAAAATGCGGCCGAAGAGCCCAAGCCACCATAGGTTGGGAGATCTCCTTCTAAATAGACATTGTACTTATCCTTCACTCCCATAACATCAAGCACTTTTTGGATGGCGTCTAAGCTTAACTCCGGAACAACCTTTTGTTTTGTTATTATGTTATTCTTCTCAGCCTTTTTTATTTCAACAATCGCTGCATTCTGTATACCTGCTGCGATTGCCGGAGCTCCATGTACCACAAAATGTTCTCCAAAAAGTATTACTTTTCCTTTTCCAACCCCTCTTCCCATACACTCTACCCTTTTGGAATTCTTCCTCTTGGTTTTTTTACCTTTAGTTCTGGATGTGCAAGAGTAAGCATTTTAACGTTTGCATGAGGTGGATAATCAAGCGCCTCAAACGATTTCACAATGAGATACGCATTCTTTGTTTTATCATCTCCCATCTTCGCTGCCAATTTATCAAGTAAGTCCGCAGCATTTTTGAATGTTTTTCTTCCTTCTCCTATGCCGATTTCTTCTCTTTCACCGCAGAAGTAAAATGCCTTCCTCACTGCGGTTTCTACTATGCCAGAGAGTATCGCAGACACCTCCCAATCCTTTACATCTTCGAGTGTCAGTTTTTTTATCACAACCCATTCTCTGTATCTTCCGATGAAAATTATCTGGTTCTCAATAATTTCATTCTCTGGTTTTAGATTTGAGGAGACCTCGGGAAGAATAGGAATACCTGCATTTGCGAATACCCTGTTGAAGAAATAGCTTTCTGCGGCACTTATAAGCAGCTCGTTGTCTAAAGTATCTTCCAACTCTCTTCGTATCGGATTTTCTCTTATGTACTTTGCAATAGAAGACAAGCTGTTTCCTGCTTTTGATGCGATATCGTCTATTTTCTTGCAGTCTATCCCAGAGAACTCATATGCAAATGGTTCTATCTTTTTTACTATTTCGCATAGCACGCCAGCAGAATCTCTTTCTGTTGCATTTTTAAGATTATATCTTACGTTTAGATCCAGCCCCTTGTATTTTCCTCCAAATACTAATTCTTCTTCTCCTATCATATTCTCAGTTTTCATATACCAAGGCAAATTTTTAAAT
>CAYSXZ010000042.1:0-42891 GCA_964435235.1 Microcaldota archaeon
GGATTACAGATAGAACTTTGGTTGAAAAGAAAAAGGGAGGGCGCAAAAGAGAGGAGAGAGAAGAAAAAAATATTAGGATTAAATCAAAAAAGAAATATGGAAAGCACGGAATTGCAAATTTTTACGCAGAGTCGAAATGGAAATTTTCAGATACAAGGCATAATAAAAAGAATACGAAAGGGGAAAGGCAGAAAACAGAGAAACAACTGAAAAAAGAGAAGAAAGAAAAGATAACTGAAAAAGAAAATGTTAGGATTACTAAATCTCAGAGAAGTGTTGAAAATTTAAAGAAGAGTTTTGAGAAACACTATGCAGAGAAAAAGTGCGGCAAAAAGTTTAGGACAAATGCTCCAAGTGTAATCAGCATGACGGCTTTAACAATATTTTTATTTTGTATGTTAACTTCGAGTATGCGATAACCATCGAAAAATGGAAGAGGAAGAAGATTTACTGTTGCTACTACAAAATTAAGCGAGAAGACCAATCCAGTTGTAATGTAAAGGAAATGAAATAACTGATAACTGAAATCTGCGCTTGTCCCAACCAACCCACTTTTTAAAATAAGGACGGTTATTGCAAATAGAAGAAAAAATATTATGCTTGAAATAAAGTTTGCAGTGGAACCTGCAATAAGAACTCGCGTCTGGCTTATTGCATCTTTCTTTTCCAGAATTTTTTCATCTGGCTCTACGAACGCCCCTACTGGTATTATTCCAAAGAGAACTATCCCAGAAGACTTTATGGGAACTTTTGCTATCCTTGCGAGGATTGCGTGCGAACCCTCATGTGCTACCATTATCACGAGAATTGCTATCAGACCTTCTAGGAATGGTAGATTGACACCAGGAAGCAGAAGGGTACCTCCAGGGGTTGTTGCTGAGAGGCTATTAGCACTACCAAGAAGAAACAGTATTATCTGTACAAAAATAAAAAGACCATAATAGATTATGCTTAGAAGGAGAATAGTGAAAAAACCTCCGACAAGCATAAGGATGAAAGAGATAAGTACGATGTTTTCTACTCCTATGGAATCGAATGCTCCGTTCTTTTCTAGCATTGTAGCTCCTACGAGCACTTTCTTTAAGAAGGTAACAGAAAACGGGGCTATAACCATTGAAATCATGCAGAGAAAAATTAACCCAACTAGAACAGATTTCCAAGAAGTATTTCTGCGCATGATAAACAAGCTGAGCAAACCGTACGAAAGGGTAGAACCTACATCTGAGAAAAATTGCCAGCCATCCTTCATCCTTGAGAATTTATCGATAAGTCCTATGCCCTTATCGCTTTTTAGTAATATGAACCCCATCTCTGTTGGCAGTTTATACCTCCGCACTAGAAATTGGCTTACTAGGATCATTTCGATAACTACAAGAAAGAATTTTACTATGCCTGAGAAATCTGTCTGAAGGATAATATAAAAAATTATTAGAGAAAGCAAAAGAATAAGCAAAAACACAACCATACACAAGAATTGCTACAGATAATCTTAAATAGTTATACCTTGAATATACAAAAAATAAAATTAATAAAAATAAAAAATAAGAGGTGAAAAAAACAAATGGGCGGATTGCACATCGTTTCCGACCTTTTTGGCTGTAAGAAGTTGGATGTATTGACCGACAAAGAAAAGATAGAAAAAAATTTGGTTGAACTTGTAAAGAAAAGCGGGCTAACTGTGGTTGGCACGTACTTTCATCAGTTTGGAGAGGGAAATGGTGTGACTGGTGTTGTTGTGCTTGCCGAGTCGCACATATCGGTGCATACATGGCCTGAAAAAGATGGTTTTGTAAATATGGATGTATTTGTATGCAACGTTCTTAACGATAACACAGAAAAAGCGAAAGCCATCGATGCAGGAATAAAAAAACTTTTTGCGCCAAGAAAAACCGTAACACAAAATATTATGAGAAGCTAATTCTTTTTTCTTCGCTCTTTTAATTTTATTTTATAGTAATTTTATTTTATAGCTTTGAATATTCTTGTTATATTTTTCCAGTGACTTCCAGCCCAATAAATCTTTCCGCACGTGGTACAGAACCAAAATTTTTCGTTCCTTTTATAAATGGCTTCGGGTACCTTGCCGGCGACTTTATCCCTTTGAACAAGCTCGAGCAAACCATTGCACTTTGGGCATCTGGTCTTTTCTGGGAACGTGAATATTTCACCAAAATAAGATTTTAGTTTACTGAGTTGATGGGAAAGAGAATCTTCTTCAAGAAACAAAAATGGGATAGAATGTTTACTGCATCTCTTGGCGAGCTCCTCATCTCGCGTTATTACTACTCGCCCCTCTTCTCTTGCGATTTTTATTATTTCTGTATCGCTCTTCTTCGAAACATATGTGCTATCAACACCAAAAATTCTGCACCATGTAGCTGTTCGCTTAAGCATCTCATCGAAAAGAAGTTTAACCATAGATAACAACTAGGGCTTAACTAAGTGAGATTTTAACGAAAACATTTGTTGGTACCTTCACCCTAAGAACCTGTTTTATGTACTTCTCATTTCCTTCTACTTCTATGAGTCTTTTTGAAAGCCTCTTCTCCCAGTGCTCATAGGTATCTGTACCGTCGCCACATGGTGTTTTCCTCGTTGTTATTGTAAGTCTTTTCTTTGGCAGTCTCACCGGACCGATCACATTCATGCCGAGTGTTTTCGAGAGCTCCACTATCTGGCTTATGACGTTCTCTAGGGCGTTTGGGTCTTCACCGCTAAGCTTTATGCGTATCTTACTCATTCTGATATCACCTTAAGGAAATCAACTTAGAATAAAATAAGATTTATCCGCAAATATATTTAAAGATAAGCGCGGTAATTGAAAAAGGTGGGATTATGGATTTACTTACTATAATGGATATGCCAGAAAATATGATGAAGGAAGTTATAAGCAAGGCGATAGAATTAAAGAAAGAAGGTAATCGAAATCGCAGGGACCTTGAAGGAAAGGTGCTGATCTCCCTTTACGAGAAACCCTCAACAAGAACAAGGCTATCGTTCGAAACTGCAATTTACAATCTCGGCGGTCGTTCCATTATTATGGATTTCAAAAGTTCGCAGCTTAGCAGAGGAGAGTCCATGGCTGATACTGCGAGAGTGCTTTCTCGCTATGGGGATGTGATAAGTGCAAGACTTTTTAAGCACGAGACCATCGAAGAATTAGCGAAATGGGCTGAAATCCCTGTAATAAATGCGCTCACAGATCGCGAACATCCATGCCAAGCTCTTGCTGATATGCAGACAATAATAGAATATGGAAAGGAAAAAGGAAAATTGGTGTATATAGGGGATGCGGCTAACAACGTAGCAAATTCGCTCATGCTTGTTGCTGCTCGCTATCACATGCATGTAGTCTTGTGTTGCCCAGCGCACTTCCCACCAAATGAAAGGTATGTAGACGCGGCAAGAAAAACCGGCGCAAAGGTTGAGGTTGTGCATGAACCTATTAAGGCAGTAAAAGACGCTGATGTCATATACACAGATGTTTGGGTTAGCATGGGTATGGAAGCAGAAGCAGAGGAACGCATGAAGCAATTTGCGCCATATCAAGTAAATTCCAAACTTCTGGCGAATGCAAAACCAGATTGCATAGTAATGCACTGCCTTCCAGCACACAGGGGTGCTGAGATAACTGATGAAGTACTAGATGGCAACAATGCAAGAGCTGTTTGGGATCAAGCAGAAAACAGGATGTGGGCTCAGGAAGCCCTTCTTCTAAAGCTTCTTAAGTAATAGATACATTTAAATACCTTTAATAACACAAATATGTTTATGGGTGGTGTAGAAAAGAAACTGTACAGCGGAAGCAACGCAGAGGAAGCTACAAGAAAACGCATAGAGAAAATTTTCGATGAATATTTCGATGGAAGTATCGGTATAAACAACTCGGCAACTGTATTCGAGCCGTGTGCTAGTAATCTTTCTCTAAGAGAGAAGGCGGACAAAGCAGTAGAAAAAACAGTATTCGCAAAAACTATTCTTTTAGAAGAGAGTCTACTCAAAAAAATTAAAACTGGTAGCTGTGCGGAAAAGAAAAAGGATGAAGAGGAGAGGGTATCATTTCCTGGCGGATATTTTAAAAAAGCAAAGCAACTGTCTTCCAAATACAATGCGGTAGGCGATGTCTCTTTAGCAGTTAAGGTCTATATTGAAAATGGAAAAGAACGGGAAGGAGAATTGGTCGTTCTTAAGACAATGAAGAGCGAAGAGGAAATACTTGGGAGGAAGGATATTGAAGATTTAAGCGTGGAAGAAAAAGAACTTCTTGATAGGCTTTATCTAGAGGCTGGAAGAGAGATAAAAAACCTGGAACGATTCAAGGACAATGAGCATATCGCATCTCCTACCGGTGATGTAATTATAGACCATAAAAGAAAAAGATTGATTGCCCAGATAGAATATGTTCCGCATTCGATAAACAATTATTTGTGGAATATCAGCGGGGAGAAAGAACTTTCAGATACGATATTTGATGTTGCTATACAAATGCTGGATACTATATCTTATCTAGAAAATTATAAAGACAAGGAAGCACCATTCGGGTGGGTGAACAATGACTTCAAATTAGGAAATGTTGGAATCGCGATAAAGGACGGACGTGTTGTAGCAAAGATGCTCGATTTAGATAGCATACGGCCAATATCTGAAATGATAAGCGTGAAAAGGGAAACAAAATATAGCATTGAGTACTGCGACCCAGAAAAGTTTATGGAACTGCATAATCACGAAGTTGCTATGAACGCAAAACCGGATGAAACAATATATTCACTCGGGCTTGTTCTTCTCTATTCCATATCTGAAAGGATGGCTGTTCGACTTAACGATAGGCACCTTATCGTTTTTCCGGTGGAGTACGAAGAGATGACGGAGATGGAAAGAACAACGCGCGTCTCAGTAACAAATCCGGAAGACCTAAAAGCAAAATTGGAAAGAGCAAGGGAGACTGATGAATTAAATCTCTTGAAGACTTATCTTGTAAATAAAAACAAGAGAGCAGCGCGGGGCAAGAAGGAAAGCGATCCGCCGGAGATAAAAAAATTACTTACGAAGCACGCAAAAAAAGTGGTAAGCGAAATAGAGCCATATATAAGAGAGGAGATGAAGTGGCCAACAGATTATGAAAAGAAAGTTGGAAAAGAGCTTATTACTCCTCCAGAAATGGTTAGAAAAAATTTCATGGCTCTTCTTTATTCGTTTGCTGTTGATGATAAGACAGCAGATATGTATGATGCAAAAACACAGTACGAACGCCTTGTCCTTGGAATGGAGCTGAACACCGCAAAACTTACCGAAAAATATGCAAGGAACACTTATGAATGGTATACTGGCGCAGTAATGATGCATGGCGGTTGGTATGCAGCAATCACTAAGATGTTCGAGGACTTGGGATTAAAACGTGAAGACGTTGCAAGAATCGTCAAGCTTGCAAAAAGAGAAGAACTTGGAAGAGATGTAAAAAGCACCTTCAAGCCATTTCTATTCGAAGGAATAGCGTATTGTATCAAAGCAAGAAAAGAAAGGCCGAACGCAGCAGATATGAAAAAAATCTTCCAAAAATTGAAAAAAGAGTGGGATGATAATGAGGTTTAGAGATGGTAAGCAGGAAAGAATCAGACCGACATCCAATATTTCAAATAAAGAACTGGACAGATTAAAGGAAGCAGTAACTCATCTTCCAGACCCGCCAGCAGAGATTAGTACACGTCTTTATAAAGAGATGGGAAGAGGAGAAGAGAATGTAAGAACGCAGGTGCACAGTGAATACAAGACATATTGCGAAAGAACATTAGAGGAGAGAATCTCGCAAGAGATAGAAGGTAAAATAGAAGTTGGAGAAACGTTAAGAGTAGTAAGGCATATCAGAAATAATGGGGAGGAAAAACGGATAGAAGAAAAATTTGAAATAGAGAAAAAGCTCTCTAGTGAAAGGAACATATCTGGGGATGTTTATCTTGCAAGGAAATATTGGAACGATGAATTTTACGGTAAGGTGATACTAAAAACGCCGAAGGAGGATAGAGATGAGGCATACAAAGAGTTTGGTAAGGAAATAAAAAATCTCATTAGATTTGAAGAACATCCAAATATATTAAGCGCTGCAGGCATGCCTTTTGTATGGAACTATAAACCTGTAATCCAAATGGAATATCGGCCATGGAGTATTTTTGATTACTCATCCTACCTAAATGATGAGGTTGCTATCACGGCCGGTGTTATAAGTGCAGCCATTCAATGTCTGGAAGCTATAGAATACATGAAAAATAAAACAGATGAAAACGGACCAAACGGCTATGTGCATGTGGACTTAAAGGCCGAGCACGTTCGCCTTGGCTACAGAGAAAACAAGAGCGGAAAGGGAGAATGGGTGTTAGTTATTATAGACCTCGACAGCATTGTTCCTATAGGGGAAATCCCGCTTACTAAGCTTAAGTACAACGGTGCTTACGTCGATCCAGAAAAGTTTATGAGAATAGGGCAAGATAATGTCCAAATAACCGCAGAACCTGCCGAAGCGATTTATTCTTTAGGATTGATCCTTCTTCATATCATCGCCAAAAAAACCTGCGATGGATTAAGAAAAAGAACGTTCAGACCAATAGTGAATAATGATAATGGCGCACAGCTCATAGACAAAGAAGCAATGCGAACGGAGATAGAAAGAGTCCGCACGATTGATGAGCTGAATTTCTTAAGAGTTTATTACAGTAATAAAATAAAGAGAATCTTGGAAGGAAGATTTGATCAAGATCCGGATGCACTTAAAGATTTTCTTGACAGGTGCAACAGTTACCAAGAGGCAAAAGAAATAAGAGATGATGCAGTTGCCAAGCATGCTGGAAGGAGAAGCGATATAATCCATCCATATGTATTTATTGGCATAATGGAATGCCTAAGGCCACGCTCTGAAAGAAAAGAGGCCGGCGCATTGAAAGCGCTTTTTGAGAGATTGTGGGTGGAGTATGCAAAATTCTCTAATCTCGTCTGCCCTTCTAAATAAATATTCTGAAAAGGAGCAATAGTGTTGGGAGAATTACTGCGCCCATCATCTGTGTTCTTTCTATGCCAAGTCTTACCGTGAACCAGCCTAAAGCAGTTCCTACGAGCAAAATTATTATACCTGCAAATCCGTCTAAGATAGCCACAACTGCAAAAAGATAAAAAATAAGAATTATGGCAAGCGGTCTTGAATTAAGAACTGCAATCTTACTTATCCTTTTCCTTGCCTTGTATAACAAAATAGTCGTCAATGCTGCGCTGAATAAAAATGCAGCTAAGAGCAGCGGAAGATTATTTCCTATATCGATGAACTGCGCAAGCCAGGCGGTTGTTCCTATACGAGATTTATTTAGAGATGCTTCTGTGGAAAGAGAAAAAACAGATTCTGAAACGGCAATAGAACTTACTGATGATATGTACATTAGGGAATCCGTTGGAATGATTAAACTCATCAAGGTAGCGACCTGTGCTGGCGAACTCACTCCTGGCAAAAGATCTGCGAACATACCTAAAGCAACACCCAGCATGATGTAAGGTATTAAGATCAATCTAAATGGTTCTTCTGTTTTTTGCTCAGGTAAGGTGTTCTCTCCAATATTCAGAAGAGCGCTAATAGCGAACATCCCCGAAAAAAGCGGAAGGAATGGGTCGTAAATACCGCTTTTGAGTGAAAAGCAACCGAGCAACCCAGAAGATAAAAAGACAAGAAACGCAAGAAATGGTTTCTTGCTTTTAAGTATAAAGATTACTGAAAACGTGAGAACTATGTATTTCATAAATGGAGAAAGTATGGAATAGACAAAAGGAAAAAGAAAAAGAGAGGGGTAAATAAAAAGACCAGAAAAAAGCGTTGCAAGAAGAGTTGAGAGAAGTACTACCTTAAGTGCTGTGAGACCTCTTCCTTGAATGGTCATTCTCTGTGCTGGTAGAGTGATGATGAAAGTGCTCCCTTCAGGTATGCCAAAGAATACAGTTATTATAAACGAGGTTATGATGTTCGCTGGAACCATCGCTATAAGCAGGATAGCCATAAAATCTGGAGGTAGCGAAGCTGTCGATAGTATAGATGCAAGGAGATTTGGATGGATGCCTGGTAACAATCCAGTGAATATTCCAAGCAAAAAACCTATTATAAAAGCAAGTGCGTCCATCATCCTACCGTTATGTTGTCTACCCTTATATGCGGCCCACCATCCTCTACTGAAACGGACTGACCGAATTTACCGCACACCCCTGGATTTGTTCCAAAATCGTTACCCACAGCTACGATGTTTTTCAAAACCTCTAGTACATTCCCAGTTATGGTCACATCTCTTATAAGCTCTTCTATCCTACCGTTTCTTATTCTGTAAGCTTCCTCGGCCTTAAACATAAAACCTCCTGTAAATATATCAACGCTTCCGCCAAGCATCCCTTTGAGATAGAGACCAGAACGGACATCTAGAACGTCATCCTTCGAATCTTTTCCTGGAAGAAAAAATGTATTGCTCATACGTACGATTGGGACATGAAAAACATCTTCTGCGCGTGCATGCCCGTTCGGATTGCTAGCTGTTTCCACTGCTGTTTCTCTCGAATTAAGGTAGTTTGTGAGGATTCCTTCTTTTATCAATTCTGTTTTTTCTCCTCTTATTCCTTCATCGTCATACTCATAAAAACCAAAATACTTGGCGGATGGGTCGTCGCATATATTTACCAACTCACTAGCTATTCTTTCTCCTTTTTTTCCAGCGAGTATTGATTCCGAAGATGCAACACTGTCCGCTTCTGAGGCATGACCCACCACTTCGTGACTGAAAACCCCAGTCATCTCAGGATCTAAAACAACTGTAAATCTACCTTTTGGTGGCGGCTTTGCTGTGATGAGCCGTTTTGCTGTCTCGGCTGCTTTTTTGCATGCAGTCTCTGGCTTTAGAGCGCTGAAACCATTTCTAGATGCTGCACTCTCTACACCTCTTTGTATGGTTGTTGCATCCCGCGCCACTGCAAGACAAGAAAGATAGGTGTAACAATACTCTTGAATTATCTCGGAGCCTTCGGAATTGTAGAATTCAGATGAAACATACGAATCGCTGCACGAGAGTGCTGTGGAGATAATGTTATTTTCTTTCATATGTTTCTTGGCTTCTATGAGGGATGCTACCTTCTCTTCTTGCGCCAAGCTATCCTGCTTTGTCTTTATGTGTTTTTTTACCTGCGGTGCTTCGAAAACAGAACTCGTACTTCTTTCAAGCGAGGCCAGCGATTCTGCCTTTCTTAATAGTTCTTCTACTTTTGTAGAGTGCTGATTTGAGGATGCAAAGCCCCAGGCGCCATCCTTCAGAATCCTTACTGACATGCCAAAGAAATTGCCTGAATGTAACTTTATCTCTTCATCCTTTAGTGTTATTGTAGTTTTGTTACCGGATTCTATTCTTAAATCTGCATAGTCATATTTGGAAAGCAATCTAACATATTCCATTGCAAAACCCGTGTATTGTTATGTTGACACTTTTTTTGAATATTCAATGATTCTTCTTTTTTCGTCTTTTGATTTTGCAATTCCACAAAAAATAAAGTTTTTTATTGGAACGAGAACAATGGTCGTGTTTTCAAGGGTAATCTCAACTTCTTTTTGAGTGTTCTTCATCCTTTCCATAATCGCCTCCGATATATTAAAGCATCTTGCCATCAGGCTTGGGGCAACATCAGAAAGAGCAACTGTGGAGTAGACAACAACTCCGTCCCTTCTAAGGAGCGCTCCGACTATGCCTTCGTTTTTCATTTCATCAAGCAGCTCTTCGATTTTTCCCTCTTTTTTTTCTGTTATTCCTTCTGGCATGGGTGTCACCTACACAACAGTCATCCCAGATGCGCCTAGCTTTACATGCAATGGCATCGATACTCTTGGGACGGTGAGGAAGAGGTTTCCTCCTTTTTCCTCTAAAATAAATACTTCGTCCATACCTCTTTGGAGAATGGTGAGTGTTTGTTTATCATGCACCCCCTCTTCTACTATGTAAAGCGTTGTAGCCGATGCGCCTTTTAATCTCCCCCCTATTATGTTTAGAAATTTTCCTATCGATTCGAGCGGGTTATATAGAACGAATGTAGAGAGGGTGTGAAAGACAACCCTTATCTTCTTGCCCGCACTGGAGCGGATAACATCATTTAAAGCGAGGGATAAATCATTCAATGCACTCGGGCTTTGAAGAACGGTTATCTTTTCGGTTGATGATGCTTCCTTTTTCCCACCAAGCGTTGCACTATAGCAATCTATAAAATGAATATTTTCCTTTTCCAGATTTATACCGAAATTTTCAGCGGCCTTTTTTACCTCTTCGGGGGAAGAGTCGCCACATATAAAACAGACATTTTCATTCTTTGGATCTGCGGCTGCTGCAAAATGATAGGCAAAAACTGATTTTTCGATGCCTGTTGGGCCTATAAACATAACGTTTGCAGGCCAGTGGTACCCTCCCTCTAGTACCACGTCCAAATCGTCTATACCTGTCGAAACCCTGTTCTTCCGCATTATAGGACGATCTTCGTCTACCCCCATTTCAAGCGCCATTGAGATCACGCATCAATTAATCTTCTAATAGTTATAATTATAAATAAATATCGTACCAGCCAAACATTTAAACGCGTGCAACTCATAATAAAGCATGGTAACGAAAAGGGCTTTCTTCCTAGATGCAGGATATATTGTAAGAAATGAGAGGACGTATATATCATTGCTTCTAAAGGGTAAGGGAAGAGCAGTAAGGCTTTACTACGAATACTATCCATATTTTTTGGTTGATGCATCTGAAGATAAAAAAGAAGCTATAGGGAGCATAAGAATCTCTGCGGGCAGTGAGGTAGTAACCCCGCTTAAAGTAGAAACTGTAAGATTGCTAGCTGGGGCAAAAGAGAAAAGATTTTTGAAGATATACTGCAAAAAACCAGCCCATGTACCAGTCTTGAGAAAAGCACTCCCGTTTCAGTGTTACGAATCCGAAATACCATTTGCAAAAAGATTCATCTTAGATTTTCAGCTCATACCGAATGGGATAATAAAATACGAGAGGGAAGGGCGGATAATAAAGAGAATAATCGATACTGAGCCCGGAGATATTCATCTTAATGCTATGGCGTTTGATATAGAAACCTATAATCCGTCCGGAACACCGCGTGGAAAAAAAGATCCGATAATTATGATAAGCTATTGCGGAAGAAAAAAGGGGGTAATAACGTATAAAAATTCAAGTGAGAACTATGTCGAGGTAGTAAAAAATGAGAAAGGGTTAATAGAGAGATTCAACGAGATAATTAAGACGGAAGACCCCGACATTCTTTTTGGGTATAACTCCAGTAATTTTGATATTCCTTATCTAATGGAAAGGGCGAGGATTAACGGTGCAAAACTTCTGCTTGGAAGATGGGGGGAAAGAATTAAGGAGGTAAGGAAGGGGCTTGTAAAGGGGATAAAGGTGGATGGTAGGATCCACATAGATGTCTATCCCATAATAAGATTTTTTGGATTCATTGGTGTGATAAAGGCGCAGGAGTTTACCCTTGATTCTATAGCATCTGAGGTTCTTGGAAAAAGAAAGATAAAAATGAGAAAGGATGAGATGTGGAAACTGTGGGATTCGGGAAAGACCGACGAAATAGCGATTTACTCAATGACGGATGCAGAACTTACTGCAGAGCTCGGGCAGTTCTACCTTCCGCTTGAACTCGAATTGAGTACTCTTACTAGACTACCGCTGTTCGAAACGTGCATATCGACAAGCGGACAACTTGTAGAGAATTTGCTTATGTACAACGCCGTAAAAAACAGAATGGTCATTCCACCAAAGCCTGCTGGCGAAGAGATAAAAGAAAGAATAGCTAATCCAATAAAGGGAGCATTTGTAAAGCTTCCAGAGCCAGGAATATATGAGAACATCGCTGTCCTAGACTTCAGAGGGCTGTATCCTTCTATAATAGTTTCATACAATATAGATCCGAACACAATTGCAAACGAAAAGGGCGATGGTGTAGTTGAATCTCCAAGTGGTGTGCTCTTTAACACTAAGAAAAAAGGACTCATCCCAATGGTTCTCGAGCGTCTGATAGATTTTAGAGCAAGCCTAAAGAAACAGTTAAAGAATCTGCAACCAGGCACAGATGAGTATGCACGAGTACTTGCAAGGTCGCAAGCGGTAAAGATTCTTTCGAATTCATTTTATGGTTATCTAGGTTATCCGCGCTCTAGGTGGTATTCTAGGAAGTGCGCCGACAGCGTAACTGCATGGGGAAGGAAGCATATCCACGAAACAATTAAAGCAGCTGAAAAAATAGGATTTAGGGTTCTCTATGCAGATACGGATTCTGTTTTTTTGATTTACAATCAGAAGAGAGATGTAATGAATTTTATAGAAGAGATAAACCGGTCCCTTCCGGAGAAGATGGAGCTCGAACTCGAAGGTTTCTACCCGCGTGGCGTTTTTGTAAGCAAGAAAGGAAAGGAGGAAAAGGGAGCAAAGAAAAAATACGCATTGCTTGGAGAAGATGGAAGGATAAAGATACGTGGCTTCGAGCTTGTAAGGAGGGATTGGTCCATGATTGCGAAGGAGACACAAAGGCGCGTTCTTGAAGCGATACTTAAGGAAGGAAGCAAAAAGAAGGCTGTTGAGATAGTGAGAGAATCTATAGAGAGATTAAGAAGAGGGCAGGTATCTCTTGAAGAGCTTGCGATTGTTACGCAATTGAACAAAGACCCGAGAGGGGGTTATGAGGTTATAAGTCCTGAACTCTCTGCAGCGCGCAAGGCGATAGAGAACGGTGTGCTGATTGAACGAGGAAGCATGATATCATATGTTATAACGAAAAAAGGAGCGAGTATTTCTGAAAAAGCGATGCCGACAGACATGGCAAAGGACTATGATGCAGACTACTATATAAACAATCAGGTGCTTCCTGCAGTTATGAAAATACTTAAAGAGCTTGGTTATGACGAGTACGGTATGAAGGTTGGTGGAAGACAAGCTGAATTGAACTCTTTTTTATAGATCGCTCTTAGAAGTATTTTTAAACCGAATAGCCATTAATAGTATATAGGATTGAGGGGTGCAGTTGCGGATGAAGAAGAGATGCTTAGAGATAATACCAGCAATACTTTCAAAAACAAAGGAGGACATGATAAAGAAGGTATCCCTTGTTGCGCCGCACGTAAAGATGATCCATATAGACATGATGGATGGAAAATTTGTTCCAAATACAACATTATCAACAGGGGAGACTGCAGGTGCGCTTGATCCAAAGAGGCGCTATATATTCCATTGGATGGTTGAACGGCCGGAGGAAGAAATACCGAAACTCGGGAGGTTATCGAGCGGAAACCTCCATCTTGTGCATGCAGAGATTCTCAACAAAAGTAGATGGGCGGCTCTTAAAAAATTAGGTGTGCTGCTCGGAATTGCTATAAATCCGGAAACCCCGCTCAGTACAATAGCAGAATATATAGAAGAAACAGAAGACTTTCTTATAATGTCTGTCCATCCTGGTTTTTCAAACCAGAAGTATATCCAGGATGTAGAAGAAAAGATAAGGGAGTTGAGAAAAAAGAAACCTAATGCAAATATAGAGGTTGATGGCGGAATAGAACCGGAAACTGCAAAGCGTGCGGTGATGGCTGGAGCGAATTGGCTTGCTTCGGCCAGCGCAATATTCGGTAAGGACGATGTTAAAAATGCGATAGAAGAAATAAAAAGATCAGTTAGGGGGCTCTCGAATGTTCAAAAAAATAAATAACATAAAACAGTTAAAACTAAAGGCGAATGAGATAAGGCAGGACGTTGTCAGAATGCTCAATGCTGCAAAATCAGGGCACCCTGCAGGTGCTATCGGTCTCGCAGACATATTCTCTGCGTTGTTTTTTAATGTTCTTTACCATGACCCAAAAAACCCAGAATGGCCTGAGAGGGATAGACTGATACTTTCGAATGGTCATGTCTGTCCTGTTCTTTACGCTGCGCTTGCGCATACAGGTTATTTTCCAAGGGAAGAATTACTTACGCTCAGAAAATTGGGCTCCAGGCTCCAAGGCCATCCGCATAGAGGAAGTTTGCCAGGAATAGAAAATTCATCCGGCCCTCTTGGACAAGGACTTTCAATTGCAGTAGGTACGGCGATAGTTGCAAAAAGAGAGAAGAAAAAATGGAGAACATACTGTATGATGTCTGACGGTGAACTGGACGAAGGGCAGTGTTGGGAAGCTGCCATGCTCGCGAGCAAGCATAAGCTTGGGAATCTAACTGCCATAGTTGATAGAAACAACATACAAATAGATGGTTATACGGAAGAGGTAATGCCGCTTGAACCGCTTGCGGAAAAGTTTCGCTCGTTTGGCTGGAATGTAATAAATGTGGACGGCCATAATATAAAGAAATTCATAGACGCATGCGAAGAGAGCAAGGCTGTTTTTGAAAAACCAACTGTCATTATAGCACACACAGTGCCTGGAAAGACGATATCGTTTATGGAATTTGTGGCAGAGTGGCACGGAAAATCTCCTGGCGATGAATTAGCAAAGAAGGCGCTGGAAGAGCTAGAAAGGGAGAGACAACGCATCTTGGAGGAGGACGAATAATGAACCTCATAGAAGATATACACTCTCCAAAAGAATGGAAGGCAACGAGAGAAGGTGTCGGTAGAGCGCTCGTAGAGGAAGGAGGAAAGAACGAAGATATATGGGTGCTCAGCGCTGACGTAACAGAATCTACCAGGGTACATGAGTTCGCAGAGAAATTTCCAAAAAGATTTGTGCAGGTTGGGGTCGCGGAGCAGAACCTGGCTGGTGTCGCTGCTGGAATAGCGTCTCTTGGTAAGATTGCTGTAATATCTGCGTATTCTGTATTTTCTCCAGGAAGGAACTGGGATCAGATAAGGGTTGCGATATGCTATAACAATGTTAATGTAAAGATACATGGTTCGCACAGCGGGTTGAACGTTGGACCAGATGGTGCATCCCATCAAGCACTTGAAGATATAGCAATGATGAGAGCGCTACCGAACATAATAGTCCTAGCACCTGCAGATGCATTAGAAGCTAAGAAAGCTATGGTGGCTGCTCTTAGATATAAAGGACCTGTTTATATAAGGACATCGAGGGACAAAACCCCAATTTTTACTACGGAGACTACTCCTTTTGAAATAGGAAAGGCAAATGTTTATAGAGATGGGAAAGACGTAGCCATAATAGCGCATGGGCTTCAGGTTTACCAGTCCATCCTTGCTGCAGAGGAGCTTGCAAAGGAAGGGATAGATGTAGCTGTTATAGACTGCCATACAATAAAACCGTTAGACAAAGAAACCATAGTAGAGTATGCAAAGAAGACTGGGCTTGTTGTAACTGTGGAAGAACATCAAGTACATGGTGGGATGGGAAGTGCAGTTGCTGAATTACTCTCGGAATACTGGCCCACCAGAATGAAGATTCATGGTGTGTATGATACATTTGGGGAATCTGGAGAGTGTTGGGAACTTCTTAAAAAATACAAATTAGATGCTACTGGGATAATGGAAGTTGTAAAGGAAGCTATTGAAAAAAAATAAGGCGAATGTGTATGCTTATCGCTGCGGGTTTGTTTCTATATCTCAAGAAAATCTGAAGGTGGAGGCATGAAATTCTTCGTTGATATTGCGGATGTTGAAGAAATAAAAAAAGCGATAGAGCTCGGCGTGTGTGATGGGGTTACTACGAATCCAACGCTCATTATGAAATCTGGTAAAACGCAAGAGGAAGCGGTTAAGGAAATCGCGAAGGTTATAGGCAACAGACCGCTTAGCGTGGAAGCGATAAGCGATAGCGCTGAAGGAATGATAAAGGAAGCAGAGGAGTACGTAAAATGGGGAAAGAACATCGTGATTAAGATACCGATGACGAAGGAAGGGATGAAGGCAGTAAGGATGCTCACAGAAAAAGGGATAAAGACGAACGTAACCCTCGTCTTCTCAGTGCCACAGGCTCTGATCGCAGCAAAAGCAGGTGCAACATATGTTTCTCCGTTTGTGGGTCGGCTTGACGATGTCGGGGAGAACGGAATGGAGTTTGTGCGACAGATTGTTCAGGTTTATAGGAACTATGATTTCAAAGCAGAGATAATAGTTGCATCTGTCCGCTCTGAAAAGCATGTTGTAGAGGCAGCGCTTGCAGGCGCACACATTGCAACCATACCACCAACTGTTCTCGAGAAGCTATGGACTCACCCGCTTACCGAGAAAGGAATAAAAACGTTCAAGGAGCATTATGAAAAGACATTGAGGAGATAAAATGCGAGAGAGCATACCGCTTACATGGAGAAGGATTCCAGAAAGATATAGGTTGATTGGCTCTGTCTGCGAGACGTGTGGCAGCCATTATTTTCCAAGGCGTGCAGTTTGTCCTAAATGCAGGAGAAAGGGAAAGTTAAAGGAAATCCAATATTCTGGTAAGGGAAGGATACACTCATATACAACTATTTATTCGCCGCCATCTGGTTTCGAAGACCAGGTACCATATTCGATTGCGATAATCGAACTTGACGAGGGAGCGCGCGTCCTTGGCCAGATAGTAGATGCAAACGAGAAGCAATTGAAGGTAGGCGCACGCGTTGAGCAGTGCTTCCGCATAATCCAAAGGGACGACCCGGAGGGTCTCATTCATTACGGTTTTAAGTTTAGGATTGTTGATTAGGATGGTGACGCGGTGCTTGAAGAGATAACGGTAAACGCTTGTTGTTGTCTTATTATTTTTGGACCGATCGTAGCTGTTGTAATCGGATGGTACTTTCTATCAATTTACAACTCATTAATATTCTTAAGAAATCAAATAGATAAGGCGTGGGCTAACATAGATGTGCTTTTGAAACAGAGAAACGACCTCATTCCGAATCTTGTTGAAACTGTGAAAGGATATATGAAGCACGAGCGTGAGGTTCTCACAGAGATTACAAAGCTAAGGGTTTCCATTATCAGCGCGACTGGACCAAAGGAAAAGGCTAGGGCAAGCGAAGGGATAAGCGCTGCATTGAAATCCATATTTGCAGTTGCAGAAAACTATCCGAAACTGCGTGCAAGTGAAAATTTCCTCAAACTTCAGGAGCAGTTAACTGCAATAGAGAATCAAATCGCTGACAGGAGAGAGTTCTACAACGATTCAGTGCTATTATACAATACGCGGATAAAGACATTCCCGCATCTCTTGGTTGCTGCTGTCCTTTGGATGAAAGAAAGGGAGTACTTTAAGGTAACTGAAAAGGAAAGAGAGGAAGTTAGTGTAGCATTTGAAGAGAAGAAGTGAGCTAAATATGGATTTTCTCTGTACTGCGCCGTGTTGTTTATCGTTTTTCATTTTAATATTCCTCATTCCACTGGCTGTTGCTGTACAGAGATATTCCCTCTACAAGAAGATAAGAGACATCCCAACTTCAAAAACGAGGTCGGCTGCACTTGGCCTTGCTGAATTTTTCGGAAAGGCTAGGTGCATAAAAGAACTTTATAGCCCATTGTCAAAACAAAAGTGTGTTTATTACGCTCTGTACGTTGAGCGTTATGAACAGAGAAAGAAAGAGTCTGTGTGGGTACCTGTCTACTTACTTTTTTCGTTAGGAAAACCGAAGGGTATAATTTTATTCCCGACCGCTGTAAGTTCGCATGCTGCACCTCCTCTCGAAGTGAAGATTGACGAACCGAAGGAGAAGAGCACGACCTTTTATCTTGAGGACGATACCGGAAGGATACTCGTGAGCTTGGAGGATGCAGAGATAGACATACCGCCTGATAGGGTTTATGAAGGGCATATAAAGGAGATGCCGGTTCTCGGATTCCTTCAGAAGAAGATGGAGGAGGAGGGCATGCGAGCGATAGAATCCAATCCAGAATTAAAGGCTGTCTGCGAACGATTTGCATACAGCAGACTAAGGATATCAGAGTACTACATTGCTGAGGGGGATGAGGTATACGTACTTGGGACTGTGGAAACAAAGGAAGAGGCTGGTGGGACGATTGGAAGCGAGAATCTCGTAATAAAGAAAGGGAGGGATGGTATAATGTACGTGAGCGACAGGCATGAAAGAAAAATCCTTGAAAGGATAAAAAATCAGGTGATGATAGCGGCTGCTGTTAGCGCCATAATGTTTATCGTATTTATCATTTTTGTCCTTCCAATTATTCTATTTGGCAGTGCAGCCATGCTTCTTCACTAATCCGTATGATCATGTATTCTCCATGTGTGAGTATATGATCAAGAGTAACCCTCGAGAATTCCTCTGGATTTGTGGCGTTCCATCTGTTGTACAAAACTGGGCGATAATACCCATCGATGATTTTCAAATAGCTAGCGTACTGCCTGTCGAATTTTGCGGATATTTGTTTATTTTTATTTCGCCTTTATTCGAGTGAATTACTGGATAGCGTAGTTGATTTTACACTTATTCTAGAGAAAATTTTGAAAAACACGAAAGAGCCTCATAGGAATAACTTCCCAACATAATAACACTATCTATATCATTTAAGGTGAGAGAACTATTTACTTCACATATACCAACAGTTTCATTACCACCTCTTTTATATGAACAATCTTTTAGACCATCCTTAGTATGAATATAAACGTCGACAGTGAAATAACCCCCTTCCCGTTCATTGTGTAACATAATAGGGATGCTCACAATTTTATGATCATCTTTAGAAAAAAGCACCATTTTATTTATTTCAGCATATCCTGCAACATCTGTTGCTGTGAAAGTCTCGTCATTAAAATAAATCATATAGAAATTATCATCATCTATTCTCTGATATCCGTCGGCCCGAATAAATCCGCTTGTATTGCTAAGGTTAGCAAAAACTTTGTCTTTTTCTTCATCGCAATTTGTAGGGCATTTTAGAATAATCGCTGTTTTGTTCGTGCATTTTATAGGGCTGCGTGTATACAAAATCGATTCATCTTCTTTCTTTGCACCTTCAAAACGAGCATCATTATTGATTACTAATGTATAGAATGATACTGGTTCTATCTGTTTAGCACAAATAACTGGAATTTCTACCCATACTTCAGCATCTTTGTCAATGCTTTCATCAAAAAGAATTTCGTCAGCAATCGTCTTCTGCTTCAACAATAATTCCTTTGCCAGTCCGGTATTCTTTAACGTACCGAAATGCATGCCAGTATTTACTTCTTTATACCCACATACATCTCCACTTACCTTATACGTTGTTTGGTTTACAAGATTTATGTTTTGGCAGTTATCTACGGTAAATGCAGTAAATTCGTCATCAGGTTGTTCGTATAATATGCATTTATCTTTGTCGAATAACCCAATTCCATCATATGATGAATTTAAAGGTATGTCAGTTCTAATGGTAACTTTATTCTTAAGTAGACCTGTGCATCCGAACATGAAAAGGGTTACTACACATGTAAGTATAACCAGGATTGTTTTGCGCTGCATAATTTTTTTGGGCGGGTGCAGATTTAAAACCATTGCCATCACCTCATAACACCGATCTGAGCTTACAAAGTAAGCGAAGAGATGTGAACGAAGTTCACACGATTTCCGCCAATCTTTCAAACCAAGCAGATAGCAGGAGATTTATCTCTTGCTCTGCTTAACGTTGAAGCGTATTCTCTGGACCTGTTCTGTGTTTATCCTCCGGAATGTCTAAATCCAAAGCTTCCGCTAACTTTAAAATAAGTTGATCAACTTTCTTATGCTCCTTTATAAGTGACACTACCCCAGAAAAAATTACAAAATTATCGGTGGGTATGTTTCAAACCGTGTTTAACTCCTAAGGTTTTCTTTTATAACTTTGGTTTTCTGCTGAATTAAACACTGTTTCAGAGATAATTCGCAACAGCCTAAATATGAGTGGTAAAAGATAGGTTTATATATATATAGGGTTATAATATAATACAGGTGGGATTAATGAAATTGAAACATGGAAAAGAAAATGTTGAAAAAGAAATGAAGGGGAAACAGGCGAAAACGCCTAAGCTGGTGCATTCGAGAAAAGCGCCTTTGATTGCAGGACTTATTACCGCGACGGCGCTCACATTAGGCGGATGTTCTGTAAGAGACGAAAAACCCGTAGAAAACAAGAAAGGAGACCTTGTCTATAAAACTGAAACAGAAGGATGCAAAAAGATGAAAGCAGAACTAGCCGAAATAAAAAAAGAATGCTCAGGTGAAGTGGATTCGGATAAATGCACCGAAGAGAAACTTGGCGACTATGTCAGGGAGTCGGAGAAAAGTTTTGAGAAGGAAAGGGATTCTTCTCCGGCGGGTGTAAACGTCATGAAGATAGCGGATGGACTAACATGCAAGGATCCCTACGTTGTATTGTCTTCTGTTATTTCGGATAAACATGATATTTTGGTAGAGCCGAATTATCTTTTAGGAGACCCACGGCCTATTGAGAAAAGCGGCGTTATAACAGTTAAAAATGTGGCGGCTGAGGAATCTGCCAAGCTTGCGCAAAAAATAATGGGCGCAATTAATACTTTCTGGAAGAATACGCCAATGGGCCCTGCCGGTGAACGTACTCATTTCAAGGGTTCGATAGGCAAGCTCGAATACGAAAATGGCATACTGAAAATAACGGTCGATGTCACGGTGGTTAAAGCATAAATACCCGAAACGAAGATGACGAAAGTCGACAGCAAGGGCATCGAAGCAGCTCTCAAGGCAGAAAAGATGACAGTGAAAGAAGGAGACTATCTACCCATAAGTATTGGAACCACTTTGAGGAACATGCGATCCCCAAAAGTGGCTAAAATCGATGAAAACGGGATTACGGTCATTCTTGATGTTGAAATATTTAAGAAAATGGGATGCGATGCTTTTTACGTACCTTATGGAACTTATGGGGTTGGAGATAAGGGTGCGCTCATTTGGGAGTTCAAAGTTGAAAAAGGCAAGAATCCGGGCGAAGCGGTCGTGACCGTGAAAACAACCGCGCCGAAGGAATAGGCTGATGCAGATTTAAAACCATTGCCATCACCTCGAGTTTCCACCAATTGTGTGCTGTAGTGCCATCTGCAAAGTAACAGCCAAAGCGGGTTAATTGAAAGAGTGAGATTTGAAGGAATCGAACCAGTAAAAGTTGTTTCCTACGAACTCGTTCAGGCGGACCTTGTAGAATCCATCGAGAGAACCTTGGCGTTCATACGTTCAAACATTCCAAAAAGTATGGAGATAATCAACTAATTTCAACTAATCAGTAATACGTTTCCCACATCTTCTGGGCAAGCCTTCCTGTCTTTGTGTATTTTTCTATATCTACCTTTTCTCTTCTCTCCCTGTGCTCTGCTAGGAATTTGTTCAGTTTTTCTATGAGAAGCTGTTTTAACTCTCCTGTAAGTAGTTTTCCAGAACGGTAATCCTCTTCGATAGATTTCAACCTTGAGTCGTCTGGTTCAAAAAGGAGTTTGAGCCACTGAAACGGAACGTCTATATCTGGATTTCCTCCCTTCCTTCTGTGCTCCTCAACTGTTGGTTGTCCTCCTGAGAATGCGTATTTCATTATCTTTTTGCTAACAGTTTTCTCATCATCATTCAACCATATCGCTGTGTCTGCTACGCTTGAGCTCATCTTCCCTTCGGTTCCTTGAAGTGGAGGGATGAATTTTGAATGAATGGCCGCGGTCTTCTTGAAACCAAGCCCTTCTGCTATGTCGCGCTGGATTCGCCAATAAGGATCCTGGTCGATGGCATTTGGAATGAGGCAGCGCTTCTTCTCAAAAAATGTTGGGACGACTTGGTATGCAGGATAGAATATCTGACCGATGTTTGCTTCGTTCGTAAAACCGAAAACCGCCTTTGCTGTAGAAAATGTCACCTTCTTTGCTATCTTCATAAGAAGAGGGTAGCAATGGCCGACATATTCGCTATCCCTGAATATGAATGTCCTGTTAGGGTCGAAACCTACAGCTGCTATATCGAGAGCGTTTTCAATTGAATAGCGGCTTACGTCTTCCCAACTTAGTTCTCGCTTGAATAAAAATTTCTCATCGTCCGTTATCTCTATGTAAAGATTGACACCGAATCTGTCCTGAAGCCACTTTGTAAATATAAGGGGAAGGAGATGACCTATGTGCATAGGACCACTCGGCCCTCTTCCTGTATAGAGGAAAAAGCCTTCGCCCTTCTCGTAATCGTCAAGGACAAGGTCAAGGTCTCTATGCGAGAATATAAAACCACGTCTCAACATTACGTGGCTTTCACCGGCAAGCCTCTCAAGTCTCTGCTTGAGAGCATCATCTATCTTTTTCGTCCCAAACTCCTTTATGAGTTTATCGTAATCTATCCTTCCTTCAACTTCCCACGGGGTGACTTTCATAGCCATGGTTTCGATTAAGCTAGCAGAGATTTTAAACTTATTCTTAGGGAAGCCGAGATAAGAGTGTCGCGGACCAGTAAAATTTAGAAAATGTTATAAAAAAACAAGCGTTTTTACAGTTATACAGCAACAATTCCCATAAAAAATGTGATTTTGCACATAAAAATTATCGAAACATATTAATATATGAACAAATAAAAGTAATATTGGAGGTGGAAGATATGTTTGGTTCTATAAGATCTATTTTCACTGGAAAACCGGGAATAAAAAGCGAGGAAGAAATAGAGGAAACAAAGAAGAGGTTATATCAGCTTGCGGAGGAGCTTGAGAGCGCGAGTGCTCTTCTTAGAAATGGCGTTTCTTCGAAGCACGGTACAATAGTAGCTGCTGCTATAAAGATGAGGGATCTTCTTGGTAGCGAAGGTATACCGCTAAGTAGTATGGAGAAGGTAGAAATAATGAAGAGTATTAACAAAGCCAAGGTAAGAGTGTTCGTTGTGGGTACACAAGAGGGGTATGAAACATTTAAAGTATTAGACAGCATCTCAGAAGATATAAGAGGATATCTCTAATAGAGTTCATCTCGGTGATTTCGATGAAGCCAGTTGTGGTCGTAACTGATGACCGGCCTGGTCTACTTAGTGATATATCTTACATACTCAGCAAATCCGGAATGGGAATAGACACCGTAGATGTAGACCTTGTAGGAGGAAAGGCCATACTTTCAATAACGGTTAAAGATCCAAAAAAAGCAAAGACGGTGCTAGAAAGTAATGGCTACAACACAATGGAGTTAGATACAATAGTGATAAAGGTGCCTGATCGCCTTAAATCGTTTGCTAGAATAATCGAAATACTTGAGAGAAAGAAGGTTCGGATAGAGGATTGCTCAGAGATAATATCAGACGAGAATCATGGGATATTCGCCTTAGTTGTAGATAAAAAGAGGAAGGCATCACGATTACTAGAGAAATTTATGATAGGAAATGCACTAAGTTGAATAAGAAAAAGAAAAAAAGAAAGAGAGAATTCAACCAAGAACCTCGAGGTCCTCGCCGTACTGCGGAAGACCACTCGATTCTTCCTCTGTTGAATAAGAACTGCCTGCAATGGACGCGCCCTTTACGCCAGTTACGATTGCAACTATCTCGAGCTTACCTTCATAGTTGTTTATTATTCTGGCGCCCCACTTAACATTTGCCTCTGCGTCCATCTTTTCTGTTATTATCTCTCCTGCTTTTATCGCATCGCCAAGCGTAAGGTCAGAGCCACCTGAAATGTGGATGAGCGCGCCCTTAGCTCCTTCAAAATCTACGTCAAGAAGCCTGTTCTTTATTACGCCGTCAGCAGCAGCGCGAACCTTATCGTTACCTTTTCCTTCACCTACTGCAATGAATCCGACACCGCCGCCTTCCATAATTGCCCTTACATCTGCAAAGTCGATGTTAATAAGGGACGGTTGGGTAATTGTCCACACTAATCCGCTTATCGCTCTTGCGAGGATCTCATCTGCAACAGAGAAAGCCTCTGCCATTGGTAGATTTGGAACGAGCTGAACAAGCCTGTTGTTATCAAGTATAATTACGGAGTCGCAGTATTTCTTAAGTTGTTTTATTCCTTCGTCAGCCTTCTTCTTCCTAGCCCTTTCGAGAGAGAATGGGTAGGTGACCATTGCGACGACTATTGCCCCCTGCTCTTTTGCGATGTTTGCAACAATCGGTGCCGCCCCACCACCGGTTCCTCCGCCCATACCGGCGCAGATGAAAACCAGGTGCGCTCCTTCGAGTTCTTTCTCTATCAACGGTCTATCCACCTCTGCGGATTTTGCACCGATTTCTGGATAGCCGCCTGCCCCTAGACCTTTTGTCACGCTCTTTCCTATAAGAACCTTTTTTGCTCTTTCATGAATAATGTTGAGGTGCTGCTTATCTGTATTTACAGCCACGAGTTCTGTGCCTTTAACACCAGACTTAATCAACCTGTTTATGGTGTTGTTTCCAGCACCGCCGACACCTACAGTCACGATCTTAATCGATTCCGAACTCATCGCTTCCGGATTCTTTTCCTCAGAGGAGGTTGTTTCCCCCATAACAGATTTAACCAAATCTTCCATATTTATACACCTTAGTAGCCGTTCTCTCCCACTGAGAAAAACAATCATCTCGCTGGGAGGTAGATTTTCCTCGGATGACGAGCATTTAAATAGTTTTGTTTTTTATTCGAAGAAATAGAAACTTAATATTTGTTAAAACATAACATATTAGGAGAATTCGAGGTTATAAAATAAATACATTTATTAAATGTATTGCAGAAAAAAAATCGATCCCATGGTAAAGGTCATAACAATAATGGATGATGTATACGCAGAACTTTACCAGCTAAAAAAATCTAAAGGAATGAGCTTTAGCAAAGCGATACGCTACCTTCTGAAAGAAGCTAGAGATGAGAGAAAGCAGATCCTCTCTTTTGCTGGAAGTATAAACAACGATGATATTGATAGAAAGGCTATTGAGCACATGAGAAGAGAGAGGCTACTGGTGAGATAGTGGAGAGGATATGCTTAGATTTTGATACTGCGCTCGATTTTCTTAGGGGGGAACCAGCAACTGTAGAGAAGATGAATTACTATGCAAACAGAGAGGAGATATGCATCTCTAGTATAACCCTTTACAACCTCCTCGAAGCGGTGAACAAAAAAGATGTTGTAGTATCGTTCGCAAACAATATAACAATTCTTCCATTTGATAGGAAGGCTGCTGTTCTTGCAAGCAGGATAAGCAACGAATTAAAAGAAAGAAAAGTAGACCCGCCAGCCGAATCTATAGTGGTGGCTGCAATCTGTATTGCAAACGATGCATATCTTTATACAAAAAAGCCAGCGAATTTTGAAGGAATCCGTGGTTTGAAGAAGGTCTAGTTTTTTATTTGTTCTATTGCTAATAGAAATTATGGGTTCTGCCAAAGCGCTCATCGCTACTGGATACGGAATTAATTGCGAGCAGGAGAGTAAGTATGCATTTGAAAAGAGCGGTGGAATAGCTGACATAGTGCATATTAATAGTATAATAGAAAATCCGAGAATTCTCGAAGATTATGGACTTTTATTTTTTCCTGGTGGCTTTTCGTTTGGAGACGATTTGGGTTCTGGTAGGGTTCTTGCAAACAAGCTGAGATATCGACTACACGATCAAATAAAAGAATTTGTTAATTCGAAGAAACTCGTAATCGGAGTGTGCAACGGCTTTCAAGTCTTAGTCAAACTTGGTCTCCTTCCGATACTGGATTTCCAACAGCGTGCAACGCTTATGGGGAACGACTCTGGTAAATTCGAGGACAGATGGGTCTTTCTTAAAGTGAATCAAAAATCTCCTTGTGTTTTTACTCGAGAGATGAGTCATCTTCTCCTTCCTGTGAGACATGGTGAAGGAAAATTTTTTACTTCTGATGAAATTTTAAAGATGATGCACGAAAAGAACCTCGTTACCCTTCAATATGTAGACAGATACGGTAGGGTGACAACAACTTATCCTGATAATCCGAATGGTTCTTTAGACGGGATTGCAGGGGTATGTGATGAAAGTGGGAGGGTATTTGGCCTTATGCCGCATCCAGAAGCTTTTAATATTCCCCAAAATTGCCCATACTGGCCCTTCGGCGGCATTAAAGAAGCAATTGGGTTGAGAATATTTAAGAATGCTGTAAAATACCTCACTGAGACGCTTTAGGTCATCTTAAGAGTTTTTCTATCTCCTCTGCGAATTTTTTTGCAGAGCGCGGGCCGTCAGCTGTTACTATCTTTTCGTCAACAACTACTGGTTGATCAACGTACACACCGCCAAACTTCTCGATAACCTTATCTGTTCCGATGCCAAATTCGTTATCCGGCCCTAACCAAACGGTTGCTTTTTTCCCCTTTAAAACACCTGCCTTTGCGAGGATTGTTGGGGCCCAGCAAATCGCTCCAACCAACTTTCCTTTCGCAACCCCTTCCCGTGCAATCTCGAGCGCCTTTTCCTCCTTCCTTACAAGCGGTGTTCCGGACCCGCCAACAAAAATAATTCCATCGTAGTCATCTACCCTTATTTCGTTTAACGAAACGGTAGCTTCTGCGTTCCCTCCCAGCATTCCTTTGCACGTTCCCTTTTTAGTACTTGCTATAATCACATTAAAATTGCTCTTTTCAAAATGAGCCTTCGGTATCTCAAGCTCTTCGTCTCTGTAGTTTACAGGAGCAACAATCATCAAGATTTTTTTAGCCATAGCGCATCACCGAAAAGCTTAGAGCACTTCGAATTTAAATCATTATGCTTACATAATTTTATGTGTGGTCGTATGGTTGCGCCAAAAGAGAAAGAAAAGGAAGAATCGGAATTGCCGAGGATTACGATTACCAAACCGCCGCAGGCAAGAGAAGAAAGAGAAGAAGTCGGAAGGCTAAAGATTATTCCAAAGCCTATTCCTAAAGAGGTAAAGAAGACTGCTGCGGGAGCGGTAACGGAAGCTGAAAGAAATGCGACAAAGGTTGCAATAGAATTTACTGAGTTTTTTAGAGGACAACTTGAAAAAACGCCGGAGGGAAGAAACTTCCTTTCAAATCTAAAGAAGAACAGTGAAATAGGACACCTACTGTTTTAGGTGATTTTATGAAAGAAGACCTTTTCAAGAATTGTAAGATTCAGTATGCATATGACAATAAAGAGAAGATATACACTGTAATGATCATGCTCGATGCTCGTCCTCGCATTCTAACCTTTAGGGTAAGCGATGATTATACTGAGATATCCATAGCAAATAAGAACGGAGATGTTCTTGAGATACTGAGACAGGAAGGAAACAACATAACGCTGCATAAAGTAAAATAGGGAATGATGTATGAGCGATGAAAAGACAAATGCTGCAAAGGGCGCGCTTGAAAAGGTAAAAAATGGAATGTGTATAGGACTTGGAAGCGGAAGCACTGTTCGTGAATTTATTAAGCTGCTTGCAGATAAAGTGAGAAAGGAAAAACTAAGCATTTGTTGCGTTACCACCTCATTCGACACTAGGATGTTTGCAATAGAGAATGGCCTTTGGGTAACAGAACCTGATGCAATAAGCGAGATAGATTTAGCTGTCGATGGCGCTGACAAGGTCACAAAAACAGCTTTGTTGAAGGGCGGAGGCGGGGCGCTTACGAGAGAAAAGATAATAG
Source organism: Microcaldota archaeon (assembly GCA_964435235.1). Taxonomy (GTDB): domain Archaea; phylum Micrarchaeota; class Micrarchaeia; order Anstonellales; family Bilamarchaeaceae; genus JAVZJR01. The sequence goes on from CAYSXZ010000042.1 coordinate 27,512, forward strand.
ATTACAATGCAAAAAAATTCATAGTAATTGTTGACGAGGGGAAGGTGCAGAAGACGCTCGAAGGCAATGTTGCATTAGAGGTATTACCGTTCGCTACCCCTATAGTGTTAAAACAGCTTGCTGAACACAAACCAAAGATAAGAATGGCAGAGAAAAAGCTTGGGCCCGTAATCAGCGATAACGGCTGTTTTATAATAGATATGTGGATGAGAGTAGAAGATCCTAAGAAAACCGAGATAGAACTTAAATCCATTCCTGGAATAATAGAAAATGGGATATTTACAAAATTCGATTATATCATTGTTGGAAAAAAAGATGGATGGATAAGACTTTGATTTCTATCTGCAAAAACCAGGAATATTTAGTAAGTATATGAGAATTTCTGGTTTTATTAACCTACTTGGTTTATCCATGTCCCCGTATTTTTCGAGATAGTCGTTTATACCAAAATCGATAAGCCTCTTGCCCACCTCGCTCAACTGTTTATCATCTAAATTGTTTATGTAATCCCTTATCTTTCTATGAAGGACTAACTCATGACCGAAGCGCGCACGCCATTCGAGCTCGTACCATCTTGGTTTTTTGATGTTTCTTCCTGCAATCTCTGCACACCATGCCCCAAATAAAACGCCCCCGCCAGTCGATGCCTTTACCTGTCCTGCTGCATCCCCTACAAGAATAATATTTTTTCCGCAAAGCTCCTTACCAGTCCGCTTTCTCGTCTCAACAGGTATGATGCAACCTTTTGGATTTTCTGCTTTAACATTATTTATTTTTAGAAAATAATTCCATGCTTCCCGAACATTGTTTGGTGATTCTACGCCAACCCCTATTTCAATCTTTTCTTCGTTTTGTGGTATGGCCCAACCAAAAAAACCAGGTATTTTTGACGAGAGATAAACGTCCACGACGTCACTCTCCTCTTTTCTGTACTCTATAATTTTTTGTAGCGTTATTACATACCGACAAATCCTAGGAAAGCCAAAATACTCTGCGACAACAGAATTTGCACCATCCGCACCTATTATGTTGTTTGAGCGAAATTGGTCTTTGATTCGCTCTTTGTAAAAAATTTTTACTCCGATATTCTCAGCGTTGGCCGCGAGTTCTTTATCAAAGCCAGCCCTATCGCAAACATAAGCGACTGGCTCGTTTCTCCTCACTTTGAAGAGGACATCATTAAAGAATATGTTTGCGCCTCTTATCTTATTTATTATAAATTTCTTGTAGTCGATGTATTTCTTCAACGTTTCAAGGCCACTAATTGAAAAAAGGCCTGAGCAATTTTTTTTGAACTCGTCTGGGCCATGCTCCTCAGAAATTAGAACATCGTAGCCTGCTTTCAAAGCATTTATTGCGGCGATGCATCCTGCAGGCCCTGCACCGATAACATGAACGTCTTGTTTCAACCCTTTCTACCCTTCTCCTTTTGTTTAAATATTATAGTTGGCGGCACTATCGGCGGGGTTAGGTTGAATATCCTTGCTATGAAAATAGAATTTATTGATGCACTGTAGTTTATCGCATTTACTATTTGTTCTCCAGGAGTCCCGGTTATCCTTTTCGTCTTTTCCCATTCATTAAAGGCTGTTTTTGCATCCGCACCGCTGAACCTTGCTTTTCCACTAATCCTTATGTAGCTTTGATCCGAATATGCAACAGTATAATTGAAGGCTATGCTTAACGAATTGTCTTCAAATTTCGCATCTGTAACATCTACATTAATGTTCATACTCTCAGCGAATGTGTTGCTCCTCTTTCTTGCTTCTGCATATTCAAAATCCAAAAATTCCAGCTTCATGACATCCACCTGCAAATTCATCGCATTATCATTTTAATATCTTATCTCCAAGGATATCCGGTCATTGGTGGAACCTGCACTGATGTTGGAAGAGGTCCACCGCTGCCGATTGTAAATAAAACAAGAACTCCGAATTCTGGCGTCCTTGTAGATTTGTATGGTGGGTATGCAGGGCTTGTGTAATACGGAGGATATGTACTTGTACCGTACGCCAATGCACTAACTTTTGCAGGAAGTAGGTTACCTAGTTTGAATGCAACCGATGCAGATAATCCACCACCTATCTCCTCTTTTCCAGTAACGCCAAGAATTCCGCCAATTCCCCATTCCGTTTTTCCGCTTTTAAGCTTAAACTCTACGCCTGAAAAAGTGCTCACCTTCTCACGCCCTGCTACTATGGTATACGCCTGAAGTTTATCTACCAATTCTACAAATCCTGCAATGTCCCAATAGTTTTTGTCAGAAATGTGGTAGTAGCTTGCACCAAGATATGATCTTACATTGCCGTTGAAATCTTTCTCAATTTCAGTCTTCTTGTCATAGAACCAGCGATATAGCGCGTCAGTTAGCGCATCCTTTTGGGTGTCTGTGAATGATCCTGGCGAAAGGTCGTCGCCATCCTTTATCTTCTCTAAGAGTTTCTCTCCAATTATTCCTTTTGGAATTTCGTTATAGATGAATAATCTTACTTCTTCTGGTATATGAGAGAATTTACCGAATTCGATTGCCTTCGAATATTCTTCGTAATTTCTTTCTAGTTTTTTGTACCTTTTTGAATCTTCCAGTATGTTTGAGAAAAGTAGAACTGCGCCTTGCACAAAATAACCTGTTTTTATACCTTCGTTTGCTACTGCCAAGAATTTTGTTTTACCTTCTTTTGTTGATAGTGCAAAAAGCGCACCTGCATCAAGCGCTACTCTCTGAAAGAAGAAACCGTTAAGGAATTCGAAACCAACCCCTGCTCCAGCAATTCCTATTTCTGTAGCCCCAGCAATTCCAGTAGGCCCCCAAACAGGAATTGATGTGAATGCTCTTATAAAGCCAGAGCCCCATGTGAAAAGAGTCCTTCCATATACGGTGTTAAGTTTTTGCTCCGCCCACTCGGATTCCTTCTCTCTTGTTATAAGGCTGAATTCGAGAGAGAAGTTCTTTCCTATCTGCGCACCAAGATAGTATTTGTCAAATATCTGTTTCATCTGCTTTATATATTTATTTTTAAATTCTGTTATGAGTGCTTCTGCTTGAGTTGGATCTTGGTTAACCCTTGACATAAGGGTCTCATAGTCCTGTTTTATCTGATCATAATTTGAAAATCTTTGTACATCTATCTTACCAACACTCTCAAGACCCTTTAAGAAACCGATGAATCTCCAGAACATTGTGTCGTATTCATATCCTTTCTCCTTAGTATATGTGAACTGCGGGACGAGATGGGCAAGACCACCAAGCACCATCCTTGCCGCTACCTCCTTGCTACCATAGATGGTCATGCCTAATCTATGGAGGCTTTCTATGTATGCCCTTGCATTTTCCGCCTCTTGGAGCATGGCGATTGATTCGAAGTCTACTGGCCCTCCCTCGTAATAAAGACCTCCGCCAGCGCTTGTTTTTGGTGCTTGCATCTTTAAGAAGAAACCACCCCTACCTATCCAATCTGTCGTTGCTACCTTCACAGTGCCTGCTTCACTTTCTTCAATCCATTTCTTTGCAACCTGTCCGGCTCCACCACCGAAAGTAAGCTCCCATGCTCTTGGACCTTCTACCTGTCTTATCGTAAAAACTGCATCCTGCATCGTGTACTGTTCTTCCTTCGTTCCTCCTCCTTTCATTATGAGCATCTTTCCTGGTAAAACTGCCTCGACAACTCTTGTTTTCTTCCCTTTCTCGCCTTCTATGGTTTTAGCATACCCGCCAGTCCATTGGATAAGGAACGGTTGCAACTCTTTTTCTTCGGCAGTTATAAACGGGATTATCTGCATGTGGGTCAATAATGCAGATTTTCCTATGTCGATAGCGAGTGCACCTCCACCAGTTCCTTTTGTTTTAAGTGTATCTATCTTTGGCTCTATATTCCATGCAGCCGTTGCGGGTGTCTTATAAAATTCGTCCATATAACCAGCAAAGTAGTTTAACATTTTTACAAAATCATTAACCCCGCCTTTGAGTTCAAGAATGGTGCCGTCCTTGGCTATGAAGAATGACCTTCCGGTCATCCATGCTTTTTTTTCTGCAGTTTCTTGTCTATTAACAGTAATTATGAGTTCGCTCGGATTTTCTGGATGCCATGCCTGCATAATCGTGTTATAAAGAAGTTTTTTTGTGCCGTCATCCAACTCTTCGTATCCTCCGACAGCACTGTCTATGCCTAGTTCTCCCTCTTCCTCCTTTATGCGGCCGATTCGTGTTCCTATCATCGTTCCGCCAAGGAAGGCATGTCCTCCAGTTTCATACGCTCCTCCAAAAGCAGTTCCTCCTGTTGGAGTAATTATTGACCCTAGACCTGCTGCACCTATATTCCATACCTCTTCTTCCCTCTTTTCTTTTTTACCGACAACGCCTGCTGCGCCACCGCCACCTATTACTTGGCTAAGACTTGCGTATTCTAATGGAAGAGGAGAAATAAACGCTTTGTTTATATCACTAAGAAGACGAGCTGGGCTGATGGCTGAGATGTAAGTGCCTGGTAGGTAATCCGGCGGAACAAGATGTGGATGTGTTGGTTCTAGATAAGTTTTGAAAGTAGTTCCAACTAGTCCTGTAGCAGGGTATACTTGAAAAAGATTAAATTGCGGGAGGGTTATACCACCACCTGCGGGTTGGTATGGTGTCGCGTTGAATACACCACCAGTTGTAAATGGTGTTCGTGGTGGCACTGAATAAATATACGGGGGAAGAAAATATGGGTACGTTCCCAATGGAGCGTATTCTTCAGGAACAAGCAAAGAAGGCTTCCATCCTGGTGGTTTTTGTTTTATCAGAAAAGGTGCTTGAGGTTCTATGTAAAGGTTTCTGTTGAGGAGGTCGTAGCGTGAAAAGCGTGAAAGTTCTGAAGGTTCTAATTTTGCTATCTCGTCAAGAGCATATGAAAGTCTATTTATTATCATTCTAACATTGGCTGGGAGAATCTGAGATGGGGAGGTCCTCTCAAGGATAGGCATTGCCTGTCCTTTTATATTAACTGCAAGTTCGATGAGTGCTTGGGAGTAGATGCTTGGGTTGTCCTTGCATATTTCTGCGAGATTTGTTATTGCACCAAAATATTTCACTGTAAGAAGTGGATGGAGCGCGGAAAGCGTAGCAACAGATAGCACAACTGTCTTTTGTTCCTCCTGGCTCCCTACACCATTTCTTCCTACTGCTTCTATATATTTGTTGAACATCACTGCTTGGAGAGAATCTAATTGGGCACTGTTTTGAAGAAGGACCTTCTCCTGCTCGCTTTTTACTTCTTCTATTGGAAGTTTATCCCTGTAGGTTTGCTGCCACCACTGATTTCCAGCATTTATGTTTGTGTATTTAAATGTTTTTATTATTCTCTCTTTCAGCTCATTTGTAAATCTCTTTGACTCTGGGTCAAGGCCATCGAAGAATCTGCCGGTTGTTTTGTCTATTGTAAGAAGGTAGTTTGCAAATAATCTGTAAAGTTCTGGATTTTCAGAGGAAAGTTTCTCTAAGAATTCTACAAATTTTAAGTTTTCCTTACTGATTGTAAGATATTCTGATTGGATGTAGACAAGACCAGCACGTAGTGCTGCAAGTTGTTCTTCTAGCGTTCCCTTTTTAGTATATTCAGATAAACTGTATTTGTTAAGCCAATCGGACAGAACGATGATTTCTTTCTCGAGTTTTTTAATCTCCTCTTCAGCTTTTTCTTTTTTTGCATCCTCTGGTTTTAATTCAGATAGTTTTTCTAAATATTCCTTTTTCTTTTTTATATACTCATACTTCCTTTCTACCGCCTCGAGCTTTTCTCCGGTTGGGTTTTTTTCGAATGTTTCTATGAATTTCTCTATATCATATGACCTGATGCCAATAGAGTAGTTATTCAATTCCTTCTTTAGTTTTGCAAGTTCATCCTCTGCTGCTTTTCTTGCTTCTTTTGATTTTTTGAAAGCATCTTCTACGATTTTTGTCGGAAGGATTGGTCCTTTTATCTTAGCCCTTGCCGATATATCTGAAGCAAGTTTTTCTCTATCTGTTTCGCTGAGTTTGAGTAGCCAATCTGCAAATGCTTGTTTTTTTTCTTTCTTTTCGAGTTTGTAATAATAATAGATGAATGCTTTCATTATCTCTTTTGCTGATTCTGTATCTTTCTTAAAGAAAGAGCCGAAAGCCTCTGTCAATTTTTCAATCTTATCTTTTCTTGTTGCACTCTTGTCTATACCGCTAACCCTCAACTTATCTATGAACTCATTTAGGGTTTTATCATCTATTAGCGGAATGACATCGATTTTAGATGGTACTATGAGGGTTGGGGGTATTTTTTGGTCATAGCCTTCTAAAAGATATTGAAAGAATGGGATTGGTGTTTTTCCACTTTCTTCTTCTCCACTACGGTATGAACTGTAGTTTTGCGTTAAGACGACTACAAATTCTTCGAACTTTGTTTTTTCTGCTACGAATGGCTTTTCTATCTGACTATTCATCCCTGCCTTAAACTGCGGGTCTTCTTTATAACCATAAATGTTACCTATAATAAAATAAAGCTTCTTTCCATAATCGCTTTCCTGTCTTTCTTTTATTGGTAATTTGTAAAACTCGAATAGAAGATATACAGAAAGCTGGCCAAGTTTATATTTAGGATATTTTTCAAGTTCCTTTGGAAGGTCCTTTTGTTTGGTCTTTAATAGTTTTTCAGCTGCCTCTTTCATTTTTTGAAGGGAGGAAAAGCCTTCCTCTTTTTTCTCAAGCATTTTTTGGTTGGATGCCATACTATAATTCTGTTCTGAACTGCTTTTAAACCTTTTAATCTGCTCAGCTAAGGAGTAATTTGTCTGCCAGAGGTTCAACTGCCCAGCTATAAGCATGACTGATATGAATTTTTTAAATCCCCCACCCATAAATTTTCTTGCCTACCAAACGATATCTTTTTTCTCTGTTGTTGGTTTCGGCATTTCCTTTCCGCCAAGTGCAGGTTTCTCTTCTTCCTTTTTTTCTTTTCTCTCTACTAAGCCGGCTTTCTCGCTTTCCCATGTTCCTTTTTTAATTGAAATATACGCTGCGAGTGCTTTTGCAGTTTTTTCATCAAAACTCTTAGTTTGTGTTAGATCCTTCGCAGTTATTCCTATATCGTCAAGTGCACCATAGAATACATTGTCTGTTTTAGCATAGGACCAAAGAAAACCTTGTATTATCCAAATTGCGTTTGCTTCTTCTCCTCCAAATTTTCCGTCGAGGTTTATCTTCGTTTCCTTCAGACCTTTAACAACATCATTGAATTTTTCAGCAGGTATATAGGAGTCAACATCTTTTACAAATCTCCATAGGAAAAGTTCGAGAGCGCGAACGCGTACTTCGTTCACAAGTCCAGTTGTGTTTGTGCTTATAGGTTCCTTTCCAGTTATAAGCTTATCGAGTGCCTCTCCCATATTCCGACCGCTTAATAAAGATTCTGAGATCTCGCTTGGTTTAAAGGATGAACTTACACGAATGTATCCGCTCTTCCAGAAAAGTTCTAGCTGCTTGTCCAACCAATTTTCTAGCGATTTTACCGAACCTTTTTGTAGAGCATCAGCAACGTAGCTTACAAGGTTATATAGATTTCTAATAACAAAACCTTCTTTTTCCTTCTCCTTAACCCACCCTTTCATATTTTCATAGATGCTTGAAAGCATCTTTGTAAGCCCTTTCTCCTGATCTTCAAGCGGCGGTATTTTTTCTTCTATTCCAAGATAGACCATGAGGGCTTTCAAAGAAAGTGCATCGAGCACCGCCTTTTTTCCTTTTTTAAGTTCCTCTGGGTTTATCCACGCATCGCAAAGCCTTCCTACAAATTCTGGGTCATCACTTTTATCGATGAGAAATGACCTAACGGCTTTGATCGCAGTTGTTGCGCTTTGGTTATTTCCGTCTTCCTTTATATTTTCCTTAAAAGCCTTCTTATACGCTTTAGATGAACTAACATAATCCAAAAAATCCGCATTTTTCAAAAGATGTTTGTTGAATATTATTTGAAACGCCTGAATCCTTGCAGAATCCTTCTCCTGCACCTGTCCTATGGGTGATGAAGGTATGCCTGTCTTTTCTAAAAATTCTACGAACCTTCCCTCCTCAAACAAGGAGACCAGATCAGACGAGGTCGCAACCTTTTGTAGAATGGTTGGTAGCTTTGATTGGAATAACGTCGTCACTTTAGCCACAAAATCAGTTCCGTATTTCTTTTCAAATTCGCTTTTGGCTCCTCCTTCCATGCAATATTTTATTTCGAATAGGAAATCCCTTACTCTTGGTTTCTCCACTGCGGCCTCATATAGATTCCAAAGTTCCTCTCCTTCTTTTGGCATTTTCTTTCTAAGCATTTCGTCATAGAGCAGTTCGAATCTCTCGTACTCTGTTATAGGTTTGCCAAGAGGACTTATTTTTCCAATGCGAGAGAGTTCTGTCAGGGCACTACCAAGATCCCCTTTTGTAAAGGCTTCTGCAGTAATATCGCTTGCGTAAGAGGCAAGACGCCATGTTACTAGATTTATGAATTTCTTGCATATCTCAGAACCATACTGCTTTTCTGCATCTTCTCTTTTTGCTTCGGAGTATAGGCGTTCTAAATCCTTTGCAAAGAGAATCGGGTTAAGCGACCTTTTTTTTCCATAAACATCGAGAAATTCTTTTAGGCCAGGGTCGCCCTCTGCGTAATCCTCGAGAGATTTTACGAAATAGAAGGTAAAACGCGCCGATTTACTTTCTTCTTTATAAGATATGGGATATTTTCTTGCTGTGCTTCTGAACGCTTCTAATTCTTTATTGTCACCAGTTTTAAGATAGCTGAGGATACGATTTATTGCTTCTTTTATATCCTTTGTTATATCCTCCTTTTCCTTAAATACCTGCGCCATAACAACATTATCTTCTTTATTCTTTATAAAACCAGATGATAATTGGAAGCTGATAGAATAAAAACCGTTTCCAGCATCGCCGCGTATCTTGTAAACTTACGTATCAATTTTGAAGACCTTTCTTTTTCGCCTTTCTTTGTTGTTATCATAAATATAGATAAGTGGTTTAAAATTTAAAAAGCTTACTACAGACAAGGGAAGATGTAGTGCATTCGGGAGCGCAGTAAGCAACAGCCTAAAGCGTAATCTATTTAATCATAAACATTAATAGAATGAGATGCGGTGTTTAATATGCTTGAAATGGTTAGTATGAGGTTCACTGCGGCTGAGATACTTGTCGTTAATGAAAATCCAGTGCCCACTTTTGAAGTTGGGTTAAATGTAGACAACGTAACAAAATATGATGATAGAACTGTATCTATTGTATTCACCTATCATCTTGGATATTTACCAGACGTTGCATCAGTAAAAATAAGAGGGATTGCTTTCTGTGTTGATGAACCTGGGAACATAAAACGTTTTGTTGAGGTATGGGAGAAGAAAAAGGAAATTCTAGTGGAGCTTTGTGCAAATGCAATAAACATAATTAACGCGAACGCTGCAGTGACAGCACTTTTTCTCACAAGGCCATTCGGTCTTCCACCACATCTGGTCCCACCCCCTCTGATCGTTCCTAGTGGAGGAGAGAATATTCCATCTAAAAAGATTGAAGAGAAGAAAGGGAAGAAAAGAAAGAAGCGTTAGAGCTAATTCGTTGTGAGAGAATGGAGCTACCGAATATATTCATAGGTGATTACAAAAGACTGGTACTGCTACCGCTACTTTTGCTAGTTGCCTCTTTGTTTTTCATACCAAGGATAGAGCTCGGAGTTGATTTTAAGGGCGGAACGCTTCTATCACTTACGCTCAATCAAAAAATAGATCCTGCCCTCCTAGAACAGCAACTCAAATCAGAAGGGCTAGATGCTGATGTAAAGGTTTTCGAAACTGCAGTTGGTTATAAAGCCGAAGTTAAATTTCCGCAGAGCGAAAATCTAGTGAAAGCGGATAGGTTAAAAGAAGAATTTGAGAAGATGCTACCAGAGGTAACGAGGCTTGAAATAGAAGGAGAGATGAACGAAAGCAAGAAAAAAGATTATTTGGAAAAAAGGGAGGAAATAAACAAATTGGCAGATGAAATCTTTGTGCTAGCAAACAAGAATGTAAAGGCTGATTCTTTTGCTGGAGTAAACGAACTCGAGAAGGAGTTTGCGAATTCTTACAAGAAGGTCTATTCCGATTATCAGGATTCTATAATGAAATTCGTAAATAAATACGTAGATTACACTTCTATTTCGGTTCAGACAGTAAGCCCAGCCCTTACTGCTCATTTCATAGATACAGCGATAAGAGTGGCTATTCTTTCTGCTTTACTTAGCGCTGGTTTTGTTTTTATCTTTTTCAGAGCAGTTATCCCGAGCATAGCAGTAATAACAGGGGCAACGTGCGACGTTATAATAGCGCTTGGTGCAATGGGGTTATTTGGAATACCTTTTACCCTTCCTTCCTTCGCAGCGCTTCTTATGCTTGTTGGGTTCTCACTCGATACCGATATCCTACTTACTATGAGAATGCTAAAAAGAAAGGGAAACCCAAGAGAGAAAGCATATGAAGCGATGAAAACAGGAATAACGATGTCGATTATGGCGATGGTTGCGTTTGGAACTCTTTTTATACTTGCAACCCTAACCCACATTCCAACCTATTACGAAATATCTGCTGTAGCGCTTTCTGGCCTTGTAGGAGATATAATAGCAACATGGGGGATAAATGCAGTCATGCTCCTTTGGTATGCAGAGAAGAAGGGTGAGGTCTAATGGAGTTTTATAAGGATAAGAAATTTTTGTTCATGCTCTTTCTCTTACTCTTCTTCATGGTCGGTATTTTATCATACAAGGTCGGTATTTTATCATTATTATACAAGATCTTATACAAGGTCGGTATTTTACCATACGGATACAAGCCAGCACCCGGCCTCCTACTGATATGTGCAATTTTTGTTTTTGGTGGGCTCTCCTTATTCTGGAAGGAGCGCAACATAAAACTTATCGGGCTTCTATTTCTTGTAATTCTCGCGTTTACTAATATTTGGATAAATGGTTTAAAATTTGGCATAGATTTTAGCGGGGGAACTAGAATACCGATTATATTAGAGCATTCCGTTGATCAAACCACGATGAACGAAGTTGTGCAGGCAATAAAAAAGAGAGTTAGCGTTCTTGGTCTTACTGAAGTTAAGGTTTACGGTGTCGGAAACACCCAGATAAATGTTGAAATACCAAGTAGCGATGAGGAAAGAATAGCATTTATTGAAAGCGTCCTTGCTCATCAAGGAGTTTACATGGGAATTGTAGATGGAAAACTGGCGATAACAGGAGATCATATATTCTCCACATCAATAACTCCTGTGAGCGGGGACCAGCTTAGTCGCTCCGGTGCTGCTTGGGGGGTTGCCTTTTCAGTAGATCGAAAGGGGGCGGAACAGTTTGCCGCTGCGGCATTCGGTAAGGCGGATTATCCTGTCTATATGTACTTAGATAGACCGATGGATGCAGACATATTTTATACAAGGGCTCAACTAAGAAGCGCTATTCCATCTGATGCAGGTGAGAAAGAGACGTTAAAAGCTTTGAAGGATGCGCTACGATTGGAAGATAACAAGAGCAATGTAAATGCAACAATAAACATTTACATCTTAGACGAACTCAACATGACAAACGGGTCAGCGAATACAACGAATGTTATAGTTCCAAGGACAAACAAAACGCTTGCGATAATAGCAAACGATACCCCCAGGGAGTATAAGGAAGCACTTATATCCGCCGGGTATAAATTAAAAGAAGTTCCATTTGAGGAAATGAAACCAGAATTTATAAGGACAAGGACAGGAATACTCGTTGTAAACAAGATAGAGGCTGTCGGTCTTCTCTCTGCACCATCACTTTCTGCTGGTCTTACGAACGGAATGCCAAACTACAACTACGCGATAACTGGCGGGGTTACCGCAACAGAGCGGAATGCTCAGAGAGCAGAAGCCCTAGAAAAGCAGAAAAGCATAGAATCCATTCTAAAAGGGGGCTCCCTTCCAGTCCAGATATCTGTAGGGTCTAGAACAACCCTTCCAGCCTCCTTAGGAAGTGAGTTTCTTAATCTCAGTCTTATAGGGATTGCTGCATCTCTGATAGTTATATCTATACTTATAGGAATAAGATATATGAATATAAGAGCGACATTGCCCATAGTGGCCATAAGCCTTGCAGAACTTACAATACTTCTATCTATATTGGGCTCCTTTACCATCGACCTGGCTGCTATGGCCGGTATAATAGCGGCTATAGGCGTTGGTGTAGATGCCCAGATAGTTATAACAGATGAATTGCTGAAAAGAGATAAACACAACCTCGATGAGAAGATGGGACATGCATTTGCTATAATAAAGACAAATGTCATTGTAGCCTCTCTTTCCATGCTGCCGTTACTCTTCTCAAATCTTGTTGAAGTGATAGGATTCGCTACATCAACAATTCTCGGTTCCCTTTTAGGATATTTCCTTTCAAGACCTGCATATGCTGCTATAGTAGAAAAGATTCTTGGAATAGAGGAGGGAGAGAAACGTGGTGCTTCATGAAAAGATATTTGACCTTGCGTTAAAGCGTTCTTTATTTTATCCGAGCAATGAACCGTATGGATCTGTTGGTGGATTCTATGATTACGGCCCTGTTGGAGCACTGCTCAAACAGAAGATAGAACGCCTCTGGCGAAGGATGTTCATAAAAGAAAATGGCTATCTTGAGATAGAGAGCAGTATAATAACCCCAGAGCCGGTTCTTAAGGCATCCGGTCATGTAGACGAATTCGCAGACCCAATTGCAGTATGTGAAAAATGCCAAACTACTGTTAGAGCAGATTCCTTTATAGCAGACAATGTAGATGGTTATAAGTGGGATGGGAAGCTTGAGAGTTTAGATGAGATGATAAGGAAGAAGGGACTTAAATGTCCAAGATGCGGCAGCCCTTTCTCTAAGGTGCGCATGTTTAACCTTATGTTTAAAACAGGGATAGGTGCTGATTCTTATCCTGCATATGCAAGGCCAGAGACTGCACAGGGAATATTCACTGCCTTTCCCCGCCTTTACAAGAACCATGGAACAAAATTGCCACTTGTTGTTGGGCAGGTTGGAAGGAGTTTTAGGAATGAGATATCGCCACGCAAGGGGCTTGTTCGAATGAGGGAATTTACACAGATGGAGCTAGAGTATTTCTTCGATCCTTCCGAGTCGAGAATAGAAAATTTCTCATCAGTTGCTGAAACAAAAATGCGATTTAAGATGGATGGAAAGATTAGTGCGAAAACTGCGAGTGAGGTAGTGAGCGAGGGTATTGTGCCAAACGAGATATTCGCCTATTTCCTTGCGAAGGAGTGGGAGTTCTATAAACAGGTTGGGATAAATGAGGCTGAAATGTATTTTAGGATTCTTGGAAACGAAGAAACCCCGCATTACTCAAAAAGGAACATAGATATGGAGGTTCAAACCTCTTTTGGAATTATAGAAACCATAGGAAATGCATATCGAACTGATTTTGACCTTTCCCAGCATGCAAGGCTAAGCGGGCAGGATTTTTCTGTTTTCTTAGAACAGGAAAAGAAGAAGATAGTGCCGCATGTTTTTGAAGTTTCTATGGGCGTGGATAGACTTATATTCTGTGTCCTGGAGCACTGTTTTAGGTCGGCGACGAAAGAGAAGGATTGGGAATGGTTCGACTTCCCTCCAGCTATAGCACCGTATGAGGTTGCGGTATATCCTCTTATGAAAAAAGATGGACTGGATAAGAAAGCGCTCGAGGTCTCAGCAATCCTGAAGAAGAGGTTTGATGTTCTTTATAGGGATAGCGGAAGCATAGGAAGGCGATACGCAAGAGGGGATGAGATAGGCGTCCTTGCTTCTGTTACTATCGATTATGATACATTAACAGATGGAAGCGTCACGCTCAGATATAGAAATACTGGAGAGCAAGTAAGGGTAAGCATAAAACAAGTCATTGAAATAATAGAACGATTTATGAACGGTGAGGCGTGGGAGGGAATAAAGGGTGATTACAAGGCATTCGGCAAGTATGGGGTGTGATGAATGAAGAAGATAGTTGTTTTAGCTAGTCTTACTATTCTTATCTTGATTTTAGCATTTGGGTGTATAGGTGGAGGAGAAGAGGAAAAACCGCCTGAGATTAAAGAGAATAAAACAAATCAAACTATAAGCGTAATAATAACAGGGGAAAGAAACGAGAGCGTTGCAATGAATGTTACCGCAACAGAGGAGGAGAATGTAACTGAAGAATGGACTGGTATAGGATATGTGTATGAACCTGATGCAAGGCTCGGTGTCTATTTTATTGATGGATGCGATTACACAACTGGAAAGCATGGGGCCGCTATTTTTATAAAGAAAGGCGATTTTGACATGCTAGTAGACGGCGGTTCTCTTGGAAGCGTAAATAGAATTATAGATGAACTAAAGGGTAAAAATATAGATGATATCGATGTTCTCGTTTCAACTACTGGAGATGAAAGAAGGTATGGCGGACTTTCGCGTATAATAGATGAATTTGAAGTAGAAGAGTTTTGGTGGGGAGGAAATGATTTCTCTAATGAAAGCTACAATGCAGTGATAAACAAGATATCTGCCAAAGCAAAGAACATACGTGTTGTAGAGCGCAATTATTCTGTCGAGTTGAATGGTATAAAAATTTATGCGCTTAATCCAAAGACGAGAAATCGTTTTGATGATGTTAATAATGATGCGATCGTCCTAAGAATAGAGGATAGAAATCTTACCCTTCTTCTTACGGGTAATATTCAGACTGGCGCGCAGGGCGATCTTGTGAATAATCTTGGGAGCAAGATTCGTGTTGATGTTATGGAAGCGCCCTATTATGGTGTTGGGGCCGGTACTGCTAATATCGCCCTTTTCCTACAGACAAGCAAACCGAAGTATATGATTATAGAGGGCTGCTCGGATGAAACACGCGAGGTTGAAGGATCTACAAGAAATCCGTTTAGAAGACTAATGGGGATGGAGCAGTATAATATTAGATATTTTGAAACGTATAAGAACGGAACAATAAAAATAACCGTTGATAATTTCGGTTATGATATAAGACCTGCCGCTCTCTCCGAACGGCCAAGAAGAACCTAATTAACAACCGAACCGCAGGGAAACCGCCTGCGGTTTCTCTTCCTGCGTTCTAAATAGAGTGCAGAAGAAAAACCGAGCCCAGAAGAAAAACCTTATCAACTGACGAAGCGAGCCTGAGAAAAAACTAAGTCCGCTTCGTCGCTTCGTATAATAGAAGAAGAATAGTAAAACCTAAGCACAGAAGAAAAACCGAGCCCAGAAGAAAAACCTTATCAACTGACGAAGCGAGCCTGAGAAAAAACTAAGTCCGCTTCGTCGCTTCGTATAATAGAAGAAGAATAGTAAAACCTAAGC